>NZ_JBQKJL010000024.1:0-41787 GCF_052117285.1 Lawsonibacter sp. LCP25S3_E2
GGCGGTCAGCGCAAAAACAGACTGCTATCATGTGGTGGAGGCCGCGGATGACGCCCAGCTTGGCCGCTTCTACGCGGAAAACGACTTTGTGCCGGAACTGGAGGGCATATCGGATGCGGTATTCGAGATGCTGGACTTTGCCGGCATCGGAAGAATGATGCGGTGCAGCGAAAACGGCGTTTTTGTGAACAGTCTGTATGTGCTGCGGGATGGCGAGCTGACAACCGCACCGCCCGTCCAAAAGACGCTGCCGGAAAAGCCGGGATACCTCTTCCGGCTCACGCTCGGATTGCATCCCGATATTGGCGATGACCGCACGGTGACGTTGATCCTTCCCGCGGCAGAGGTGGAGCTGCTGGACGCACAGGCGCAGCTCGGCGCGGAGGGCTGGGAGGGTGTCACGGTCATTGATTATGACGGGATCATCCCCTATGCGGCAGAATTCACCGACCTGCCCATGGAGCTGGAGGAATTCAACGTACTCGCCGCAGCGGTGCGGGATATGCCCTCGCCTGAAAAGCAGCTTCCAAAGCTGAAGGCTCTGCTGAAGCAGTTTGAGGTGCAGGACATTGCGACCGCCATAAGCCTGACAGAGTGTCTGGATGACTACGTTCTCACACCGGAGATCAGTTCACCGCAGGAAACTGCCATCGACCAGCTTCACTTCATGACGGATGACCACTCGGTGGAATTGCTGCTTTCCCATGTAAACCTCTACGCCTACGGCTGCGACCTCATCAGAGAGGACAACGCAGTGCTCTCGCCCTACGGTCTGCTGCACCGTGCGGACTATCAGCCCATGCTGTCACCAATGCAGGAAACACAGAAAATGGAGATGAAAACGAAATGACCAGGGAACAATTTCAAGAAAAATATAAACTCTCCTTGCCGCTCAAGACGCGGAAGGAATTCGAGGCGGCCCGTCGCTGGATGGGCGCTCTGACCAAGGACGAAAAGGCAATCCTCTCCGCCATCGTTCTGCAAAAGGGCGAGGCGGAGGCTGGAGAGATTTTCGCAAATTCACCGGAGCGGCTGCGTGATTACACGATTCTCAAGGGCGTCAACAGCTATGCCGCGCTGGGCAGATATTATCTCGCCAACGAAACTACCGTCCCGGAGGAGCTGTATGAGTACATGGACCTGGGTGCGCTGGGCTGCCGCTACGAGGACGAGCATCCCGGCGTGTTCATCGGCAGCGACTATGTGCAGTATCCCCCGCAGAAACAGGAAATGAAAATGAAGTAATACCGTCTTGAACCGCGAGCGCGGTTAAGAATATTTTTAGGGGCCGATTTTCCGAAAGGGGATCGGCCCCTTCTTTTTTTATGCCCTTTTTCGGGAAATCACCCCGGAAAGGAGAAAACATGCGCGATGAACAACTGTTGGCATACCTCAAAGACTCCTGCTCCGGCAGGAAAAACCGCGTCGGTGGGACGGAACTGGAGCGAACGCTCCATGTCAGCGGGACCGACCTGCGAAAGCTGGTGAATCAGCTGCGGCGCAAGACCCATCCCATCGCCAGCGACCGCAACGGCTACTTTTACGCCACAACTGCCGGTGAAGTCTACGACACCATCCGCCAGCTGAAACGGATGGCGGCGGGACTGGAAGCGGCCATCAACGGTCTGGAACGGTCTATGGATCGGTTCCGTGAGGACGAGGAGGCCGGACATGGCTAAGCCGCCCTTTCCCTGGATCGGCAGCAAGGAGAAGATTGCACCGTACATCCTGCAGCTTTTCCCGCCCAAGCTGACGCAGTATGTGGAACCGTTCGGCGGCAGCGGCGCAGTGCTGCTGGCTCTGCCGCCGGACCCAAACCGATTGGACATTTATAACGACTTGGATGCCGAGCTGGTGAACCTGTTCTCTTGCATCAAAGAATGCTCCAATGTTTTGCTGCGGGAACTGAGATTCCTGCCCATCCACGGCCGCAAGCTCTTCGAGTATTACCGCGACTTTGTTGCACATAAGGAGGTCTACTTTCAAAATGTGCAGGCGGAGATCGAATGCCTCGGAGATCGCTCCTGCTTTACGGAGGAGCAGGCCGGAGAACTGCTCCCCATTTTTCAGGAGCGGCTGGCGCTTTACGATGTAAAGCGGGCAGCGGCGTATTACCTCGCCATCCGAGGTAGCTTCAGCGGGACGATCAACTCTTTCGGTGTCAAAGGGTTGGATGTCGAACGCTTCCTAAAGCTGTTTCCACCGGTGTCCGCACGGTTAAAAGATGTGCCGTTGGAGAACAAAAACGCCTTGCAGCTCATTCGGGAACGAGATAAAAAAGGCAGTCTTATCTATGCCGATCCGCCCTATGTCAAAACGGAGCGGCTCTACCGGGTCGCTGGGAAGCTGGGACGTTTCCGCAGATTCCATGTCCGGCTCTGGCAGGTGCTAACTGGCCGTGACAGTTATGTGGTACTGTCCTACAACGACTGTCCCTTTATCCGTAAGCTCTATCAGGATTGGTACATTTCATCTTTTCAGCGCAGCAACCCGCTCTCTCAGAAAAAGGGCTCGTCCTTCGGTGAACTCATCATCACCAACTACGATCCCCGCCCCTACATGACCAGCCAGATGAACCTCTTTGACGAGCCGTTGGGCGAATGGGAGCTGAAGCTGGTCCATATTCCAAATCATCCGAAAAGGAGAAAAGCAACATGAAATTCAATTTGAACCATGATCCTAACAATAAAACTCTTTCCATCCCTCGCGCCGCTTTGCAGCTCTCCGGACTTGCAGGCGTCAGCGACCTGATCCTCCATACCGACAGCGGCTGTGTTCTGCTGCTGCCGGGAGATCCCACCGTGGCGGAACTGCTGAAAACCATTTCTCTCATCTCCACCGTTACGCCACAGCTGATCTCCCGTCTGGCGGAGAGAAGCCAGATGGCGATGGAGGCCGGAATGACGGAAACGGCATGCGGTGCCTGTGAACACGAACCCCACTGCTCCGGCCTTGAAATTCCGCCCTGCCAGCTGGCGGAGGCAGGAATCTCGCCCAACACCGCGCTGGAGTCCTTTGTAGAGAAGGGCAGAGTCATCGTGCAGGCAGCGGAGAAAACCGCCGCAGATGTGCTCATCGACGAGCTGGACGATGATGTTCGCACCATGCTGGAGGATTCCGGTGTGCAGCTGGAGGGCGTATGCCGTCTGTTGGAAAAGGAGGAGATCTCGGGATGAACAATACTTATCCCTACCCGTATTCCGCTGCTGAAGCCCGTAAGCGGAATGAGCTTTCCCTTTGGCGGGAGAGCCACAAGGCAAACATCGCCTGCCGCAACGCTATCGAGGAAGCCATTCGCCAGAATTTCGATGGGATGCATCTGGGCAAGAACTGTATCACGCCGGTGCTGGAGGAATACGGCTACAAGCGCACCGCATGGGTGCTCGCCAATACGCTGCACGAACTCAAGTGGGATGGGCGTTTCAGCTACGCCAACAAGCATTGGGCAGAGAAGATATATATTCCCACAGATCTCAACCACAACAGCGATTTTGTTGTCCGAAGCCATCCGGCCGTGCTGGATGGCTTCGTCAGTTTCTACCGCAAGGCGGTGCAGGCGTTAAATCTCTTTGGCGCGGAGCATTGTGTCGGTGACCGCGCCGAGCAGGACTATACCGGCAAGGTGCTGGTACTCAGCCCCGACACGCTGAAAGAATCCTGCTGGAGTCAGGAAAACCAGCTCTGGTATGCCCATGACGGCTTTGGCTGTTCGCCTCACGCCATTGGCCGCTCGGTGCGCTGCACCTGCCTTAGCGACGGGGAGATGACACGCTGGAACCGTAATGAGTTTATCGGTGTGCTGGATGACAAGTTCCTTCCGGAATGGGCAAAGCCGAAGCTGGCAGAGCTTCAAGCGCAGGAGCAGACCGACGCGCCCACGATGGGCGGCATGAATATGAAGTGAGGAGGATGTCTGAATGTGCATGACCTATTACACCGTGGACGATCTCCGCCCCGGAAGACCCGGATGGGATGTGAGACAGTTTTCCGCACTGGCGAAGGCCATCGACCATTACCGGACGCTCCCCATGGATGGGACCCGTGTCCTTGGTATGATGGATGATGCCCACGCCTATGAACTCATCCGCTGTGTGCGCCTTTTCCCCGGCGACGCCCAGGGCGAGGATGTTCTGTCGGCAGATTACCGGCGCAGCGGCTTGACGAAAAAGAATGCTGCTTTGAAAACTGCGCTGGATATCTGCTTAGAAGCCCTGCATCCCCGTTTCCTGTTGGAGCCGGAACGTCTGGTTCCCGTTCCCCAGCGCAGAAAGCTGCGGGAAGAACTGCGGGAGGCGCTTCTCTGGCAGGGTTATGAAGAAAACTACGATTCCGCCATTCGCGCTGTTTTTGTAGAAGGCGCTGGCTGGCTCTCACCCCAGGATGTGAAAAAGCAGCGGCAGCTTCCTCTGGTGTTGCGCTATCGGGTGGACGGCATGACGAAGGATGGGGCCTACCTCTCCTTAGAAGTAGAGCCTTGGGAATATGACCTCCTGCTGGAGCAGACAAGAGATCACTATAAAATGAAGAAACATTAAGGAGGAACACAAAATGAAACGAATGCTTTCCCTTTGCGCCGCGGCGCTGTGCCTGACCTTGACGCTGACGCCCACCGCGCTGGCGGCGGACTTTGAGCCTGCGGCACCGAATGCCAAGGTCTGCTACCCCACCGCCATCGTCCGAAACGACGATGGTACAGAACTGAAAAAGATCTATGATCTGAGCCCCGAAGACGATCCTGCCGGTATCCCCCGCTCGGACTTCCGGCAGGACGGCTTCCACTACACCCTGACGGACCTTCTGAAGCAGGAGCTTCCGGAAAACGAGAGCCGCCAGCACACGGAGCACATTTCCGTTGAAAGCGCCAAAAAAGACATGGAATCTGTATTGGCGCTGCTGCCGCAGGAGCGGGAGTTCATCACGGACGACGGGCTCATGGGGACCCTGACGCTCCGACTTGATACCGTGCAGGTGGAGCCGTCCGGCTACGGCAGCTCCACCAGGGAAATCACCACCAAGCGCAGCTATCCTAACCTTGCCGAGCAGGATACGCAGTATCTTCCCAAAACCATTACAGAAAACGGCAAGACCCTGACACTCACGGACATCCAGTGGCAGACCGACAACACCGCCAATCTGGACGGCTACGCCGTGGCGGATCGCTACACGGCCGTTGCCACCTATTCCGGAAGCGCCACCAGCAGCTATGTGAAAGGCTATACCGTCACGGCGGATTATACCGGGACCGTCAGCCGGATCGCCCTGAACCGTGTCCGCTATGTGGCTATCTTTGAGGGAACGCCCATCCAGCCCAAGGAGCCTGCGGAGACACCCGCCACGGCGTCCGCGTTCCGTTGGTCTTATGTGCTCATCCCCATTGGGATCGTGGCCGCGGCAGGCGCGGGCGTCGGCGGTGCGCTGCTGGTGAAGCATAGAAAAGAAAACGCGGATGAGGAGGATACAGAATGAAAAAGATCATTACCCTTTGTCTGAGCCTTTGCATGACAGCGGCTCTGGCGGCTCCGGCGTATGCGTTGGAGTACAGCATCGCCGCGCCGGACGATTATGACTTTGGCAGGGATACATCTATTGAGGTCATCCACACGGCGGATGGCGGCGCTATGAAAAACGCCGACATGAGCAAGAACGCCGCGCTTATTCCGCCCGCCTTCGGCTCGGAGAGCATGAACGCCCTCCATACCGGCGAGTATCTCACGCCCAACCTTGCCCCCGGTGGTATTCCCGCGTCCGGCGCGGTGATTGGCGGCAGCGCCTCCGGCGTTTTCACACCCGGCAGCGCCTCCGGCGTTGTCACCCCAGGCAGCACGGTGAATGGCGGCAGCGGCTATCAGCCCGCCGTGCTGTTCACGGAGGTGACGGGCGACCTCTACTACAAAAACGGCTCCCTCGGCAGGCTGGAGATCCCCGCTCTGGATCTGAGCGTGAGAATCTATCAGGGAACGGACAGCAAGACGCTTGCCAAGGGGATCGGGCACTTCGAGGATACCTCCATCTGGAACGGCAACGTCTGCCTCGCCGCCCATAACCGGGGCGCCAACAGCTACTTCGGCCAGATCCACACGCTGGACATCGGGGACAAAATTACCCTGACCACCAGGCTGGGCACCCGCACCTACAAGGTGACGGATGTCAGCAAGGTCAGTGAGACAGACCGCAGCGGTCTTGCGGACTCCGGCGAGAATATGCTCACGCTTTACACCTGCGTCCGCAACCAGCGGGACCAGCGCTGGTGCGTCACCGCAGTGGAAACTTGATTTTTTCTCCGTTTTGCCGGATCGGTTCTGTTCGACTTCTGCCCGTCGCCTGTGATATGGTGAAGCTGCGAGGAAGATTTCCACATACACATTTAGAATGGAGGCAGAACGATGAACAGATTAAAGAATACCGGGCTCGTCCTCTGCGGGCTCGTGCTGGGGCTTTCGCTGAGTGCTCCCGCGGCGCAGGCGGTGGAATCGCTGAAAGCGACACTTTCCACCAACCGCATCCTTGTGGATGGACAGGAAACCCACATGACCGCCTATACCATCGGCGGCAGCAACTATGTGCGGCTCCGGGACATCGGCAAGGCTGTTGGTTTCGAAGTTTATTGGGATAGCGAGAACGGCTGTGTGCAGGTGGAGAGCGGAAAACCTTACACCGGCGAAGAACCAGCAAAGGACGAAGTCATTAAACCTACTCCGCAGCCAGAACCCACAGTCCCCACCAATGATGCCGATGTGGATGCCATGAAACAGGACATCGTTGACCGCACCAATGTCCTCCGCAGAGAGCAAGGAATTTCTGCGCTGACTGTCAATGCCAAACTCATGCAGGCGGCGCAGGTACGGGCAGAAGAAATGGCTGCCAGTGGAGCCTACTCCCACACCAGACCAGATGGGCGGAAAAATACCACCGTTACGGACTGCCCGTATGCAGGGGAAAACATCCACCGCATCGCGGATTGGGCTCTGCAGGGTAAATCGGTATCTGAGGTCGCCGTATGGTCATGGAATCTCTCCGGTGGGCACCGTGATAATCTTCTCGAAAAGAATTACGCTGAGATTGGCGTGGGACTTGCCAAAGGAGTCAATGACAACGGCGATGCATGCTGGTACTGCGTCCAACTCTTCCTATGGAACGGCTATACCGTAGGCTGGGTAGACACTCCGGCAGCCAAATAAAATCACATCATCTCAACCCGAAGCAGACCGAGAAATCGGTCTGCTTCTTCGTTTCTAAATCTGAATATAAGGAGGAAATAACCTTGAAAACATGGAAAACAAGGATCATGTCGGCGCTTCTCGTCATTATGACGCTGTTGACGCTGCTTCCGACTTCCGCGCTTGCCGCTTCCAGTACCGGAACCGGCATCAAGCCTACCAACAATACCAACTACTGGACAACGAGACTGCTCCATGACGGGACACCGTACAGCTATAAGCCCCCGATGGCAGCAGGTAAAATGCTCTACTGCCTGGATCGCGGCTATGGCTACCGCTGGGGCACTGCCAGCTTTTTGAATAGCTACACCTATACCTCCGCCACCGGTGCAGACGCGGACACCGTCCTGAAAACAGCGCTGGCGCAGAGCGGCATGGGGGAGCTGGACGCCCAGCAGCTTGAAAACTTCAAATGGATGATGACGTTCATTGTGAATTATAAGGGAGATGTTCCCGGCAGCCTGTTTATGGCCGCACAGACCTATGTGTGGGATCATCAGACCTTCAAGGGCGAGGGAGACGGCGACATCGATGGCGGCGGCTACGCAAACGCCGATACCTATGAAACCTATCTTGGCTACATCGATTGGATGTTGAAAGAAAAGGCCAAGGAGGATGCGGAATTCCAGAAGCTGATTGCAGATTACGCCGCCAAGGGTATCATCGCCTCTGTGGTAGAAGATGAAGCTGCAAAATGGGCGGTCTATGCAAAGTCCAGCGTCAAGGGCCGTCAGAGCTTCTTCAATTACTATGCGCCCCGCAAGCTGGTGGTAAATGACGCGCCTGAGCCGGATAAGCCCACGCCTCCCGCGGGAGATGCGGACATCACGCTGAAAAAGGTCGCAGCTGGTACTACCCGCGGGCTGGATGGCGCCCGCTTCCTGATTTACCGCGACGGGCAGATCGTCGGCAGCGATGTGACCAAAAACGGCGGTATGATCGAGGTAAAGGACGTCACCGAAGGATTGTGGTCCTTCGTGGAAACCGAAGCGCCGGCAGGGTACTGTGCAGACTCCACCCCTATCAGCGTCTATGTGGATACGACCGATGGAGACAAGCAGTATACCGTCACCGCTACAAACTATGAACTGCCCAGCATGAAGATCATCAAGACCGATGCGCAGACCGGTGCGCCGATCCCCGGCACGGTGCTGTCCATCAAATCCGTGACCGGCAGCTATTCTACATCCATCACGACTGGCTCGGACGGTTCCGCAACGCTCTCGGCCATTCCTGCCGGTGTCTATGTCGTGCGCGAGGAATCCGTACCAGAGCCGTACATCGTGAGCAATACGGAGCAGACCGTGGCGCTGCGCCCCGGCAAGACCTCCGAAGTCATCTTCGTTGACTATGAAAAGCCGGGACTCGAAATTTTGAAGAAAAATATTGCCACCGGAGAGCCTATCGAGGGCGTCACTTATCTCATTGAACAGATCGACGGCAGCTACTCCACCAGCGCCACCACAGACAGCGCAGGGCGCATCTTCTTGGCGAATATCCCTGTGGGCAGCTACAAGGTCACGGAGAAAAATGTGCCTTCCCATGTCATTCTCTCTGAGATCCCCCAGGAGGTCTATCTGGAAGCAGGCTGCACCAGAACGGTGACCTTCTTCAACGCGGTCAAACCCTCCCTGACGATCCTAAAGCGAAACAGCGTCACCGGTGATCCTCTCTCCAATGCCAAATTCCATATCTATTACGGCTCGGACAATACCACCACCGGCGAGATCAACGACCTCGGTGTATTCACAACGGCCTCCGATGGTAAAATCACGCTCACCGACGTAAACCGTGGCTGGTACAAGCTGGTGGAGGAGTCCGCTCCCAAGGGCTTCGGCATTCAGGGCAGCGGGGTCACCGAGTTCTATCTGGAAGCCAATACCTCTAAGACCGTGACCGTGGACAATGTTCCTCACAGTGCCCTCGTCGTGTACAAATATGACGCCAAAACCGGAAAAGGACTGGAGGGCTGCCGCTTTGAACTGCGTTATCTCAGCGGCAATACCAGCGGCTCTGGCGGCACAGTCATCGGGACCTATGTGACCGGACCCAACGGAGCGTTCACCGTGACAAACCTCAAACGCGGCACTTACATCTGCCAGGAGATTGAGAGCGATGGAAATCACATCATCGACCGCGAACCCCAGACCGTGTGGATCTCCGGCGAGGATCAGGATGTGGTGACGCTCCGCTTCGGCAATGCCCCACTGGGCAGCCTGCTCATTACAAAGCTGAGCGATGACAGCAAGCATGAACCGCTCTCCGGCGTAGAGTTCCTGTTGACCGACAGCAGCGGCAATTATCTCGGCAACGACAACGGCCGCTTCACCACCAATGCCGCGGGCGAAATTCTGGTGGATGGTCTGGAACCCGGCATGACGGTCATTGCCCGTGAAGTCCGGGCAAAAACGGGCTACCTGTTGGATGACAGCCCCCAGCACGCGCTCATCAAGAGCGGCGAAACGGCGCATTTGCAGTTTCTGAACCAGCCTGCCGGTAATCTCATCATCCGCAAGGTCAGCTCCGGCCCCAAAGGGGAGCCGCTGGAGGGCGTAGAGTTTAAGATCACCTATGCAGACGGCAGCTTCGTCCCGGACGCCAACGGCGAACTGTCCAGCAACGGCATTTATTACACCAATAAATCCGGTGAGATCCGCATTTCCGGCGTCGTCGGCACCGTGGTAGCAACGGAAACCAAGACGATTCCGGGCTTCACCATTGATGAAGCGACCCGCACACAGACGGTGGTAGTCAATCCCAACGACACGCAGACGCTGACCTTTTACAACAAACTCACCACAACGTTGATTCTCCAGAAATACATTTCCGGCACGAAAAATGAACCGCTTGCCGGAGTACAGTTCCTTGTGACGGACTCCTCCGGCGCGGTAGTCGGCCCCAACAACGGCTACTATACCACCGACGCTGCAGGCCAGATCGTCATTGAGGGTCTGACCGACGGCATGACTGTTACCGCAAAAGAGGTCAAATCTGTGGACGGTTTCGTGCTGGACGGGACGCCGCAAAGCATCAAGATCGACCAGAGCCAGTCTCCCCAGCGCATGACCTTCTGGAATGAGCGACAGGGCGCGCTCATCATCAACAAGCTGTCCTCTCTGGACCGCAAGACGCCGCTGGAGGGCGTTACCTTCAAGATCACTACGGCTACCGGCGAGTTTGTCCCCGACGAAAACGGAAAAATCAGCTCCAACGGTCTGTACTATACCGACGAAAACGGGCAGATCATTCTCAAGGGCGTCACCGGCACACTGGTGGTAACAGAGGAAAAATCTATCTCCGGTTACACCATCGACGAGAACACCCGCACGCAGACCGTGGTGGTCAACCCCAACGACACGCAGTCCCTCTATTTTTATAATGCTCCCATCGGTGGGCTGGAGCTGGTGAAAGTGAATGCGGCGGACAAAACCCAGCGTATCCCCAACACCACCTTCGAGATCCGTCGTGTCAGCGATGGCGGTCTGGTGGACACCGTCACCACCGGAACGGACGGTCGCGTGTATGTGCCGCTGGAAAGCGGCAGCTACTATGCCGTGGAAACCGAGGCAGGCAAGGGCTTCCAGCTGGACAATACCCCCATCTATTTCGCCGTGGAGAATGGTAGAACCACGACCAAAACGGTGACCAACAAAGCCATCTCCGGTATCCTGATCCACAAGGTCGATTCGGCCACCGGCGAGGGCATCTACGGTGTATCCTTCATTCTCTACGACAGCGGAAATAATCCCATTTCACAGGAAACAAGCGATGACCGCGGTTATGTCCGTTTTGAAAACCTGACCGCTGGCCGTTTTTATCTGCGTGAATTGGAAAACGAGGGCTATATCCCCGACACGCAGAAAAAGACCGTGTACGTAAAGTCCGGCGAAACCACGGAAATCGAATGGAAGAATACCCCCATCACCGGTCAGATTCAGATCGTCAAGACCTCGGCAGACTATAATTCCATGAATGGTTGGCCCGCCGGATCGCCGATCCCCAACACCGTCTTCGAAGTTTACAATGCCCGCACCAACCGTCTGGTGGATACCATTAAGACGGATAAAAACGGGCTCGCGGTCAGTAAGCCTCTGCCTCTGGCGCGGTACAAAATCGTAGAATCCAAGGCGGCGGAGTTTTACGGGCTGGATAAGACGCCCATTGAGGTGGAGATCGAACACGCCGGTCAGATCGTTAAGGCGAGCATGACCAATAAGAGCCTGTACACGAATGTGTCGATCAAGAAAACCGGCTACGTAGAGGTCATGCCGGGGCAGCTTGTCCGCTACAACTTTACCGGTATTGCCAACAACTCTACCACGGCGCTGGAGTCGTTCTACTGGCGCGATACCCTGCCCGTCGAGGCGGTGCGCCTTGAAAAGATCTACACCGGCACGTGGAATACCCCCGGCAACTATAAGATCGTCTACCGAACCAATCTCAGTGGGGATACCTGGCGCACGCTGGCGGATAATCTGAGTACATCCAAAAACTATGTCTTGGATGCTTCGCCCGCGGCGCTGGGGCTTGCCTCCAATGAGTATGTGACGGAGTTTATGGCGGCGTTCGGCATCGTACCTTCAAACTTCCGTCAGGTGGAGGCGCCCCGCGTAGACTGCAAGGTGCTTTCAAAGCTCACCGGCGGCACGCAGTTTGTCAACACGTCGGATGCAGGCGGCGTCTACAACGGGCAGTGGATCATGGCGACCTCCCGCTGGGTCACCCGTGTCTATGCCCCCAGCAAGCCCCTGCCTCGCACCGGTTATTAAGGACTAACAACGGATGCCGCTCCGCAAGGGGCGGCATCCCCATTTTAAGGAGGTTGAGATTTCTTGAAATACAGAAAAATGATTATTCTGTCATTGACGCTTCTGCTTCTGACCACCCTCTGCTGCACCTCGGCGCTCGCTGCGGGCGGGGATGTGGCGGGAGCGGTGGAGCAGACGTGGACGGAGGCGGCCAAGCAGATCAAGAGCGTGGTGGAGAAGGTGGTGTTCCCTGCATTGGATATGATCCTCGCCATCGCATTCTTTGTGAAACTTGGCGGCGCGTACTTTGATTATCGCCAGAGAGGACAGTTTGAGTGGACCGGCCCCGCCATCCTCTTTGCCTGCCTGATTTTCAGCTTGATTGCGCCAAAATACATCTGGAATATCATTGGGATCTAAGCAGCACAAGATGAAACAGACTGTGCGAGGCCGTCGCCCATCTGGGCGGCGGCTTTCTGCATTTCGAGGAGGTGAGCGAAGATATTTATTTGGGACTTTGTTGCCGCGACGGTTCTGGATCAGTTGGTGGATTGGATCTACGGGCAGATTGTGGGCTTTCTCGGCAATTTCTTTGCCCTCATGGGCAATATGGGCGTGGAACTTTTTGAACTGGAATGGGTCAGCGCCATTATTCTCTTTTTCTCCCGCCTTGCGTGGGCGCTGTTCGCCGTCAGCGTGGTGGTCTGCGCCTTTGAATGCGGCATCGAATACTCCACCGGCAGAGGAAATCTCCAGCAGTGCGGGATGAATATCATCAAGGGCTTTTTGGCGGTGAGTCTCTTCACCGTTGTCCCCGTCCGCCTCTATGCCTTATCGGTATCGCTGCAGGGAACCTTTTCTGCGGGCCTCACCGGCTACGGTCGGAGCATTGGTGAGGTGGGACAGGACATCATCACCGAACTCAGCGAGATCCAGACCCTTGCCGATGTAGTGAACAGTTCCCACTTTGGCCTCGGCATCATCACCAGCCCCATTATGCTTCTCTTTTGCGTGATCCTTATGGGCTATGCGGTGCTGAAGGTGTTTTTTGCCAACTTGAAGAGAGGCGGCATCCTGCTCATCCAGATCGCGGTGGGCAGCCTTTATATGTTCAGTGTCCCACGGGGCTATCTGGACGGCTTTATGGGCTGGATGCGGCAGGTCATCGGCTTGTGCCTGACTGCCTTCCTCCAGTCCACCATCTTGATTGCGGGACTCATGGTGTTTAAGGACCACGCGCTCATGGGCGTTGGACTCATGCTCTCCGCAGGCGAAGTTCCCCGCATCGCCGGCAGCTTCGGTCTGGACACCACAACAAAGGCCAATATTACGAGCGCCGTTTATACGGCACAGTCCGCGGTGAATGTGACGAGGACCATCGCCGCGGCAATCAAATGAAAAAGGGTGTGTATGATATGACACAGTCAACGAGGAAACTTACGATGGGGAGCCTGTTCGATGGCATCTCCGGCTTTCCTCTGGCTTCGGTGCGGTGCGGTATCGAGCCGATCTGGGCCAGCGAGATTGAACCGTTCCCCATACTGGTATCAAAAATACGTTTCCCACGCATGGAGCAGATGGGAGACATCATAAAACTGAACGGTGCGTATCTGCCGCCTGTAGACATCATCTGCGGGGGCAGCCCGTGCCAGGACTCAGCGTGGCCGGAATGCGCGCCGGTTTGACTGGTGCGCGTTCCGGCCTCTTTATGGAACAAATACGAATCATTCAGGAGATGCGAGATGCAGACAGAAAATCTGGAAGGACAGGAATCCATATTCGGCCGAGATTCGGGATTTGGGAAAATGTCGTCGGCGCTCTCTCAAGTGGGCGGGACGCTGAAACGGGTCAAAAAAAGCCTGGGGCGGATTTTCAAAAAGTCCTCGAAGCGTTCCTCCAAGTTGAAGAACCATACCTTCATGCTGTTAGACCTGAGGCCGGGCGCTGGGAATATGCTGGGGGCATATTGGGAGTACGATCCTCCGTGGCTTGGATCGTTTGGGACGCCCAACACTTCGGAGTGCCCCAAAGACGCCGTCGAGTGTTCCTTGTGGCAGATTTTGCAGGCTACAGCGCCATCCCGATACTCGCTATCCCAGACAGCGTGCCTGGGTATTCTGCGCCGCGCAGCCTGCCGCGGCAAATCGCTGCCACCCTTATTGGAAGCAGCTTTGCGTATGCAGGCAGGGCTTGACCCGCCCGCGCCCATATCCGGCGAAGCGAAAGCCTACCATATCAATCAGCGCAATGAAGGCATTGACCTGGACGGTGTGTCCGGCGCTCTGATGGCGACGCAGAACCTTCAAATGCAGACCTTTATCACAAATCCCAGCATCAATCAGAACGACTTGCAAAAGCGGATGGCTTTTGCCGCCAATCAGCGGGATGAGGTGCGGGATCTGCACGATGTGGCAGGTGCGCTGCAGGCTCAGCCGGGGATGAAACAGCAAACCTTTGTCGCTGGATTTTCTGCCGGAGCAGGTGCAAGCGCCGGAACCATCGGATATCAGGAAGGCGTATCGCCTACCCTGAAAGGCAGCCCCAGCGGGAACTGTATGCCCAGCATCCTCTGTATCAATGATCAAGGTGGGCAGATCATGGAGTGCAGTGAGAACGTCACCGGAACCCTGCGGGCACAGGAGCATGGACACCAGCCTTTAGTGCTGCGTCCGGGAAAGCCTTTACTGTATGAAAACTATGGAATAGACAGCCGCTATACAGGCCCCCATAAGGTAGCACCAACGCTTTCAGCCAGAATGGGTACGGGCGGTTTGAACACCTCGCTTGTTCAACAGGTGCCGGAGGAGGTCATCTGCATTGCAGGCAACGCCATTGACCGGCAGCCGCAAAACGGCGGCAACGGCTTCGGCTGGCAGCGGGATATTTCCTATACCCTGACCACCTCGGATCGCCACAGCGTCTATGCCCGCCAGAGGGTAGATCAGTTCAGGGATGATGAGATCGCCTCCACGGAGAGCGCGCGGCAGCACAAGGACGCTACAGACCTTGTCTGCCAGCCGCCCTCTACATGGGATGCGGACTTCCGGAATCTCATTCGCCGCCTCACACCGCTGGAGTGCGAACGGCTCCAGGGCTACCCGGACGGTTGGACCGATGTTCCCGGCGCTTCGGACTCCGCACGCTATAAAGCCCTCGGCAACAGCGTTGCCATCCCCTGCGTGGAATACCTCATGCAACGGGTGGCTATGGTCATTACGCTTGATTTGGAATGGGAGTTTTAGTTGGCTTTGGTAATAGCTTTCACACTTACTTTCGGGTATCTTGGCTTTACCATTAAAAAGATCGGAGGAACTGACATGGCAGAAAAAACGCGCAACCTCTGCGCTGAAATTCCCTTGGAACTGCATACCAAAGTACGGCAGCGGCAGGCGGAATCCGGCGAGACACTGAGCCGGTACATGACCGCGCTCATCACCAAATTTTATGAAATGGAGGAAAATGTGAAGATGGACAAGGACAATGTGAGGACGGTGGCGTTTCAGGTGCCCACCGAGCTGTTTGAGCAGCTCAAGGCATACCTCAAGCGAAATGGCATCAAGCAGAACGCCTTCTTCCTGGACTGTATCCGGCAGGCGCTGGCGGAGGACACCGGTGCCGCCAAAGGATAAGAAATACATCGCGCGAACCGCTGCTGAGATTCTCGGCAGCGGTTTTGCTTTGGAGGAACAAAATGTTTATTTACCCCGAAAACCTGAAAGCCAAGCCCATGCTGTGGCTCTGGCTGCTGCGGGACATCGGCGTCATCGGCATCGGCGCTTTGCTCTCTGTGCTGGCGCTGACACAGGGCCTCGGCATGGGACTGCTGGTGGTCACGGTGCTGTATGCCTTCCTCACCATTCAGGTGGATGGCTCCAGCATTCTGGATTTCCTGCGCCGTGCCGCCCGCTTTCTCTTTCTATGCCAACAATATTACGAATGGAGGCAGGATCTATGAATCGGAAACAGAAAAAGGAACTGCGCCAGCGGCAGTCGACCCGGCAGCTCATGGGCATCGTCCGTGTGACGCCCCACGGCATCGTGACAGATTCCGGAGAGCGGGTCTTCTTCCTGATCCAGCCGGACAACCTCTCCGTCCTGTCCCCGGAGGTCATCCGGGGCCGCGTCCGCTCCCTCACCATGCTTCTCAGCACACAGCCCTCGCTGGAGATTTTGGCGCTGGACTCCCGCGAATCCTTCCAGCGGAACAAGGAGTATTACCTGCGGCGACTGGAGGAGGAAACGGAACCTGCCGTGCGGGAGCTGCTGGAACGGGACATGGCCCATTTGGACGCCATTCAATTCTCATCCGCCTCCTCCCGCGAATTTGTGCTGGTGCTCCCGCTGGATGAAAAAGCCGGTGCGGATGAAAGCGCGCTGCGGCAGTTGGAGAAAGCCATCTGCGACCACGGGCTCCGTGTGCGTCTGGCGGAGGAACAGGATGTGAAGCGCCTGCTGGCGATCTACTACCGGCAGGATCTCACCACGGAGGTATTCCGTGATTTCGATGGAGAGGAGTATGTACATGGCTAAAAAGAAACAGAAGAAGAAAAAGAAGATGCCGGAGCAGGCCCCGCGTCCGAAGGACTTTCTGGATATGATCGCGCCTGCGGCGGTGAAGTTCAACACAGATCACTTCATCCTCGGCAGCCGGTATCACACGGCGATGGCGCTGAAAAGCTACCCGCCCATGACGGATGAGCTGGCGTTGCTGCGGGGCCTTGGCGATATGGGCGGCGTCAACCTGCGCTTGACGGCGCGGCAGGTCACGCCTGCCGAGGAGGACGCCATCCTTCATGCCGCCACCAACAAAAGCCGCATGGAGCGGAGCAATACCAATGATTACAAGCAGAGCGTCACGGCGGAGGCCAACCTGCGGGATATGGCGGAGCTGCTGGCAAAGCAGCGGCAGGAAAAGGAGCCGCTCATCCACTGCGGCGTGTATCTGGACATTGCCGCCACGGATACGGAAAAGCTGCGCGCGGCGCGGGACACGGTATCCGCACAGTTGGTCCGCTCCCGCATGGGCGCCGATCCGCTGCTCCTGCGCCAGCGGGAGGGCTTTCTCTCCGCCAACCCCGCGGGCGGCAGCCAGCTTGCCAATTTTGCGGAGCGTGTTCTGCCTGCCAGGAGCGTTGCCAATCTGTACCCCATGAACTATTCCGGCAAAACCGATCCCAAGGGCTTCTTCATTGGCCGGGACCGCTTCGGCTCCAACATCATCGTGGACTTCGACCGCCGTGCTTCTGACAAGACCAACGCCAGCGCCCTCATCCTCGGCAACACCGGACAGGGCAAGAGTTATCTTCTGAAGCTCCTGCTCTGCAATGTGCGGGAGGCGGGCAAAAGCGTCATTTCATTGGACTCCGAGCACGAGATGGAGGACGAGTGCCGCGCCCTGGGCGGCTGCTTTCTGGACTACTTAAGCGGGCAGTACCGCATCAACCTGCTGGAGCCGCGCTGCTGGGACGATGGCAGCGGGCCGGAAGACCCGGACGCGCCGGACGCTTTCCGGGGGACGCTGCTCTCTCAGCACATCTCCTTCCTGCGGGATGTGTTCCGCGTCTACAAGGGCTTTGACACGCCCCACATCGACACGCTGGAGCTGATGGTAGAGCGGCTCTATCAAAAGTGGAACATCACCGACCGCACGGACTTTGCCGGAATGCAGCCAACCGATTACCCCATCCTCTCCGACCTCTACGATGCCATTCAGGAAAGCTACGACCATTACGAGGCCGCAGACAGCCTCTACCCGCGGGAGATGCTGCGGGATCTGCTGCTGGGGCTCCATTCCATGTGCCGCGGCGCGGACGCCCGGTTTTTCAACGGGCATACCAACATTACAAGCTCCAAATTCCTGGTATTCTGCGTTAAGGGATTAGATAACATGGCGGAAAATCTTCGGAACACCTTGCTGTTCAGTCTGTTGTCCTATATGTCAGATCAGCTCTTGACGCTGGGCAATTCCGTAGCGGCTATCGATGAGCTGTACCTGTGGCTGTCCGATCCCACTGTCATCACCTACATCCGCAACGCGCTTAAAAGAGTACGAAAAAAGGAATCCGCCCTGTTCCTTGCCAGCCAAAATCTGGAGGACTTCACCCAGCCGGGGATACGGGAGCTGACACGCCCCCTCTTTTCCATCCCCGTCCATCAATTTATCTTTAACGGCGGCAACGTGGACAAGAAATTCTTCATGAATAACCTCCAATTAGAGGAATCTGAGTATGCCCTGATCCGGGACCCGCAGCGCGGCTCCTGCCTCTACAAGTGCGGCAATGAGCGGTATCTCTTGCAGGTGCAGGCCCCAGAGTACAAGCAGGCTCTCTTCGGAACGGCAGGTGGACGGTAATGGCAGTACCCGTCGCTGCACTGGCGAAGATCGCCGCTGCCGCTCTCTCGGATGAGGACACCCGGCGAAAGCTGGGCTGGATCGTGGCGGCGATCTGTTCACCGTTGATCCTGACGCTGGCGCTGATCTGCTCTCTGCTCTCCGGCAGCGCAGAGCATAACAATTCCGCTGTTCTGCTCTGCTTCAACGGCGGCAACATTCCGGGCAAAACACCCACGGAATATGTCGCCTACATCGAAGATATGCGCCGCAGCTTCACACTGCTGGACAGCGCCATTGATGCCGTCAATGACATGACGGAGAACAGCGACAGCCTTGACGGTATCCGCGTCAAGGCTGTTTTCTATGCCATTTTCTTTGGAGAGGACACCCCCAGCCGCCGAGCGCACCGACAGTTCGTGGACTGCTTTGTGACCTACGAGGAACGCACCCGCACCGTCACCGCCGAGGATGGGACGGAAACCGAGGAGAGCTACACCGTGGCGATTCCCGTTGCAGACATAGCCACCGTGTATGGCAATCTTGAAACCCTGTTTCACTTGGAAATATCTGCGGAGCAGAAGTCCAACGCCGACAGTGTGTACAATCTGGTGCGCTATGGCGTTGCCGGAGGTTCAGAGGGCTGGATACCCAGCGCGGATGTGCCGTTTATCGGCGCGGACGGTTTCTGTTCGCCCATCGGTTCAGGATGGGAAAGCCGTGTCACCTCTGAATTCGGCAACCGCATCGATCCCATCACCGGGAAGCGCAAGGGGCACACCGGCATGGACTTGGCTGTCCCCACCGGTACGCCCATCCGCGCGGCGCTGGGCGGGACGGTAACAGTCTCCAAGTACAACGCCGGAGGCTATGGCTACTACGTGTGCATCGACCACGGCAACGGACTCACCACGCTGTACGGCCACTGCTCTCAGCTTCTGGCGAGAGTGGGACAAACCGTGCAGGCGGGAGACATCATCGCCCTCTCCGGCAGCACCGGGCGCTCCACCGGTCCGCATCTCCATTTCGAGGTGCGCGTCAACGGGGAACGGACGAATCCCAGGGCATATCTGCCGAAAGGCTGAAAGGAAAAACTAATTATGAATACTGCAATAAGACCGATCGCGCCGGAGCGTGAGCAGGAGTTGGTTGCGAAGCTCGTGGATTTTCTCAGCAGCCGCTACGACGCTGGGAATCTCTATGACATCCTGCGTCACGGGCTCGGCATGGATCACGGCGACATGGAGGCGCTGGGCTTCCAGCTCCGCGATTACTACGAGGAGGTTGAATAACATGGCATACCAAAAAGTCCCCAGACCGTCCACGGTCTATCATTTGACGCAAAAAGGCAATCTCGACAGCATTCTGGACGACGGCGTGATTCGCCGCTTCAACGATACGGAATGCTGGTTCTGTGAGAGCCTCGAAAAAATGAAAGCGTACATGGAGCAGACCGTGATGTGTAAGGGTAAACCGTATCGCACCGCAGATGGGCAACTCTGCCATTACTCCAACTTTAACCCGGAAGCATACATTCTTCTCAAGCTTGCTCCCGTCCGGCAGGAAAATGCCTGGTATCGCCGGACTCAGGAACAGTCTTCAAGCAGTTCTGATGAAATGATGCAGGCAGAAAGAGAATTCTTCCCACTGAGTATTGGATATCGCGGTGATATGGCATTTCAAAATGCGGAAGTGATTGATGTGCCAAAATTCCTTGCCGGCGAAATCGTCAGCCACAAGGAACTGACCTCCAGTGAACTGTGGGGCCTGTTATCTGAGCGAACCGAGGTGGAAATGGCTGCCTATATGCGCGGGCTGGATCATCTGGAACGTGACGAACTGATCCAGTCCGCAGCGGAGATCTCCGCCATGCAGGTGTGCCGCAGAAGACTAATGGCGGAGAGGAAAAAACTGACAAGAAGAAACGTTCTATTTTTGCTGCAGGTGGAAAAGCCGCTGGGAATGATTTCTGAAGTGTGGATGGAGCAGCAGAATGCCGGAGAAGGTAATGCTTTTTTCCGATTGCTTGCGGAACTGTACAAGCAGAAGGGAAATGGGTATCTGATCGATGATGAACAGCCAGAAACCGTGAAGCAGATGCTGGAATCCTGTCCAAACAATTGCTTCATGCTTCTGATGCCGCAAGGTATTTTAAAGCTTGCCTCCGATGAAGCTGAAAAGGCTCTGCGCGGTGAAGAATACACTGTACTTCTGGACTATTCCGGAGATTCGGAACCGA
Organism: Lawsonibacter sp. LCP25S3_E2; assembly: GCF_052117285.1. Taxonomy (NCBI): domain Bacteria; kingdom Bacillati; phylum Bacillota; class Clostridia; order Eubacteriales; family Oscillospiraceae; genus Lawsonibacter; species Lawsonibacter sp. LCP25S3_E2. The sequence continues at coordinate 20,536 of NZ_JBQKJL010000024.1, forward strand.
TTAAGACAGCAGGCTTGCTTGAAATGGTAGTCATTGATATGAGAAAGGATGAGCAGGGCTGCTGGTATGTCCTGGTTGTCCATCCAAAGCTGTTGGAGGCGCTTAGACGGGAAAAGAAAATGACCTGATATGCTCATTACTGACGAACACATCGAAACCTATGCGATGATCGACCACGGCAACGGACTCACCACGCTGTACGGCCACTGCTCTCAGCTTCTGGCGAGAGTGGGACAAACCGTGCAGGCGGGAGACATCATCGCCCTCTCCGGCAGCACCGGGCGCTCCACTGGGCTGCACCTCCACTTCGAGGTGCGCGTCAACGGGGAACGAACGAATCCGAGGGCATATCTGCCGAAAGGCTGAAAGGAAAACTAATTATGAATACTGCAATAAGACCGATCGCGCCGGAGCGTGAGCAGGAGCTGGTTGCGAAGCTCGTGGATTTTCTCAGCAGCCGCTATGACGCTGGGAATCTCTATGACATCCTGCGTCACGGGCTCGGCATGGATCACGTCGATATGGAGGCGCTGGGCTTCCAGCTCCGCGACTACTACGAGGAGGTCGAATAACATGGCATACCAAAAAGTCCCCAGACCGTCCACGGTCTATCATTTGACGCAAAAAGGCAATCTTGACAGCATTCTGGACGACGGTGTGATCCGCCGCTTCAACGATACCGAATGTTGGTTCTGTGAGAGCCTCGACAAAATGAAAGCGTATATGGGGCAGACGGTTCTCTGTGAGGGCAAGCCCTATTACGCCGTAGGCGGTCAGCTCTGCCGCTATCCCAAATTCGTGCCGGAGGACTATGTGCTGCTCAAACTCACCCCTCGTGGCTATGAAGATAACTGGTACCGCTGGAATCAGGAGATCCCTCCCGGCAGTTCCAGAGAACTGATGCAGGCAGCAAAAGAATTCTCCATGCTGAAAATCGGCTACCGCGGCGATATGACGTTCCGCAGCGCGGAGGTCATCGATGTGGCACTGTTTCTTACGGATGGGATCGTGCAGGGAAATCCGGTGCAGACCACATCGGAACTGCGGGAGCTCCTGTTTGAACACGTCGAGCGCGAGCAGAGAGAATACACAGATTCTCTCCACCGCATGACGCAGGGACAGCTCATCGCTAACGCCGGAGAGATCGAGGCGAATCGTTTTTGCTATAATGCCTTGCTGACCATGCGTTTAGACCGTGAACAGTTGAAAGTGCTGGCGGCTATGGATGACCCGCTGGAGGTGGTGCGCAGCGCATGGGCCTCGGCGCAGGAGGTGGGACAGGAGGAAGAATTCTCTCATACGCTGTTTGAAATCTGTGAGCAGACGGTGCAAGAACAGACGATGTGGATGAAATAGGAACGGAGGAATATGCCGACTATGAAAAAAGAAAATGTTACGATCACATTCGAGAGCGAGCAGCTTGCCGCTCTCGAATTTTCGCTCAAAAAGAAAAACACCAGCGTGCAGGCGCAACTGGAGGAACTGCTCAAATGTCTCTACGAATCCGAGGTGCCGGAGCCGGTGAGGGAGTATCTGGACAGCCGTGCGGCGCCCGCTGCTCGTCCCCGCCGTCCGTCAAGACCGGCAAAGCCGCAGCCGCGGGAGGAGCCTCCCTCCGCGTTGGCGCAGCCTGTCGGCGAAAGGGCTGGTGGTTGAGATGGCACAGCAGGAAAAAATCGTGCTGTGGATCGACCGGCGCTGGTTGACCGCTATCGAAAAGCGCCTCAACGGTCAGACGCTGCAGGAGCACATGGAAGATGTGCTGGATGAAATTTGCAACCAGCTTCCAGAACGTGAGTATAAACGCATCAGTGCCGAGATCTACGCAGAGGATGCCGCGCGGCGCACGGAGGAAGAAGCGGCCCGCACCTACGCCGCCTACCATGTGGTAGAAAACGGACAGGAGTGGTACTTCAAGACCACGCCCGGTGAGGAGCTGCTGGATGCCTCGGAAAAGCTGCGCGGCTATGTCACCGCAGAGAAAGGCACTGTGCCGGATCTGTTCATCAAGCTGTTTGCGGACGGGCGACCCATCACGGCGGAGGAGTACAACGCGCTCACCGCCCTTCGCATGGAGAACACCGGCAAGGTGCGCGGCGTGTTTGATCTCAACTTCGACAAGCGGGAGTTCTCCGCCGTTCACATCATGGACGGTTGGCAGACCTGGGCGATGCGGGATGTATCCGTGGCGGTGTACCATGCCACACAGTCGCAATTCGCGTCGAGCGATGATAAGTGGCGCAAGCTGCTGGATCATCTGAGCGGTAAAGAGATCACCTCGGTGGGACATCTTTCCGCACGAAATTTCTCTTTCGGTGATGAGATCATCGAATCGGACGGCAAGCTCAATTTTTATGTACAGACGGAGTTCGATGTAGATGCTGCCTTCGGTACATTCGTCCTCACGGACAAAAACGATGACTGGCTCAACATCTATGCCAACTACGACATCGCGGAGGATAGACCCTGCGACACACTGGAGCTGACGCTCTGCAAGGGTGACGGCTCCGAGGAGAGCTGGAGCTATCAGCTCAACGCCGCAGAGCAGGATGTCCTGCTGCGCAAGATGGGGGAATACTGTCAACAGCAGACCGGCATGAGTCTCCACGACTACGCGCAGCAATTCCGCGAGGAACCGGAACAGCAGCAGGGGCCGGTGATGAAGCTGTAGGTACAAACGCAGGCACAGCAAGGCTGAAGCACTCACGGCTGCGGAAACAACAGCGTCCAGGCTGCGCGTGCCTGCGGGCCCGCGGCGCCGCCGAACTGCGTCAACCCGCCCTTGGCGGGCAGCCGCAGTTTGGCGGCTGTTATTCTGCTCCCGCGGTTTTTCTCCGTCCCGAATTTGAAAGCGTTTTGCGCAGATTTTTGTGCTTTCAAATGTGCCGCGCAGGGCGGCTCCCCGTTTCCCCGCACCGTTCGCCCTGTGTGCCGCTGTGTGCGCGTTTAAGGGCTGGGGTGGAGTGTGTACCCGCCAAAGCCCATTGAAGCGAGTGTTGCGGCGTTTGTGGGCGATGTGCGAAAAATCCGTGTGGATACGGCTTCGACGATGGAGAAATGAGCCTTTGGTGATGGTGTTTTTCCTCCCGACCATGCCCTGTTCCAGAGGTTTTTGCCCCTTATTTACCCGTTCGATAGTGGAACAAGATAAAGGGCCGCAGTCGCAAGCGCCCGCGGCCCGCCCACAAAGCCCCGCAGTGCGGGGCTTTTTCGCGCTTTCCAAAGCGCAGTCTATTTCAGCACATTTCAGAAAAACCGCAGTCTGGTTTCCAAAAAGGCACGGTGTTTCCGGCACTCGCGCCCCTTTTGACCGACGGCAAGGAAAGGAGAACACCGATGGAAGAAAAAGTGAAAAAGAAAACGACATTCTGGCTCCCGCCCGACATGATCGACCGCATGGACAGCTGGCTGAAAGCTGATAACTGCCGCAGCCGCAATGAATTCGTAGAAAAGGCCCTGCGGTTCTACATGGGCTATCTCGGCACAGAGGACAACACCGCCTACATCTCCCAAGCCATCCTCACCGCCATTCAGGGTACGCTGGACGACAACAACAACCGTCTGCGGACGATCCTCTTCAAGTGCGCGGTGGAGCTGAATATGCTCTGCCACACCATCGCCGCGCACTTCCGTACCGATCCCATCCACACGCGGGAGCTGCGGGCCTACGCGGTGGATGAGGTGAAGCGCACCAATGGTCAGGTGAGTTTTGAAAGCGCGGTGCGGAGCCAGCGGCGCATAGAGCCGGATGACGCATGGCCCGGATCGTACTGATCTCGCCCTACCTCAAGGGCGGACAGAATGCCGCGAAGCTGGCGCAGCGCACCCGCTACGTCGCCACCCGTCCCGGCGTGGAGCTGCTGGCGGATGAGCGCAGTACACTCCCCGCCACAAAAAAGCAGCAGGAATTCATCGCACGGCTGCTGAAGTCCTTCCCCTCCTGCTGGGAGCTCATTGAGTATGAGGAGTATCTGGATCATCCCACCCAAGGCAATGCCTCCGCATTCATCCAGCAGGTGCAGGAAGACTACATGGAGGCGCTGGATCAAAAGGAAAATTTCATCGACTACATCTCCCACCGTCCCGGTGTTCAAAAGGACGGCGAGCATGGTCTGTGGGACGCTCATGGCAAGGTGAGAAATCTCGCGCAGGCGGTACGGGAGGTGGCGGAGCACACCGGAAATGTATGGACACCGGTGGTGGCGCTGCGCCGTGAGGACGCAGAGCGGCTGGGCTATGACAACGCGGAAAACTGGCAGGCTCTGGTGAATGCCTCCGTCTGTGACATCGCCGCGGCATATAAGATCCAGCCGAACAACCTGCGCTGGTATGCCGCCTTCCACCGAAAGCCGAATCAGGTGCATATCCACATAATCATCTTCTCCGCAGATTCAAAGGAGGGCTACCTCACCAAAGAGGGTATCCGGGAAATGAAATCCGTCTTCGCCAGGCGGATCTACCACGCGGATCGGATGCACATCTACCAGCAAAAGGATACCGCGCGGCAGGAGCTACAGGTGCAGACCCGCAGGGCCATGGTAGAGTGCATCGTGCAGCTGGAGCATGGCGTAGTGGATAACCCACGGCTGGAGCAGCTTACCGCAGAACTGGCGAATCGTCTGCTGACGATCAAGGGCCGAAAGGTCTACGGCTACCTGCCGCCAAGGGTCAAGACCATCGTGGATGCCATCGTGGAGGAGCTGGCGAAGGACGAGCAGGTGTCCGCCGCCTACGAAACGTGGCAGGCGCTCTACGAGCAGGTGTGCCTGGACTACGATCAGCGGCCGCGCAAGCGTCTGCCGCTCTCCCAGCAAAAGGAGTTCCGGAGCGTCCGCAATATGGTCATTCAGGAAACACTGCAATGGATAGCAGAGCGGCAGCGGTACGCGGATGTGCGGAGAACACCTTCCGCGCAGGAAGGACCTATCATCAAAAAGGATGCCGCAGAAGCCGCGCCAAAGAACTCTGAGGTCACGGCATCTCTCGCGTCGGCGCAGCCCAAATCTGACCGGGCGGCGAGTGCCGCACCAGAAGATTCCACCTCCGCTGATGCTGCCGCTTCTGACGGCACCACGCCGCCTGCGGTTGAAGATGCACCGGCTTTTTCTCAGCAGTCAGTTCACCCTGATCAGCAAAAAGAGAGCGCACCGGCAGGAGCAGATTATCGTGCCCCCACGGTGGGCGAAACCGTTGTGCGGATGCTGCATCACATGAGCAGAATTTTTGAGGACAACAGCAAGATCGACCAGATCCACCGCGGCTTGCAGATCGACCGCAAGCGCCGACAGGAATTGCAGCGCAAGCGTCTGGCGATGGGACACAAGCCGGACGATCATGAAGAGCAGACATTCAGATAGCACAAAGCAGAATTTTGAAAGGAAACCTCATGAGCAAATTTATCTATTTCACGCCGGAGGAAAAAGCACGGGCGCAGAACACGGATCTCGTGTCTCTGCTGCGCGCCCAGGGGGAACGACCCGTGCGCTCCGGCCGGGAGTTCCGCGCTCCCAATGACCCCAGCATCACCGTGCGGGGCAACAAATGGTTTGACCACTCTGCGCGCGTCGGCGGCTACGCCGTCAGCTTCGTCCAGCGCTATTACCGCCTCCCTTATCCGGAGGCGGTTTTGCTTTTGCTGGGCAGGAAGAACAGAAAAACATATGAACAGGCAAAGCCTGTGAATGAAGTTCCAAAGGCTTTCGCGCTGCCGGAGCCTTACGGAACCATGCGGCGTATGTATGCCTACCTCATGCGTCAGCGCCACATTGACCGCGAGGTTATTTCCGCCTTCGTACATGAAAAGCTGCTCTACGAGGACAAGCATCACAACTGTGTTTTCGTGGGGCTGGATGACAGCGGTGAGGCCAAGCACGCGCACATCCGCAGTACCAACAGCGAGGGACAGGTGTTCCGCATGAACATTGAGGGCAGCACAAGTGAGCACTGCTTCCACAAAAGCGGGACCGACAAGTCCCTCTATGTGTTCGAGGCTCCTATCGACCTTCTGTCCCACATTACCCTCTATCCCTACGGCTGGCAGGAGCACAGCTACGTTGCCTGCTGCGGGCTCTCCATCCAGCCGGTGCTGGAGCGGCTGCGGCAGAATCCGAAGCTGGACATGGTGTACCTGTGCCTCGACAACGATGACGCGGGCAACGATGCCTGCGACCGTATGACGGATACGCTGGAGGACATGGGCTTGGATGTGGAGCGTCTCTGCCCGGTGCGCAAGGACTGGAATGACGATCTCTGCGCCAAATTCGAGAGGAAGGAGAAAGACGCATGAACGAAAACGTATGGCCCTTGATTCTGCTTGGCGGCGGACTGCTGGCATTCTTGCTCGTAGTATCCTTCCTCTCCAAGAATTATTCTCTCAACAACTTCAAGAACAAAACTGTTGGTGACGGTCAGCACGGCACGGCGCGTTGGGCAACGCCCAAGGAGATCCACACGACCTATCATGTGGTCCCGTTCCGTCCCCGCCGCTGGCGCAAGGGAGAGGAGCTTCCCACGGTACAGGGCATCATTCTCGGCAGCATGGGCGGCAGAAAGCGCAGAGCCAAAAGAGGTGTGATTTCGCAAACCACTCACAAGCTGCTGGAGAGGCTCCGCCGTCCTACAGCAGGGAAAAAAGAAAAGCGAAAGCCGAAGAAAAAGAAGTCGGCGATTTCCAAAATCAAAAATGTGATGGAAGATCAGCGGGATGTCCGCGCGCTGGTGGACAGCGATGATATCCATTGCCTTATGATCGGTGCTTCCGGCGTGGGCAAAACCGCGTATTTTTTATACGCAAATTTGGAGTATGCCAGCGCCAGCGGTATGAGCTATCTGGCGCTGGATACCAAGGGAGACTTGGCGCGCAACTACGGTGCCATCGCCTCCCGGTATTACGGCTACAAGGTATCCGTCATTGACCTGCGCAACCCAACCCGCTCGGACGGCTTCAATTTCCTGACGCTGATGAATCACTACATGGATATTGCGCGCAAGCATCCGGAGAACCTCGCTGCCCGAGCGCGCGCAGAGAAATACGCCAAGATCCTCGCCAAGACCATTATCAACCCGGACGGCGACGCTGCACAATACGGTGAGAATGCTTTCTTCTATGACAGTGCAGAAGGTTTGCTGACTGCCATTGTGCTTCTGCTGGCGGAGTTCGCACCACCAAAGGACGGAGAGCCGGAAAAGCGGCACATCGTTTCCGCCTTCAAGCTGGTGCAGGACCTGCTGGCGGTGCCGAAGTCAAGAGGCAAGAATGGCTTTCAGCTGCTCATGGATGAATTGCCACCGGAGCATAAGGCCCGGTGGCTGGCAGGCGCAGCCCTCACCAGTGCGGATCAATCTATGGCTTCGGTCATGTCCACCGTCATGTCCCGCCTCAACGCCTTTCTGGATACGGAGTTGGAACAGGTCATCTGCTACGACAGCCCCATCAACGCCGAGATGTTTGCCTCGGAGAAGTGCGCCATCTTTCTGATTTTACCGGAAGAAGATCCGGCAAAGAATTTCATCGCGGCGCTCATGATCCAAAACCTGTCCCGCGAATTGTTCTCCGTGGCGGATGAAACCGGCGGCAGGCTCAAAAACCGTGTGGTGCTGTTTTGCGATGAACTTGGTACCATGCCGCCCTTTGACATTCTGCCCCTATTCAGCGCGGGACGCTCCCGTAGGCTGACGCTGGTACCCATTATCCAGAGCCTTGCCCAACTGGAGAAGAACTATGGTAAAGAAGGTGCGGAAATTATATGTGACAATTGCCAGGACACCATCTTTGGCGGCTTTTCGCCCCAGAGCAAAACAGCCGACGCACTCTCCGCCGCCCTCGGCAGCAGGACCGTGCTGTCCGGCTCTGTCAGTCAGGGAAAGGAGAGCAGCCAGTCCTTGCAGATGATAGAGCGCCCTCTCATGACGCCAGATGAACTGAAATCCATCCCCAAGGGCGAATTTGTGGTGATGAAAACGGGAACTCATCCCATGCGCACCAAACTACGCCTCTTTCTGGATTGGGGCATCACCTTCGATCCCGATGGTTACCGGATGCCGGAGCGGGCAGCCCGAAAGATCGCCTACATAGACCAGGGCGAACTCGTTCGCAGCATCCATCGGAGCTGCACAAAGAATCCCTATAACATGGAGGGAAGCAGATGAGCCAATTCAACTTTATCTACGCCGAGGAGCATCTGAGCCACCGGGAGAAGGCGGTCTATATCTACCTTCGGGATCGGGCGGACGCCTCTGGTGTCTGCTGGCCGGGGATCAAAACCATTGCCCGTGAATTGGGACTTTCGCCGCGGACGGTCCAGCGGGCCTTGGCAGATCTTGAGTGCAGGCAGCTCATCGAGAAGCGGAACCGCCGCCGCTCAAACGGCAGCCTCACCAGCAATTTATACCGGCTGACAAAGCATAAAACGTCACAGCCTCCCGCCAAGGGGGGACTGTGACCTTTTGCGAAATTTCTGTCTATAGGGTGGCGTCATCATGGCGCATCCAGAAGAACCTACTCTACCGGAGGATATACCAGTACAGAGAAAGAACAAGAATAATAGAACTGCTTGAAGGCATCCTTGTACGAAAGAAAGAGGACACTTGGTGGTGTCCTCTTTCTCTATGCTTGGCTCTCAAGACTCCTAAAATCAGGAATTCTTAGTAGGCATCAGCACCGCTATGTTTCATATTGCTTCCAGTCCCTTGCAGGTGTGAGTGCCGTCCACTTTTCACTGCCGTCAGCACGCTTCATGAAATCGTGACTGTTTGTCGCCTCCTGAATATCCAGATAATACCATGCGGCGGTATCCATATTGTCGGGCCACACGATCATGTCAGCAAGAAGATCGTCCTTCGATGCAGGGACGCGGCGCAGCACACGGTTGATGATTACCATGGCCTCTGCGCGGGTGATTTTCCGCTCGGGTCGGAAGGTACCATCCGGGAATCCACGAACCCAGTCCTGTTCCGCCGCACGGTAGATCTCGTTCTCTGCCCAATGGCCGGATATATCAGAGAATTTCTTGTCACCATGGTACTCACTGTTACTGAATCGGGCTGCCATGGCAGAAAACTCTGCTCTCGTGATGAGGGCATTGCAATCAAACACGTTATTTTTTCTTCCATACACAACGCCAAGGTTATAAAGCGTAGAAATCGCGGTATTGCACCAGTCCGACTCAGAAATATCCTCAAATGGATTCCAGGTACACAGATAGAGATTTCGCGTATCATCATTGAGGAGGCGGAAGAAGAGTGTTGCAGCCTCACCTCGGGTAAGTTCTCTCTCCGGATGGACCTTCCCGTCCTCAAAACCGATGATGTATGCGAAATGGTCCCGATCATTCAATAAGCCTCTATGCGGTGACTGAGCATCCGATCTGTCCGAACCGCCGACGCCATCCTCCTGCACAGTGAATATCCAGTTCAGAATACCTGTATGGTCAGCCACTTCATTCCCTACACTTGTAGGAACCGAGAGCGACACATCCAGTCTAACGGAGTCCGCACGAGAGAACGTGCCAAGCAGCGTGTTGCGGCTGAGACTGTTCATTCCGGTCTGGCGGTCGATCAATATTCCGTTTCGGCTAATGCCGAGCACCAACGGCTCCAGTGCCGCCCGGTCACCTTCCTCCGGCTCGGCGCGAAGATAGGCCCGTACCGTGTGATCGATGTTTTTAAGTTCAAATCGAATGTCTGTCGTTCGGTCGTCTCCGGGCATCAGATCCTGGAAATCGGCAAACAGTCCGCTTGCATCCGTGTTCCGATAGGAAAAGGTGTGCGTACTGCCATCATAGATCACGGTGGGGCGAAGGCTGTCTGCAACTGCAACGCTGACGAGTGTAGCTATAGCGAGTGTTGCTGTTGCCGCGATCATCAATAGCCGTTTTTTCATGGCGTCGGCACCTCCTTCGGAGTCAAAGCACCATCAGAGTTCACGGTCGCACCCCAAAGCTCCTGCACAGCGTCAGAAGGTTCGGCCTGCACAGCCTGCGTCAGAATGTCTACACACAAGTGGACAACGGTCGGCCCTTTCCCTTCAGGAGCACAGGACTTAATCAACACAGGGGAGGAAGCTCCTGCTTTTACGGGATGCGGATAGTACCAGTAGCCATCATCGCCCTGTATCCAGCCGCTGCCCATGGTAAGTGTGTAATTCGTTCCAGCTTCCGGAATGGCCGGCAGGATATTTCCATTGTCGTCCTTCCAACTGATCACGAGCGCAGCACGCAGATAGGACGGGATATCCCCGGTGTTTTTTACGGTCACGTTCGTCTTACTGTTTTTATCAAAGGTCTCGTCTATCTTGAGACTGCTTGAAGCGACAGAAAAGAGGTTGACCGTCTTGTCGTTCGCCTGCATAAAGGCGATCGTCCCATGGATCGCCACGGGAAGAAGCACCAACAGCACACAGATCAAACCAAGTGTGCGAAGCCGATGCGTTTTGTTCCTTTGCGGCTTTTTCAGCAGCCGTTTTCCTTGATATGCCATTGGCAGCCTCCTTTCCGTCGGTTGTTAGTTGAACAGATTTTCCTTATGGGTCGATGCCCACAGCCAGCCCTTCAAGCCCGCTTTCTGCGTATTGGTGCAGATCACCTTTGCCGCAGCAGAGCCGATTTGGGACACCTTGACCGATGCATTGTTATCTGAACTTTCCACGTTACCGTAGCAGACCTGATATGCCGGTGTGTTGCTGCGATATGCCCAATTCAGATCCTCCGTGACGCTGTAGATGCCTGCCGGGAGCAGAAGTGTGACCGAGCCTGACGCGGAAGAGCTGTCCTTCGATGCCTCACATGTGACGCTAACGGTCTTTTTTACGCCGGTGCCTTGGACGGTAAAGAGGAAGGTCTGCCCCACAAGGTCTGCTCCTCCGGTTTTTTCAATGGTCAGCGAAGCAGCGTTAAAGTAGAAGGTAGCGTTACCCTCGATGTCGGTGGGCTTCGTGTCGATAGCTACGGCCTCCGAATTGCTGTCTGGATAGAGCGTAACCGGAACGTCTTTCTGATTGTCGCTGCCGGGGGCTTCGGAACTACCCGAGTCTGTCCACTTGTTCTTCTCCACATGGACCGTCAGCGACGGTTGGCTATAGGCAGTCTCACTGTCGAAATATGCCTTGACGCTGTTCCCTTCGGACGTAAAAGATCCACTGACGATTAGCTTATCGTAGGGCTGGCCTGTGCTGTCCTTGGCAGAAAGTGTCCAGACGATGGGATAGAGGTGCATTTCACGCGCACCGACAGCTGCGCTTCCTTCAATACAGCCGGCGATAATCTGCTTTTCACAGAAGTCCGCGAAGGGAGTCTGACTGCCGTCTGACTTGACCCATACCCAAGTGTCAAAGGTCTGTGCCTGAGTCATTTTTTCGTGGATGGCATAGAAGGGGGAGGAGTTGTAGAGCACCTTTGTTTTCTTTTCACTGCCGTCTTCATTCTTGATCGGATTGCCGTCCGCATCCGTCAGTGTCTGTTCTGTGACAAAAGCATGGTCATCGTTTTCGTAGACATACTCGGTTTCCAGCACATCGCCGGTCAGGTCATGGTAAATGACTTTATACACCTTGATATAGCGGGCGGTATAAACCGTTGTCTCATAAGGCTTATCGCCGGTAAGATGATAGGTGCTGTCCTTGGATACCAGTCTCTCGTTCGTATACTGTGCATCATCGGCCAAGCTACCGGAAGGGATTTCTTTGTACCAGCCGTAGAACTTATATCCCTCCACCTCAGTTGCAACAACCTTGGTTTGGAGACTGTCAGCCGCATTGCGGTCTACCTTACGGATGGTGTTCAGGTCAACACCTTTCTCAGTCAACTCTGCGTCAATGTTGGAATTGACCTGCACCCGGATGTTGATATACACCGGCCACAGCTCCATGGCATGGCTCACCGAGGTTCCGTCGCCTACAAAATGATAGATGTCGTCCATCTTGTCGTAGGTAACGGTTTCATCCGCTTCCGCAACATAAGTGAGGTACAGTCCATTCTCCGGCGTTTGCTCTGTCCAGCCGATGAAAATGTAATCGTCCAGTGCGGAGTTCGAGTCCTGTATCGTGGGCAGAGGCGTGTTGCGGATGTGGTCGTACTGGTTGTAGAGCTGCGTCACCATATCTGCCGTTCCGTTTTGGTGGAAGATAACCACATAGGGCTGATAATAGGCCGTGAACAGATAGCTGTGACCCGGCTCAATTGGGGTGTATGTATACTCGCCGGTGTTCACATCTCCTGTTGTCAGGTCGATTTCCTCGCCGCCGTCTACAGAAACGGTCATACGCAGCAGCTTATAGGGTTCACTACTGCCAGGGATCGTTGTGGTTATGTCGGCCTGCACCGTGACCGTCCGTATGTTACTGTTGTCTGGGTCGGCAGCAGTTGTGTAGGTCGGATTAGCCGGTACTGTGATGCTGCCGCCCTGCGCGTCAGAGAGGTTTGTGGTGGTCCGGATCAGACCCAAGGGAACATAGACAGGGTACAGCTCCATGGTGTGCTCCACAAGGGCGTCGGACTTGAGCGTATATGCCTTTGCCTTATCGATGGTGGAGGAAATGTACTGCGGCTTGCCTTCCGCGCTCTCTCCGTTAGAGAGGTCGAAGGCGTAAGCACGCTCATAGTTCTGCATCCGTGCAGGCTCCGCCCAGCCAATGAAGAGGTAGCCGTCAGCTTGGGCTTCTTCCGCTGTGGCATAAGTGCCCATCTCCGCCTTGGTGCTGGTGTAATTGGTGGGGTCCTTACTCATCTCGTTGCCGTCGCCACTGTAGACATTGTTGGCCGTACCGAACACGGGAGACTGGTAGCGGCGCGTCATGGTGACGGGCTTGTCCTCCGTCAGGTAGGGGAAGTCAGCCGTAGAGACTGTGGCGTGTTCGATGAGCGCACCGCCAGCAGTATGGAAATTGACGTCCGCCGTGTTATGGGCGATGTAGTAATGGGTGTAGTTGATACCTTCGCCAGCAGCGCCAACTTCTGTATTCGTTACCCACGTAGCGGTTGCGGGACTTGTGAAGGTCAGTGTTCCGGACGTTGTCTTTTGAGAATCGGCATAGTTCACATTCATCGGGGCATAGTCGGTTGCGATGCCGTACATATTCCAGAATGCAAAATTATATCCGTTCAGCAACTGTGCGGATACCGTTCGCTTATCATCACCGTTAACCGCAGTTTGTTCCACCGTTGCAGAGTAAGGAAAATCGGTGTAGACATAAGCGCCTCGTTGGGCATAGATATCCGGATTTTTCCAAACACCAGAAAGCTCCAGCGGGGCTGATACCTTTTCCGTAGTAGAATACTTCAGCGCTCTCTCTTGATTTAGCAGTTTTACTGTGTAATCACTAAAGTGCGTTTGTTGATGGTATACCGTCAGCTTTCCGTTCGCATCAAAACGGATATTTTCCGCAGTCCAAAAGCCAAACTTCCACTGATAGTCAGAATGTGCGGAGGGCGCATTTTGATACACAGTTTCGTTGATATAGGCGCTTTCCCATTCCGAGGTGAAAAGCTGTGTCTCATAAGGCACATACACCTCATTGATCTTCTTGGAAAACGTGAAGCCAAAGTCATGAGACGCAAGCACATATGACACCTTTTGCGGCAGCCAGAACTGCACACGATACTCAAACCGTGCGGTGTAGGTGTGCTTCCCCTGACTGAGATCCACGCCCTTGAGCGTGTATTCCTGCTCCTGGCTGATGCGCACCTGATTGCCGTTTCCGTCATCGGTGTACCAGCCGAGGAAGCGATAGCCCTCGGGGAAGGGAGTCAGGCTCCCATTGGTGCTGCCCACGCCGCCGACATGGATGGTGGCGGTGTTGTTCTCATCCATGGTCACCCAGGTCAGGCCAACACCCTCTCTCCTGGACGGATCATCCACGTTATCCTGCTCATGGCCCTCGTGGATCGTCACGGCGTTGGAGATCAGGTCCGCATAGACTGGGTACAGGTCCATCGGCTTTTCTATGGGATCACCGGTCTGGTAGAAACTCCCGTTGAGTCGGAGCTGCGTCAGCTCCGTATCCGTGATTGAGCTGTAACCGCCGCCTGCTTCCGAGCTTTTATCTGTTGTCCAGCCGATGAGCTTTGCGGTCTCGCTCGCAGGACGCACTGCGGGTGTGACGGCAGGCAGCGGCGCTTCGAACGTATACCAGTCCTTGCTGCGGTCATCACTGGCTGCGCCGCTGGTCTTATCGATGGCGCTGCCAGCAATGTCATGGAAGCGCACAAGCGCCTCCATGTGTGCCAGAAACAGGTCATTGTCTACGCACTCGGCCTTGGAATAGACGGCTTCCGACGAGACAGGCGTTTTTCCTTCCATTAATCCAGCAAAGTATTCGTGTCCCTCCGGGGCGGAGAAAGCCGTCACATCGGGAATACGATACCACTCCACAAAGCGGAAATTGGCATTTACTGCGGCAGACAGATCCACCATATAGCCCGTTGTCGTGGGCTTGAAGCCCTGCACGGCAAAGTCATAGGCATCGTCCGTGGTCACAGTGGTATTCACGAGATCTGTGACACCGATGGTAACGCTGCCTGCGTTGGGGAAATCAAACCCCGCTGCCACACTCTGTCCATGAACAGGAATTCCTAATTCGTAATCCATGACCCACTTGTTGGTATGGTTTTCGTTGTAGCTGGAGGAGCGTGTAACCGTACCTGTGAAGTCATAGTCATGTCCCGCCCAAAAGCTGCGGTCAGCATATAGCGTATCATCCTTGGGTCCGTATTCCTCCGTGGAGGTACTGTTTCCCATCACATTCATAGTGGTTTCGGGGCTGGCGCTGGGGCGGAAATAGCTGCCCGTCACCGTGCCGCCCTCGTAACGCTGAGAGATACCGGAAACGTTTATGTTCTTCTGAATGATGGGAATGACAAGAATGGCGTTATACTGCTTGCTCGTGGCGTTGCCCGCATAGTGGCAGCGCGTGATCTCGCAGTCCTTCCCATAAACCGCGGCAGAAATACCGCCGACATAGCCCACGTTGCCCGCTCCAACGGACACATAGGTGGCGCAGTAGGTATACAGACTGGCAGTAGAGAAGCTGTCAATGATTTTTGTTTTGGTCTTAATCTGACCGGTGATACCACCTGCATAGACTGAGTTGCCGCCCAGCGCGCCCACTGCCACATCATAGGAGTTCTTCACGGACGACCCGTTGATGACCCGACAGTATTCAATGGTCGTTTCTTCGGCACTGCCTACCAATGCACCCATATACAGACCCTTGCCGCCCAGTGCCTGAATTGCACCGGTAGCCGCAGTATGGACACGGGTCGCATTGACCTCGCAGTTATAAAGAGTGCAGTTCTCCGCCCGACCGATAATACTGCCCGCAATTACGCCGCCATCGGTGATTAGAGTCAGCGCATTGTCGGCGCAGTCCACACTCAGATCACTTTTCTGGATGGTCACATTTTCCACACGAGTATTTTTGGCGTGGCCGATCAGGATACCGCCCAACAGGTCAGCATACAAATGGGCATTGTCAATGGTAAGATTTTTGATGGTAGCTCCATCCGTATGGGCAAACAGAGCTGTGTCCACCTCCGCTACGATTCCCGTCTTAAAGGTCAAGCCGGAAATGGTGTGTCCTTGTCCATCGAAAGTTCCCTTGAAATAGCAGTTGTGGTTGCCGAAGTACAGCGGTTTGTTCTCCAGCGTAGCCAGATTCTCCTCGGTAATTGTGATGTCATTCATCAGCAGGAAAGTTATTCCTTCGCAATTGACATTCTGGCTCATTGCCGCATAGTCGCGGAGGTTCTCAAAGTCTCTGATTTCATAGGTCCATCCCTCTGCTACGGCAATCTGAGTCACTGCGGGTACCAATCCTATCAAAAGAACTACCGCCAGCAGCAGGGACAGAATACGATTATGCAGCTTCACGGCGTGACACCTCCTTCGTCGGAGGGCCAGCCCAGCGCTTGCCGGACCGTATCTCCGTTGTGTTCGCTCTGCACGGCCTCAGCCTGAATGTTCAGCGTGAGCCGACAGTCGGAGAGCGCTGCAAGTTTTGTATGGTCAAACATGATCTTCGTCATGAGATTTGTCGTTTCTTCATCTCGGGTGAGCGCGGCGTGGTCATAGTAATACCAGCCTTCGTCCTCGACCCAATCGGTGGTGTTGATATCAAAGGAATAGAAGTTTTCGGGAATGACGACAGTGTTTCCGGCCTTGTCTTCTGCGGTGAGCGTCAGTGCGAGACGCACATAGACCGGGTGCTTGCCGATGTTTTTCAGCCGCACGATGCGGCTATATTCGTCCGTATTGATGCGGACGGGGACGTTTTCCGCATAGGGAACCTCCGTTCCGCCGGAGAGGGTATTTTCGATGATCTCCATCTTCACGCTGCCGTAGGAGACAACATTCTTCACGCGCGTGCTGCGCGTGGTATAGGTCAGGACCGAGGAAACTGCGGACAGAAGCAGTACGAGCAGCAAAAGCGCCAAAACCAGATTCCGTTTCCGCAATTTCCTCAGTCCTCTCATTGGTTAGTAAATGATGCTCGCGTTAGTGCGCTGTGGTGGATTTAGGCACCAAGAGTGCCAACCCATGTCTGGGCATTACCATCGAGCGTAGCGGTATCGATCGGAGTGCCGTTGTCCTTCGCCTGATGGATGTAGGCATTGACGACCATATCCTTCTCGGTCAAATCAGTCGTATTGACATCGGCGTTGGTTGTTACGGTATCAAAAATAGCAGATGTCGTCCATGCATCAGCGTCTGTGGTGGGTTCGAGCATCGTGTCATACTTGAACAGGCCGCCGGTATAATACTCAGTTCCTCCCACGGTGACCTTCTTATAGTCTACTCCTGCCGTGCCGACCGGACTCCAGCCGCTGTTGAGCGTGAAGTAAACAGCATCTACATCAGTGGCAACGAGTTTGTTCTGAATGTAGACATAGACATAGGCGGCTTCGCTGCCCTTACCGATGCCGACCTTCGGGTCCTTGATGGTGGAGCTGTCGGGAACGAGCTTATGACCGTCCGTGTTAGCGTCCCAGTTCTTTTCGTAAATATAATTGGTAAGCTTTGTACCGGGATGATCCGGATCTTCCGGCATTTCAAAGCTGCCGACCGTAAAGGTGTTGGTCACGCTACTGCTCGCCGTCATGTACGCGATGGTGCCGAGGACAGCCGTCAGAACAAGAACGACTGCAAGGCACAGGGATAATAGGGTTCTGGTTTGTGCTTTCATTTTCTTTTCTCCTTATCTTTTTTTATTTTGGTCGATTGTAAAATGAAGTTGGACACCTAAGAAAAAATCCATAGTGATTTTCCCCACATGGTAGAATGAAGTTTGCACACAACTTCTTCCAAGGGAGGGCAATCACTATGGACTGCCAAGATTATATCACAGAATCGGTAGAACGCAAGAAGGGACAGCACCTACAGCGAGAGGAACGAGGCGCAATCCAGCATCTCAAGAACGCAGGCTACACGAACAGAGCCATTGCCAGAGCGATCGGATGTTCACCAACCACCGTTGGGAACGAGCTAATGCGCGGCACACCGCCCCGAAAGAGCAGCAAGGGCAGGAAGCCCGGATACTCGGCAAGACGCGGAGAAGCGGCCTACAAAGCGAACAGAAAGCGTTCTCGGAAACCACACCGAATCTGTCACTGTATTCGCTTCATTCGCTGGATAATTGAACAGGTCAAAGAACACAAGTGGTCTTTGGATGCCTGCGTCGGCTATGCCCGTCTGCATGGGCTGTTTCCAGCAGATGAGATGGTCTGCACCCGCACTCTTTACAATGAGGTCTGGGCAGGCAACCTTGACTTGTCTGTGACAGAACTGCCCGAAGCCATGAAACGCAAGCAGCACAAGGATTCCAAGCCCCGTGAACACAAGAATATCTTCGGCACGGACATCTCCCAGAGACCTGAGATCGCGGCTCTGCGCATCGAGGAGGGACATTGGGAAGGTGACACTGTCGTGGGCAAGAGGGCCGGTAAAGAGGCTGTTGTCCTCTCCCTGTTGGAGAAGAAAACGGAGAACTATATTGCCATCCGGATTCCCGGCAAGGATGCAGACTCCGTTCTGAACGCCATGCAGTTACTCAGGGAAGAATTCGGAGACAAGTTCTCACAGGTCTTCAAGACCATTACCGTGGACAACGGCTCGGAGTTCTCTGCGTTCAGTCAGGTCGAGAACTGGGGCTGTGCAGTCTACTTTGCACATCCCTATACTTCGTGGGAACGTCCCCAAAACGAACGCCACAACGGGCTGTTCCGAGCCTTCGTGCCCAAGGGTGCCTCCATTGAATCCTTCTCTCCAGAGTACATCTTGTCTGCTGCTGATGAGCTGAACGGACGCCCTCGCAAGAAGCTTGGCTACCGCACCCCGGAGGAACTGTTTGACGAGTTCCTCGACTCTGTTTACGCAGCCTCCGGCTGCGGCAGCATCGCCCAGGATGGAAGCCAGCGGCTTCCATCCTGACCGACGCTCTGATTAACTAAGTTCTACCGTGCAGGTGTCCAGCTTGCACTTGCAATTTGCGCTTTTTTTATTTTATTGGCTCATCCGAAGATGGTATGCCCGTGTTTTGCGGTTCCGCCGCATCCTGACGCAGCAGACGCTTCGGCTCGTGGCGGCCCTTGCGCGCTCTGCGCGACGCCTTTTCGCCCGCGGCCGGCGCGGTGAGCACCGAGACCAGCGCGATCAGCGCCACGATGAACACCACGATGCACAGACCCAGCGGCTGCTTGAGCGCCCCGTACACCAGGCCGAGCTTCGGCACGCACAGCGTCGGAACACCGATGAGATCGTCGAAGGGAACAGGGGAGGCATCCTGCTGGATGTTGCCCTCCGCGTCCTTGTTGTCCACGCCCTGTGTGCGGAAGGTGCGCTCATCCTCATTGATCTGCCAGACCTGATGCGTGGCGATGGTGTCCCCGCCGAGATGGAAAGTAATGGCGTCGCCCACCTGCACCTCTTCCGGCGCGACTTCTTTCACATAGATGATGGAATTGACCGGATAGATCGACTGCATACTGCCGGAGGTGACGATAAACGGTGTATATCCGAAGAATCTGGTCCCTACAAAGCTAAACGCCAACACAAGCGCCGCTAAGAGGAGAATATCTACGATCAGATTCCACAGCTTCAATATCCACTTCACAATGTTTCTCCTTTGCTTTTTGGAAAGATATCAATTGCCTGTCCATGCAGATCGGTGACAGAGACTATTGGTGCATCGGGATATCCCGATGCACCAAGGGGTACCCCTTGGTGAAATGGTCTTATGCCATAGTCCGATCTTTATTCTCTTTCATGCACGGGCAAAAGCATAAGACATACAAAAAGAGCCATTTCCCTGACAGTACACAGGCGAACGCGCTCTTAAATCGTTTATATTGCCCAGAGAAGTTCTTCAAAGAGCATCCTTCCCCTACGCATTCCTGACGGAAACACGATGTGAGACAGCACCTTCATTTTGAGATATTCCCTTCCGCAAACAAGTTTGCTTTCAATTTTACACGATGGATAAGCAAAAATCAAGACCGCAACATTCCTTTTATGGAACATTTTACACGTGTCAGAAAATTAACAAAATCTTAACAATGTACAGTTGCAAAGAAAATGGAAATCCAGTATACTCACCCATTGGATTGTTGTTTATCAGTGCATCATTATGCAACAGAAACAACACCATAACACGAACTATGCGGCAGACGCCAAGAAGCCTGCCGCATGGTATTATGCAGTCTATCAAGGCATCGCCTGATCAGCCATGCTTTGATAGGTTTCACTATAGGCAAAAGTAGTGTTTGACATGAAAAAGAGCGTATATGTTCTTTGAACGGTTTGCGCCAAGCACCGAGAGCGCAGATGATAAAAAATAGTAGAATTTTTCTCTCTGCCGCAAGATGATTTTAGGTCGGTTGAGGGATTAGAAAACGCCGGAAACCCGCATAAACTCTATGTTTTTGCGGGTTCTCGGCGTTTCTTTTATCGCCTGTATTAGTGGTGCTTTTTCGGTAAATGGTGCCCAAATGGTGCCCAAATCCCACGCGGGGCTATAAAACGATATAAGAAGCGGTAAAGAGATACAGCGGTTAAAGCTCTAAATCGCTGCTCTTTTTCTTTGCCGCGCTCTTTGCTTTCTTCGGCTCGGCTTTCTCTGCCTTTGCCGGGTCAGCCTGTTTGACCGCCCCATGATAAGCGTCTAAGACTTCTTTCTTGCGTTCAAGCCGCACGTCCACATAACGGGCGGTAACAGCTTCAAAGTTCATAGACAGTCCAAGCGATACGCCGATACCCGCAAGCGTATGTCCTAACACTTCGCCTACGGTGTAGAAGTCGCCTGTCAGTTGGTGCATATTCGTAGCCGCCGTATGGCGTAAATCGTGAAAGCGGATATGCGGCATATCCAAATCTTCAAGCAGTTTTCCAAACTGGGAAGATACCCACGACGCGGAGATAGGGGAACCGTCCGGCTTCGCTACAACAAGGTCATTGTCATAGTATGGCTTTCCGTCTTTTTCTGCCTGTTCGCGCTGCGCTTCCTGCATAGCAAACTGTTTGAGGAAGAACGGGCGGGCAAGCTCTGTGATAGGCAGCTTTCGCCCGTTGGATTTCGGCGGTGCCATTTCCTCAATGACTTTTGTTTTCGGCGGCACCTTAAAGGGTAGCTGCTCGGAAACGTCAAAGGTGTTGTTTTCCAAATCCACATTACGCCAGCGCAAGCCCAGGATTTCAGAACGGCGCATACCGTAAAGCCCGCCTAAGATAACGGGCATTTCCCAAACGGTACCCTCGACGCGCTGCATAAGGGCTTTTACCTGTTCCGGCGTATAAGGGTCGGGGGTCTTGTCACTCTTTCCAAACTTCGTAAGCGTGTCCTTTGCTGCGTTTGTTTCGATATAGCGGTATTTCCGGGCATGGCTCAACGCCACGCTCAAAACACGCTTTGCCCCGGCTGCGGTGGACGGTTTCAAGCCTTTGTCAATAATCTGCTGAAACATTTTGTCTACCATAGCGGGGGTATTCTGCTTCTTCGGCTATGAGGTCTTGTATGACTTCGCCAAAGTCTGCCGTAAAGGAAAAAATGAAGTATTCCAAAACGGCGGGGTCTGCGTCCATAGGCTCGGCTTCCTCGGAAAAGGGCAAGCCCATAAGCCCATAGAGCATTTTTATGATTTTGAACAGCTTCCCCCGGTCGGCCAATGTCAGTAAGTTAAGCTGACAAATCCTCCTACCCTCAGAAATGAGAGGGTAGGAGGATTTTTTTCGTAATAATTCAAAACAGGGCTTGACAAAAGCATCATTTCG
>NZ_JBQKJL010000025.1:0-29835 GCF_052117285.1 Lawsonibacter sp. LCP25S3_E2
CCCCCCCCCCCCCCCCCCCCCCCCCCCCCCCCCCCCCCCCCCCCCCCCCCCCCCCCCCCCCCCCCCCACCCCCCCCCCCCCCCCCCCCCCCCCCCCCCCCGCCCCCCCCCCCCCCCCCCCCCCCCCCCCCCCCCGCGGGTCAATTGATTGGGGGGGTGTAAAAATCTAATTTAATCCCCCCAATACTTAACTACTTATATAAGCGAAAAAATGAAAAAAACCTTGTGCTGCAACAGTTTTAAAGAGGATGAAATATTGATTTTTACATTTTTATATTTTTATTTTACCTTTTCTTATATAAAAATTACGCTTTCCACATGAAACTATCTGCAAAATGTAATAAGTGAAAGCGAAATACCCTATGTTTCCCGTGCTGTTGTAAACCACACGCCAAAGCCTTCTTCTGCGGTCAGCGGCTGATACTCCACTGGCTGCAGCAGCCCGCTTTTTTGCCAGCCCTCCAGCATCCGGACAATGGTTTGCTGTACAGCTTGAGCCACCGGCGTGAAATCCTTGGTCCCTTCCTCGGTATCCGGGATGATGCCCAGGATCCAGAGAAGCCCCATCTCATGTCCTTCCTGATCCCGCTTCAGCAACCGGATTTTCTGCTCGGTTACCTTATTGTCCGGATATTTCAGCACTTCCAATTCCTGAAGCAGGTAATGCCGCAGAAGCAGTGCCCGGTCTGTGTTGTTGCGGCGGTTTTTGCTGTCCTCGGAATCGTTCCGCAGGCTGGAAAGGGGAATCTGGAGCAGTTGCCGGTGGTCTGCGGCGTATTGATAGAGGGGCATGGCTTCACCGGAAAGAAACTGAAATTTCAGTTTTCCATGGTCATCCGTCCAGGAGATAGGCAGAAACGCCCCTTCATAGAGCTCCCGTTCCACCTGATGATCGCGGTCGGCAAGAATCTGGATCTGGACCCCGGCCAGTTTGGTCAACCTGGACTCCAGGTCCCCACGCCGTTTTTCCCCCACACGCAGGCTGGGTGAGCCGGACATCAGCCGGGCGATCGTCTCCGCCTGAAACGCCTGCCGGGAGCCGCTGGACATCAGGGTATAGGCCGCGTTGGCCACTGCCATGTCCATGTAGGACAGATCCTCGCTGATGAAATACTCCGCGTAGTCATCCGCGTCGCTGGGGCGGCGCACCCGGATTCCAGACAGCGAGACCTGGTTGACACACCCGGAAAGATCCCGGTACTTCCGCAACTCGTTGGCGATTTTGCAGTTGTTCATTACAAAGTGATCCATCTGCCGCCAGCCTGTTTTCTCCCCCATACTCTCACCCCTTGAGACGACGGGCCCGCTGATGGAACCCGTCGTGGTATTGTACTGGATAAGCGCTCAGCGCCTGCCGCAGTTCCCGCGCACGGGAGGACATGGAGGCCCCGGCGCCGTCCGGCTGCAGGAAGCAGGAGCTGTCGCTGTAAAAATGAAGGGGAATGTGGACCCCATCCTGGCCATACCGCATCTTTAAAACCGTCAGCTCCAACTCCCGTGGTCTCCGGGCCTTGGCCGCGTCCAGCGAAAAATTCTTTTTATTGATTTCCTGATATTGCATCCCTAGGATCACATCGGCGGAGTACTCAATGGAACCCGATTCCTTGAAGCTGTCCAGGGTGATGGGGCGGTTATAGCTGACCCGGTTCAGGGCGCTGATCAGCAGGATGATAACTCCCATCTGATCCCGCATCTTACACAGCTCCCGCACATTGTCGTCCACGATCTGTTTATCGCTGGCGTGGAGTGTGTTTTCCTGGGGGGCCAGGATCTGCAGGTAGTCCACCACCACCATCAGGGGAAGTCCGCTGTATTGCTGGCTGTGGGAGTCGCGAAAGGACTGGATACACCTCTGAATCTCGCCGATATTGGTCAGTCCCGGCCCCTGTTCGTAGAGATACAGATTAGCGCTTTCCCGCTCTACCTGTTCTCTTGCCTGGTCGATCCGCTCCCACTCATGCCTGGAGAGGCCGTGTGCCTTTTCCGCGTTTAACAGATCGGCCACCTGGAGGCCGGCTCCACGGTGAAGAAGGAAATCGGCCCGGCTGATAGACTTGGCTGTAATCCAGGTCCGGTTCATCTCAAGGGCGAAGTAGAGCACAGGAATTCCATGTCCGGAGAGATGACACGCGATCTGGAGCGCGAGGGTGGACTTGCCCAGACCGGGGACAGCGCCCAGTACATACAAACCGTTGGTAAGTCCGCCGCCCAGGCTGCGGTCCAGCTCCGGGAACCCCGTGGAGACACGGCGTGAGGCAATCTCTCCGATATGATCTTTTGAGAACAGCGCCGCGCAGTCACGCAGGGAGCGATGTTCCCAACCGGCGCTCTTATTTTGCTTGTCCAACATGGAATGGCTCCTTTCGAAAAAGTTATCCAGGACCCTGATTTGAGATGTGCGGAACATGATTTGGAATGATTCCGAACGGCACTGGCAAAACCACAGCCATTCAAGACGTGCCGACTGACGTTATCAAAATAGCGTAATTGGAATCCTCTATAAACTGAATATTAGCATATTGGTTGGGATGAATCAATTGCCAACGGTGCATCCTTTTCCCATGCGGCCTGGTTGCGCTGGGCTCGCATGGAAGTATGCAAGCGCACCGGATCGGAATGGTTTCCGGCCCGGTGCGCTTTTTTCTGCGTTACAGGACTTGTTCCAAGATGATAACTGCCCTTTTCTCCTCAGGTCCCGGAAGATGGAGCCAAGGGCCGGCCACAACGGGCACAGAAGCGGTCCCCCAACTGGCAGGGGGAGCCGCAGAAGCTGCAGAGCAGGCTCTGCCGCCCTTTGACCTCCTGGCCGCACTTGGGGCAGAAGGCCGCCCCGGCGGGCAGAGGAGTGCCGCAGTGGACGCAGAAGGCGGGGGCCTCCACCTTGCCGGCGGGGCCGGTGGGCGGAGCCGGTTGGACGGATTGGAGGTTCTGCCGTACCAGGTCGGCCACCGCCGCCCCCATGGCCGCTCCCACGCCCATGCCGGCCATACCACCATCGCCCCCCAGTTGGTCCGCCGCCCGGCCCAGAATGTTGTAGGTCTGGGCCTGCTGATAGTTATAGTTGAGCGCCTCCATCTTCTGCCGCTCACTGAGTACCGCCTTCAGCCGCTGGACCGTGGGGTCGTTCTCGGGGGCGTTGATGGAGTTGATAAAAAAGTTGACCAGCCGGATGCCGTAGTCGGCAAAGAAATCCTGGAGCCGCTGGGCGATGCGGTCGGAGAGCTCGGCAATGCGGGCGCTGGCCTCTACAAAGCTGATGCCCTCCTCGGTAAGGGCAGTGGAGAGCCCATCGGTAACCCGGCTGCCCACCAGCCCCCGGAAATAGCGGACCAGATCGTCGGTGGTATAGGCGTGGGCAGTGCCCACCAGTTTTTCCAGAAACAATGCCGGGTCCTGTACCGACACGCCGTACTGCCCAAAGGCCCGGAGAGGGATGATGACCTGATACACCGGGTCCTTGAGCTGGATGGGCACCTGGGTGCCCCATTTGATGTCCAGAATACTGCGTTGATTGACATAAAACACTTCCGCGGCAAAGGGAGATCGTCCCCCGAAGGGGAGGTTGACGAGGGCACTCAGGATGGGCAGGTTGTAGGTGTCCAGCGTATAGGTACCGCTCTCAAAGAGGTCGCAGATCTGCCCCTCCCGGACAAAGACCGCCGTCTGGGCCGGGCCCACCACCAGCTGGGAACCGCTGGTTATGTTTTCCTTTGGATGCTTCCAGACCAGGGCCTCCTGGGGGCCGTCAAACTTGATGACTTGAAAAATCGCCATAAAACCCGCCTCCTATCGAATGAGAATCAGGCCGTCCCGGTCCTCCACCGGGCTGTAGTCGGGGATGGGATTGCCGGAGAGATTCAGGTAGGTCAGCCCGGCCAAGTCGGAAAGGGGGGCAAGGTCACCCACGCTGTTGCCGGACAGGTCCAGCCAGGTGAGGCCGGTGAGCCCCGAAAGGGGGGTGATGTCTGTCACCCCGCAGTTGGAGAGATCCAGTTCCTCCAGCCAGGTGAGACCGGCCAGAGGCTCCACAAAGGCGGAGGCCGGTCCGGCCTCGTAACTCCAGTAGAGGTCACCGGGGCCCGGCGGGGTGTCCACCATGTCCCGGAAGCCGGACAGGTTCAGCCGGCGCAGCTCTTTGAGCCCGGACAGGAGGGAGAAGTTGGTCCCCTGGGCATCGACTTCGGAGAGGTCCAGCGCCTGGAGGGTGGAGATGGCGAGCACCGGGTCCAGGGGACCATATACCGTGTGGCCGCCCAAGTCCAGCTCCTCCAGAGGAAGGTCCTGGAGACCGCTCAGGCCCACCAGGGAGGTGTCGTAGATGGCGTAAAAACTGGTCTCGCCCCGTAGATCCAGCCGCCGCAGCCGGGTGAATCCCCCAAGGGGGGAGAGGTCGGTCTCGCTGCGGGTGAAGTAGAGGGTGAGCTCCTCCAAATGGGAGAGGGGCAGCAGATAGCTCAGATCCTTGGTGGAGAGGAGCTCCAGAGAGGTAAGGGCGGTGAGGGAGGCCATATCCGCCTGGCTCTCAAAGGCCTCGTCGCTCTCCAGCACCAGCTGGGTGAGATTGGTGAGCCCACCCAGCTCGGGCACCTGTTCCACCTCGTCATTGCTGGTAAAGGTGAGGGAGGTGAGACCGGTGAGGTTGGTGAGAAAAGCGGTGTTCCTAACTCCGGTATCGTGTACCGACAGCTCCTTGAGTCCGGTGAGTCCTGCAATGGGGGAGAGGTCGGTGATCGCCTGCCCGGTCAGGGAGAGGCTGGTGAGCTGGCTCATTTGGGCCAGGGAGGCCACGCTGGTCAGACCGTCGTTGTCGGCCAGGGTAAGGGAGGTGAGTCCCTTCCGGGCGGGCAGCACGGAGAGGTCGGTGAGATCGGTGTTGGTGAGGTTCAGGGATTTCAGGTTGGGCAGGGCATCCACCCCCGCCAGGGAGGTAAGCGGGCTGTTGAGAATGGTCAGCTCCTCCAGATTGGCCAGACTGGACAGGCCGGTAAGATCGGTAAGGGTACTGCTTCCGGTGGTGAGGGCGGTGAGGTTGGGCAGCAGCAGTTCTTCGGCGCCCACCTGCTTCTCCCGCACCTCCAGCCGCAGCAGCCCCTGGAAACAGAAGAGACCCAGCCCATTGCTCAGGTTACCCCCCTCCACCTGAAGGGTGACAGCCCCGGCGTCGGTACCGGCGGGGTCATAGCCGATGGCCACAGTACGGCCTCCGGAGAGGGGGTCCTCACTGCCGATGGAGAGGTAGGTGATGTCCTGAAGGTCGGCCAGGGTGATGAGACTGGCGCTCTTGCCCAGCAGCAGCTCCAGGGCCTGACGCAGGGGAGAGCCGGGCATAAGGGTATCCAGGGGGGTGTCAGCCACCTGGGAGAAAAGGGAGCTCTCCCCGGACAGGGCGTCGCTCAGCAGGGCCAGCTGTACCGCATCCATCTCCCGGCCATAGCTCCGGAAGGTCTCCACGCACCAGCTGCCGGTCTCTTCGCCAGGTGCCTGCTTTACCAGTAAAAAGGCATAATGACAGGCCATCTCCGTCTGGCCCTGCTCCAGATAGCTGGTGATGACCACCGGATAGGAATCTAGATCGGCGGGGTCCTCCTCAATGGCCGTCAGGGCGGCGCTGAGCCCGCCGCCATTTCGGCCAGCATCCGCCATGTTGATCAGGCTGACCGCCAACCAGCCCGCCCCCAGCAGGGCCAGCAGGAGGAGCAGCAGCACTCCGGCACGGGCCCGCCGGTTGACAGGCTGCGCCTGGCTCCCGGACGGGGGCTGAGACGGCGCCTGCGGCAGAGGACTGCCGCAGGAGGGACAGTACCGCTCCCCAGCGTCCACCACAGATTGACAGTATTCACATTTCACAGTTGTCTTCATCCCAATACCCCTCTTTGTAGTTCGCAAAACTACGGTATCTTCCCGTCCGGGTCCCATATGGCCCGCAGGCGGACCGTTCTGCCTGGACAGAAGCACACCCATGGTGTTCCTGCCTGCTCCAGGCATGCCAGTGAGTGCGCGATGATTCCTGTTTTATTGCGCTGATTTCTGAGAAAAGCCAAAAATACATTAAATCATTATATCAAAAAAGTACCTTCGTGACAACTATCGTCCACGGATGAGCCATTTTTCTGGAAATTGCAGAAGCCACCAACAGCCGCGACTATATCAATGGCAATGGATATGAAGCCTGGCGTTGGTTCAATGAAACAGAGCATGGGAAAAGGCGCGGACAGCCATGTGGTTGTCCGCGCCTTGTTTGAAAGGGCTTTTATCTTTGCGCTGCGATGTCGATTTTAAAGCTTGCTTCGTTCACCGTACCTTCGTTTTTTCAGGTTCAAAACAGGCTTCTTTTAGTTTTGTGTAGACATGAGAGACTCACTGAACTGCTTTAACGTTTCTGCCCAGCGGGTAATATTGGAAGAAGAAAAACTGGATGGAATCCCGCTGATACATAAAGCACCGATTGCCGCTCCCGTCTGATCCACAAGTGGGACGCCCAGAGTGGCAAGTCCCACCCGAACTTCCTCGTTGCAGAAGGCGTATCCATACTGCTGGACTGTCGTTAGATCCTTGTGCAGCGCAGCCAGAGATGCCGGGGCATTTGGCCCATAAAGAGAGGCGCCGCGGGACTCCCACAAAGAAGCCACAGCTTGGTCTGAGCGGTAAGCCAGCATACATTTTCCGGCAGCACTGCACCACATCGGAAGCCGTGTACCAGCCTGAGGCCCTCCGCTAAACGATGAGTGGTTGGAAGTCATAACGCACATCATATCAGATTGATCCGGCAAAAACAGATGGGCGGAGAGATTAAGCTCTTCCGACAAACGGTCCAGAAACGGTCTGGCGGTCTGCACAAAAGGACGGTGCTCAACAGAAGCGCTGCCATATTCAAACAATCTTAATGTCAGCTTGTATGGGGAGCTGTTGGAATGACGCCATTCGGTATACCCCAACGCGTATAAGGTATGGAGCAGACGATGTACGGTACTGTTGTGCAGGCCGGTTTTTTCGGATAAGGCCATTAAAGATAGACCCTCTGGATTTTGGGCAAGGATTTCCATTATCTGAAATACACGCTCGATGGATTGAACGGGTTTATAAGTTTTTTCTACGGTTTCTGCGGTTTCTACAGTTTCTACGGCTTGGTTTTGCATACGGCACCAACTTTCACTATTGTAATCGAGTAGATGACGCAATAATCCAATTTAATTACCTTTAGTATATCATATAAAACAAAAAATGGAAACAAGAAAAAATTGATATTTAAACTTGACAAAAAGAAGAAGTGATTATATACTATGACTAAAATTTCACGATGTAAAAAAACTATTTGAAAATATGGAATTTTAATTTTATAGAAAAGAAATAAAATTTTGTAAAATGAAATAAGGGGGAGAAAAATGGAGTACAACTACTTGGGCGGTACAGGGCTTAAGGTTTCCCGCGTTTGTATGGGCACCATGACATTTGGATCCAAAATGCCCCAGCAAAATGATGTGGACCGGGCAGTAGCTCTGGCAATGGATACGGGCATCAACTTTTTTGACACAGCAGACCAGTATGTGGACGGAAAAAGTGAGGAGATGCTGGGAAAGGCGTTGGGAAACCGGCGTAAAGATGTGGTGATCGCCAGCAAGGTGGGTTACCCGTGCATGGAAAAAAAGGAATTCAGCCTGTCCCGCAGCAGCATTTTGGACGGAGTGGACGGATCGCTGAAAAGATTGGGAACAGACTATCTGGATATCTATTATCTGCATTCCCCCGACTATAATACTCCGCTGGAGGAGTCTTTGGAAGCACTGAATGATGTGGTTCGGCAGGGAAAGGTACGCTACGTCGGCATGTCAAACTATGCGGCCTGGCAGATGTGTGAAGCGGTACATATTTGCAAAAGGAACCGTTGGGCGGTGCCTGTGGTATCGGAAACCTGCTATAACGCCCTGACCAGAGGGGCGGAAAATGAGCTGGTCCCGTTCCTGCGTGAGAAAAAGATCGGCATGACGGTATTTAACCCCTTGGCCGGGGGCATGCTGACGGGGAAGCATAAACGGGGTGTGCCCACGGTTGGGACCCGGTTTGAAAACCCCAATTATCAAAAACGCTATTGGAGAGAGGACAACTTCAAAGCCATTGACCAGTTGACTCAGCTTGCGGACCGTATGAATACCACGCTGCTGTCACTCTCCTACCGCTGGTGCCTGAGCCAGCCGTGGGTAAGCAGCATTATTACCGGTTTTTCCAACCTGGAGCAGCTGCAGGCCAACTTGGCGGCCATGGAAGGCGGAGCGCTGCCGGAAGAAGCGCTCAAACAGTGCGACGAAGTATGGGAATCCATCAATGGTGGACGTGTACAGTATAACCGCTAAAACAAACTGGAATTTTATAGCTGTTTTAAAAAGAGCGGCAATAAAATAAAAAAATGGAGGTATGACAAATGAAAAGAAAGATTTTTGCGATTGCACTGGCAGCAGCAATGTCTCTGTCTTTGCTGGCCGGCTGCGGAGGGACAAGCACATCCGGATCCAGTGCGTCCGGCAGTGAGGCTGCTTCCAGCGGCTCCGAGACAGAGCTCAGCTATCCCGAAAAGAACATCAGCATCATTTTGCCTTATGGCGCGGGCAGCTCTCAGGAAGCCCTTCTGCGTGTGGCCTGCCAGTATGTAGAGGACAATTACAACTTCAAGCACTCCTTTGTGATCAGCAACCAAGAGGGCGGCTCCGGTGAAATCGGCCTCACCTCTGCCATCAATGCTCCCCACGATGGCTATACCCTGGCCATGTTCCATTCTCCCCATATCGCCCTGCCTCTGGTGCGCGGTGAGGCCTGTGCCTTTACGCTGGACGACTGGGCGCCCATTTGTAACTTTATGACGGATCCTTGCGCCTGGCTGATCAACAGCGAGGATAAGGAGCGTTTTTCTGATTTCCAGAGCCTGATCGACGCTGCTTTGGCGGCTCCCGGTGAGATTACCGTTGGCTGCGGCGGCCTGAACACCTCTGAGGGACGTCTGATCAAGCAGATTCAGCGTGAAACTGGAGCCGAGTTCAAGATCGTTCCCATTGACAACGATGCTGAGTTCGTATCCATGCTCCGCGGCGGACACATTGATGCTCTGGTTACCCAGGTGGGCGACACCATGGCTGCCATTGAAGAGGGCGTATTTATTCCCCTGTGTGTTGGCACCAGCGAGCGGATCAGCACCCTGCCCGACACTCCGACTCTGATGGAGCTGGGCTATGACATCGAGGCCTATTCCATGCGTTCTCTGGCTGCTCCCTCCGACATTCCTTCTGAGATCTATGACCTTCTGTGCAAGGCTTTTGATGAGGCCATGCAGTCTGAGGAAGTTCTGGCCCGCGCTGAGGAGCTGGGTGTAGAAATTGACTATAAGACCCCTGACCAGATTCAGGAGATGTGGGATTCCATTGACGAAGCCAACCGTGCCGAGTGGGCTGTGGAACCCTGGGAATAATAAAGTAAGGACCTAAATTCTAACAGGATGTACAGGGCGTAGCATGGTCGACTTGATATGCACACCATGCTGCGCCCTTTTACGGCTGAACAGAAGAACGATTTCTGTTGAGAAGGAGGAACCCATGCAGATTTATGACTTTGTGATGGCCGGATTCATGTATTTGGTCAGTGCTGTAATGTTCTGGCAGATGAAGGAAATTGATGCACCGGATTCCCGTGTGCTGCCTACTGCAGTTGCAGTGATTCTAATCGTCTTGGCCACTGCCCTTATTATCACTCGTCTGGTTAAGAAAGACACAAAAGATACTTATGATTTTAAAAATTCTTCCCGTGGCGTAATTATGCTGGGAATTCTGTTGGCATTTGCGCTTTGCTCTCAGTGGTTTGGATTTTATGTCTGCACACCATTCTTTTTGCTGGGCGCTATGCTGTTTTTGGGGCAAAGAAATAAGAAAATTCTTATTTTAGTGCCGATTTGCACCACAGCGTTGGTGGTTATCCTGTTTCGGTTTATTTTCCAGGTGTCCCTGCCCGAGGGCACGATTTTCAACATCTTTAATTTGCTGTAAAAGGGGGGGAGCTTGTGTCTATTGAATATTTAGGTGCGATTTTAAACCCCGAGGTATTGCTTTGGATGGTCATTGGCTCTGTGGTAGGCGTCATTTTGGGGGCGCTGCCTGGTTTGGGTCCGGAGACAGGAATTGCGTTGTTCCTGCCCCTCACCTTCTCCCTTGACCCTGTGACCGCTCTGGCCTGTATGGGTGCGATTTATACATCCGGTGTATTTGGCGGAAACATCACTGCCATTTTGATCAACACACCGGGCACCCCGGATTCTTTATTCCTGACCTGGGACGGTTATCCAATGACCAAGCGCGGCCAGGGCGGACGCGCGATCGCAATCTCTACATTGGGCGCCTTTGTAGGCGGAATGGTCGGATCCCTGGCCATGCTCTTCGGAGCATCTGTGGTGGCCCAGGCGGCTGTGGCCATGGGGCCGTTGGAGATGTTCCTGATCACCATGATCGGCATCTGCGTGATCGTCAGCTTGACACAGAAGTCTATGCTCAAGGGATTTATCAGCGCGGCGCTGGGCTTTGCGGTTGCTTTTGTGGGGACCGATAACTTCACAGCCGAGCAGCGGTTTACCTTTGGGCGAGTGGAGCTGTTTGATGGTGTGCCTCTGATGCCGGTTATCCTGGGCATGTTCGCCATTTCCCAGATGCTGCTGCTGGTGGTTACCGGTAAGGATAAGATCACGGAGATCCCGCCTGAGACAAAGGAAAGCAGACGGGCCTCCAAAAAGGACCGGCTGAGTGTGAAAGCGGTTGCGGGTTTGATCGGTCCCATGATTCGTTCCTCTGTGATCGGAACTCTGATTGGCATCGTTCCCGGCGCCGGCGGAACCACGGCTTCCGGTTTGAGCTATGAGATTGAAAAGAAACTATCGAAGCACCCGGAAAAGTATGGCGATGGCAGCGAAGAGGGCATTGTGGCCGTTTCCTCTGCAATCAGCGGTGTGGTGGGAGGCTCTCTTATTCCTCTGATCACCCTGGGTATCCCCGGCTGTTCCACTGCGGCCTTGTTCCTGGGCGCGCTGATGACCCACGGCCTGGCTCCGGGCGAGCGGCTGTTTACCAGCAATGCAGGCATTGTCTACCCCTTTATGATCAGCATTGTGTTGGCGCAGTTTTTGGTGCTTTTTGTGGGACTGGTGTGCGGCCGTCACTTTGCCAAGCTGACATTGGTACCCAACTCTGTGCTGATCCCCATCATTCTTGTTTTTACCATCGTAGGCGCCTATACCACCCGCAATATGACCTTTGATGTGGTGCTGATGCTGGCATTTGCACTGATTGCATATTGTTGGGAAAAAATGGACATCCCTGCCTCTCCCTTTGTCCTGGCATTTGTGCTGGGAGCAGGGGCAGAGAGCCGTTTCCGCCGGGCTCTGCTGCTGCTGGAGAGCGACATGATCCATACTCTGTTCAGCCCAATTCCTTTGCTGCTTCTGGCGATCAATCTGTTTTTGGTTCTGTGGCCTCTTTACAGCAAATTTCAGGATTGGCGCAAAGCGAAGCAGACCGTGGAGAGTAAAGAGTAATCATTGGTTAAATTTTTTAGGAAAGGGTAACAAATTATGCAGACTATGACAAAACGCGAACGAGTAATGGCTGCCATTGAAGGAAAAGAGGTTGACCATATTCCTCTTAGTATGTGGTATCATCTCCCCCAATATGATCAGGATCCCATTGCCTTGGCGGAGGAGCAGATCCGGCTGGCCAAACTGTATAACCTGGATCTCATCAAGATGATGCCCTTTGGAAACTATGTTGCCCAGGATTATGGCCTGAGTGTGGACTTTTTCTGCACAAAAACCCAAGCTGCCTTTGAGCGTAAGTTTGGCATTGAGAATGCGGAGGAGTGGAAGCAGCTGGAGCCCCTGCCCGCTACTTATGGAACCTATGGTAAGCAGCTTCAGCTCTCTCAGCAGATGAGCAAGCGGTTAAAGGAAGATATTCCGTTTGTGCAGACCATTTTTACGCCCATAACGGTGGCCAAGAAGCTGGCTGGCCCCAGAGTGTTTGATGATATGCGCAATTATCCGGATTATCTGCACCAGGCACTTCAAGCCATTACCCAGACGACCATCAATTTTGTAAAGGCCAACATTGAGGCCGGTGTTTCTGGCTTTTTCCTGGCCACCCAGTGTGCAAGCAGCGATTACATGACGCGGGAAGAGCATGCGGAGTTTGGAGAAAAGTATGATCTGCAGGTGATCCAGGCCTTTGCCGATGTGACCCCCATCAATATCCTGCATATCCACGGCCCCAATACTTACTTTGAGGAGCTGACCAAGTATCCGGTCAACTGCATCAATTGGCACGATCGCTGGGTGGCACCGGATATGGCCCAGGCCCGTAAGCTCACGGACAAGTGCCTGATGGGCGGCATGAATGAAAAGTGGCTGGAGCATGCCAAATACGAGGATGTTGCAGAGCACCTGCAGCAGGCGGTAGAGGCAGCGGGCCGGCAGAAACTGATTCTTGCCCCAGGGTGCTGTGTGGAAATGGATACGCCTGAGGTGAATCTGCTGGCGGCCAGTGTGGCGGTTCAGAGTCTGTAAATCGGAAGCTGTGGGAATGGAGAACGTCCATTCCCGCAGCGCAGCAAAGTAATTTAAGAAAAAGGTGAATGTTTTTGGTATGAACTCAAATTCCATTGAACAAAAATATCTGCGTATTTTAGAGACAGAACTTCAGCCGGCGCTGGGGTGTACAGAACCGATCGCGATTGCCTATGCCGGGGCGAAGGCCAGAGAGGTGTTGGGAGCCTTTCCGGATCGGGTAGAAGTTTGCTGCAGCGGCAATATCATCAAAAATGTCAAGGGAGTTAACGTACCAAATTCTGGAGGAATGAAAGGGGTAGAAGCGGCAGCGCTCCTGGGCATTGTGGGCGGTGTCGCCGAAAGAAAGCTGGAAGTACTTCAGCAGGTTGGAGAAAAGGATATTGAACAGGTGCAAGCGCTGCTGAAGCAGAACATCTGCACCTGTCTGCTGAAAGAAGGCGTAGCCAACCTCTATGTGGAAATGCGCCTGTTCCGCGGCGATGAGCAGGCCTGCGTTATTTTGCTGAACCAGCATACCAACATTGTGAAGATCGAGAAGAACGGACAAGTTCTGTTTTCCGCCAACGAAGATGAGGAAATGGATGACTTGGAGCAGGATAAAGATGCTCTGAACCTCCATGATATTCTTCAATTTGCAGATACGGTAGAGATCGAAAAAGTACGTCCGATCCTGCAGCGTCAGGTCGAAATGAACCTGGCCATTGCAAATGAGGGAATGGAACATCACTATGGGGCACAGATCGGCCGGACGCTCCAGAAGATTTACGGCGACCAGGATGTGCATGTCCGTGCCCGCATGATGGCAGCGGCCGGCTCCGATGCCAGAATGAATGGCTGCTCTATGCCGGTGGTGATCAACTCCGGCAGCGGAAACCAAGGGATCACGGCTAGCATGCCGGTCTGGGTGTATGCCCAGGAGCTGGGTGCAGGAGAAGAGAAGCTTTACCGGGCTCTGGTGGTAAGCAATTTGGTAGCACTGCATCAAAAGCATTACATCGGCCGTCTGTCTGCTTATTGCGGAGCGGTGAGCGCAGCCGCAGGCAGCGCAGCGGCGGTGGTGTATTTGAAGGGCGGAAATGAGCGGCAGGTCGCTGCGGCGATCGTAAATACGCTGGCCACCATAAGCGGAATGGTGTGTGACGGGGCAAAGGCCTCCTGCGCTGCCAAGATATCCGTGGCTGTGGAGACCGCCATGATCAGTGCGGATATGGCGATGGCCGACTATCAGTTTGAACCGGGCGACGGCCTTGTGATGGACGATATTGAGCAGACGGTGCGCGGGATCGGCCGTTTGGGCCGTGTCGGCATGAAAGAGACCGATATTGAAATTCTCAAAATGATGATAGGAGCCTGAGACAATGGATACACCGATGCGTGTGACGATTCTTGGACTGGGACGTGCGGCACGGGCAACTGCAGGCTATCTGATGGAAAAGGGCTGTGCTGTTACCCTGTGGGGCCGCAGCGGTGCGGAGGTTGAGAAGCTGGCGCGGGACGGCATCCAGATTACCGGCGCCTGTGCGGGACACTATGCCCCCAACGTAGAGAAAGAGCTGAAGAAAGCCGTTCAGGGTGCAAAGTGGATTCTGGTGCAGACCGTCGCCGCTGGGCATGCCCCCATCGCACATCAGCTGTGCGGCTTGCTGGAGAAAGGGCAGAGGATCCTGGTTTTCAATGGCAACTGGGGCGCTTATGAGTTTTGGAAAGAGCTGGGGGAAGAGGCCGAGCAAAAGAAGGTCGAAATTGCAGAGACGGGCTCCCAAATCTTTTTGGCGGACTATGTGGGAGAGGCGTGCCATATCAAGAGCATAAAAAAAGAGATTGCTCTGGCTGCCGTCCATGCTGATTGCGGGAAAATGATGTGTGAGGAATTGCAGGAACTGTTCCCGCAATTTATACCCGACCAGAACGTTGTAAGCACATCGCTGAATTCCTCCAACCCGGTGATGCATGCGCCCATTGCGCTATTCAACATTACCCGCATGGAAAACGGAGAGGATTACTCATTTTACGCAACTGCTGCCACCCGGCTGACGTTGGCTGCGGTGGAAAAGGTGGATGCGGAGCGGTGTGCTGTGGCACGGGCGGTGGGCGTCAGCCCCATGCGCTGTGTGGACATTATCAACAGCTTTTGGCCGAACAAGTATGAAACTCTGTATGACGCGGTAAAGAACAATGATGCCTATTTGTCGGGGAAGGGACCGGTAACCATTCAGCACCGTTACATCGAAGAGGATATTCCCTTTGGGATCGCTCCGGTGGCGCTGCTGGGCAAGCTCTATGGCGTGGAAACCCCCAATATCGATGCCATGCTGAGTGCCTACCGGTGGCTGCTGGACGTAGACTTTTTAAAGCTTGCGCCCAAATTTGACGTAGATGCGGTAAAGAAACTGGTTTGTCTATGATCCGGAACAGAAAGGAGAATTTAAATGGACATGAAGGCGTTTTCTTTGGAGGGAAAGGTCGCGCTGGTGACTGGCGCAAGTTATGGCATCGGGTATGCCATTGCGGCTGGAATGGCAAAGGCCGGCGCTACCATTGTGTTTAATGACATCAAGCAGGAGCTGGTAGACAAGGGACTTGCCGCATACAAGGAAGAGGGCATTGAGGCCCACGGCTTTGTGTGCGACGTTACGGATGAAGAAGCCGTGCAGAAGATGGTAAAGACCATCGAGGAGCAAATCGGCGGAATTGATATTCTGGTAAACAATGCCGGCATTATCAAGCGTATTCCCATGTGTGAGATGAGTGCCGAGCAGTTCCGCGCGGTGATCGATGTTGACCTGAATGCTCCCTTCATTGTGAGTAAGGCGGTTATCCCCTCCATGATCCAGAGAGGGCACGGTAAGATCATCAATATCTGCAGCATGATGAGCGAGCTGGGGCGGGAGACGGTTTCCGCTTATGCTGCGGCAAAGGGCGGACTGAAAATGCTCACCCGCAATATCTGCTCGGAGTATGGCGCGTTCAACATTCAGTGCAACGGCATTGGGCCTGGCTATATTGAAACCCCCCAGACTGCTCCCCTGCGTGAGCGCCAGGCGGATGGCAGCCGTCATCCCTTTGATCAATTTATCATTTCCAAGACGCCTGCGGCCCGTTGGGGCACGACCGATGACCTGGTGGGGCCTGCGGTATTCCTGGCCTCTGAGGCTTCGAATTTTGTCAATGGACATGTGCTGTACGTAGACGGCGGCATTCTGGCCTATATTGGAAAACAGCCGTAAGGGAAGCTGACAGTTCCACTCTCTCTGTTGGCTCTCCAAATCCTCGAAAACTTCGGTTTTCGAGGATTTTTTTGCAATTTACCGTGTCTTGTGGGCGAGGAATCCAGGAATGCGTATCGCGTTCGGAATAGGCCGTGTGCCGGAAAAGGACCGTTTTAAGATTTTTCAGAAAAAATCCTGTGGTTTTTCCGTACTTGATTGACAGGAATTTAGCTTAGTGCTTTAATAAAATAAGATAAGGGCCGGCTCAAACCGGCAGAAGGGAGCAGGTATATGAAGAAAACAGGGAGACGGCTGGCAGGGCTGCTGATGAGCCTGTGCCTGCTGGTGGGGCTGCTGCCCGCCACCGTGTGGGCGGGTGAGACCGGAGAGACCACTTACGGTGTGACGCTGAACTACGAGGAAAGCCTCTGTACCGTGACAGCATACGAGCTGTTCATGGGTGAGGATGGGTTTAATGACCCGAGTAAAAATAAACTGCTTGTTACCGGAGACGGAGGGACGGTACAGGTGCCGGAGGGCACATGGCTTCTGTTGGAAATTTCCAATATCCAGTCAGGGTACCGCATTGGCTCGGTCATACTCAACGGCGCAGACCGCACGGAGGGATTTGTCAACGGCGGTTATGGCTCGTTATCCTTCAAAACCCTGGCCCAGGACTACACCTTAACGGCAAGAATGGAAGAAATCCCCGACCCCCTGCCCTCGGTTACGGCTGTCACCCTTTATACCGATGCCGCGGGAAATGAGCCTGCCCAGGACAATATCAATTATACTTCGGAAAATAAAAACGACAAACTCTACGGCATAGCTTCCTTCAGCGATAGCCAAACGCATCCGAACTACTACGCCACGGGACAGTGGCAGTACAGCACGGACGGCACCACCTGGCATAATACGGAAACCTGGGGAAGCAACCGGTTTGACTTTTGGCCCGGCTGGGACAATCACAAAGAACTGGATTTTTTAAATGCAAGCTATGACCTGCGGCTGATGGTAGAGCCGCAAGACCTCTATACCACCGGTGCCCCTGTGTACTCCAATATCATTCACATCAATGGGGGGGCCAGCTCTCAGGAACACAGTTGGAGTGACTGGGGAATCCGTGAGCAGCCTACCTGTACGGGAGAAGGGGTGGAACAGCGCGTCTGTCAGGACGAGGGCTGCGGCGCTGTGGAGACCAGGCCCGTCCCTGCACTGGGACATAAGCTGAGCTATACAGCAATTAACAATGGCACCACCATCCAACAGGTCTGTGACAACGGCTGCGGCCACAGCGCTACGGGGACTCTGGCCGCAACCAACTATTCCTATACCGGGATACCGCAGGGGGTATCGTTCGTTTCTTTCGGAGAGTGGATGGGTCCTTACCCGAAGACCTGGGAAGCCAACAACGACTATGTAAATGCCGGTGAGAAGACGGTGTACGCTGAAATCGGAGGCGTTACGATAAGTTGTTCCTACACCATTTTCCGAGCGGAGGACTACACCGTGACGCTGGGCAACCTGGAGCAATACAGCAACAACGTGACCCCCGTGACATGGACGACCGCCCCGCCGGATGAGACCGCCCAGGCCACCGTGGAGTATCAGGTCACCACCTCCGGAACACCGGAGTGGACCACCCAGCTGCCCACGGCTGCGAGCAGCTATCCCGTCCGCGTCAAGCTGACAGACAGCCAGAACCTGGAGCTGAAAACCGGCGATGAGGCTTATACCACCGGTACCCTGACCATTTTGAACCGTCCCTCGGGCGGTTCTTCCGGCGGCTCCAGCTCCTCCGGCAATAAGACAGAAACAGAGAGAAACCCCGATGGGTCCACCACCACCACGGTGACCCGGCCCGACGGCACCGTGACGGAGACCACGAAAAACCCCGACGGTTCTCTGGAAGTGGTGGAGACCAAAAAGAACGGCACTGTGACCACCACCACCACCGATCCTTCCGGAAACAAGACGGAAGTGGTGGACTATCCCGACGGCTCCAGCAAGACTACCATCTCCAACCAGGACGGCTCCTCTTCCACCACTACGGTGGATGAGGACGGCAGGGTGGAGACACAGGTCAAGCTGCCCGCCGCCGTGGTGGAGGACGCCGACGGCCAGGCCGTAGCCCTGCCCATGCCCCAGGTGCGTGCCACCGCCCACCGGGAGGATGCCCCCGTGATTACCGTCGACTTGCCTTCTGGCAGCCCAGTCAAGGTGGAAATCCCGGTGCGGCAGGCTGGTCTTAGCACGGTGGCGGTGCTGGTAAAGGACGACGGCACCGAAAAGGTCATCAAGACCAGCCTGACCACAGAGAGCGGCGTGATGGTCACCCTCTCCGACGGCGACACCGTGAAAATCGTGGAGAATGTCAAGTCCTTTGCCGATGTCCCCCAAAGCTACTGGGGCAGCGAGTATATTGACTTTGTCACCGGCCGGGAGATTTTCTCCGGCACACAGGAGGACCGCTTCTCTCCCGACCTGCCCATGGACCGGGCCATGATCGTGACCGTGCTGGCCGCATTGGACGGCGCGGACACCAGCTCCACCGGCGGGGCCTGGTATGAGGCCGGGCAGCGCTGGGCCATGCTCAACGGCATCTCCGATGGAACCAATATGGATCAGCCCCTGACCCGTGAGCAGCTTGCGGTCATGCTGTGGAACTACGCGGGCAAGCCGGAATCCAGCTACAGCCTCACCGGCTACCCCGACTGGACTTCCGCCGGCGACTGGGCCGCCCAGGCCATGGCTTGGGCCGTGGAAGAGGGCCTTATCTCCAATCTGAACGGCGCCCTGGCCCCCCAGGGCACCGCTACCCGTGCGCAGGTTGCCACGATCCTCATGCGTTTTGTGGAAAATATGGCCTGACCTTACAAAAATAGACGGCTTCAGAGCCCGGTGTTCCGGTTGCCCCTGAAAGCAACAGCGTTTAGGGAGAAAGGGAATTGCCTGAAACAGGCGATTCCCTTTCTCTTTTTCTTGCGGACGGTATTTCTTACGATGAAATGCAAACTGTCCCGGCAGCAGGGAACTTTTTGAAACGGGATACGTCTGATGGAGTAAGGAAACCTGCCGCCCAGCGCGGCAAAGAAAATAGTCAGCTTGGAAGGAGTTATCATGATGAACAAAAAAATCCCTGCCCTGGTACTCACTGGCGCCCTGGCCTGCGCCCTGGCACTCCCCGCATGGGCCGCCGATGCTGCGGCTGTGGTGCCCATCAGCGCCCCGGTTTCTGGGGAAGCGATTGCCCCGCTCCCGGACAGCGTGCTCTACTACGGCACTGTGGAGGAGATCGGTAAGAACGCAGACGGTGGCATTGCCTGGCTGCGCATGACGTCGGAGCGGTACGGCGAGTATGTGATGAACCTCTCCGCGGATACCGTTTGGATCGACAGCGGCCGATATACCGCCAGCGATCCCTCCGACCTCCAGCAGGGTGAAAGCCTTTATGTGTTCCACAGCCCGGTGGAGACCCGCTCTCTGCCCCCGCAGACTGCGGCCTTTGCGGTGGTGCGCAATATCCCCATGGATGCCGGATGTGCCTGGTACCATGAGGTGGAGTCGGTGGAGCAGAAGGATGGCCAGCTGACCATTACCACCGACAATGGAGGCCTTTTGATTTTTGCCGACGAAAGCACGAAGCTCTCCCGCTATGAGGGGGAGGAAGCGGCTGCCCTGAAGGACATCCAGGCAGGAGGCCGGATCATGGCCTGGTACGGCGCTGTGACCGACAGCCTGCCTGGCCAGACCCATGCGGTACAGCTCATGCTGCTGCCTGGGCAGGAGGAGGCACAGGCCCCGGAGAACACGGACACGGTTACACGGGGAGAGCTGGCAGTCCTGCTGTATGAGCGGGCCGGCAAGCCCCAGGTGCAGGGCGATGGGATCTACACCGATGTGCATGACGATTCCCCCTGCTACCAGGCCGTCCGCTGGGTAACCGGCCAGGGACTGATGAGCGGCTATGACGACGGAAGCTTTGGACCGGAGGATGCCTTGACCCGTGAGCAGCTCATGGTCATTTTGTGGAACTATGCCGATAAGCCCATGCTGATGGACTATCCCGGCCTGACCCAGTATAGCGATGCCGGCGAAATTTCTCCCTTTGCCCAGTCTGCCATGGCCTGGGCCCACCAGAAGGGCTATGTTTCCGCCGAGGGAAATGGCCTTCTGAACCCCCAGGGTGCCGCGACACAGGAGCTGTTGGACGCTGTGCTGACCTCCCTTTCATAACAGAAACCGATCCAGCGGAAAAGCGCCTGCGCAGAACCATTCTGTGCAGGCGCTTTCTCATTTCGCCGGGCGGGCGAGATGGCAGGCAAAACAGGTTTCACATGCGTGCGGAAACCATATCTTAATACCGTCTTAATACACACCTTCAGACATTAACACTCCCTTTAAATAAAATGTAGATAATAAGAGTATAAAGAAACGATAAAGGTGTGTTAAGAGGTGGAGGCTTATGTGGCGGCTTTTACATAAGAACAATAAGTCCCCGTTTCGGATTATTATATTGGGATTTCTGCTGGTCATTTTAGCGGGAAGCATTCTTCTGATGCTTCCGGTGTCATCCAGGGCAGGGGAAAGCACCCCCTTTTTACCGGCGCTGTTCACGTCTACCTCCGCTGTTTGTGTCACGGGGCTGGTGGTATATGATACGGCGACGTACTGGTCGGAGTTTGGCCAGGCGGTCATTCTGTTATTGATCCAAATTGGCGGGCTTGGCGTCATCACGGTAGCGGGTACGCTTGTGATCGTGTCCGGCAGAAAAATTGGACTTATGCAGCGCAGCACCATGCAGGAAGCCATTGCGGCGCCCCAAGTGGGCGGGATTGTACGGCTGACCGGATTTGTGTTTAAAACTGCCCTGGCAGTGGAGATGTTGGGAGCGGGGCTGCTTCTTCCCGTGTTTTACCACGACTTTGGGGTAAGGGGGATTTGGTATGCGCTGTTTCACTCCATCTCCGCCTTTTGCAACGCGGGGTTTGATTTGATGGGGGTAAACGCCCCGTTTTCGTCGTTGACGGGCTATGCGGACAACCCTGTGGTCTCGATCGTGATCGCATTGCTCATTGCCATTGGCGGCATTGGCTTTTTGACCTGGGAGGACATCCGGACAAACGGGCTGCATGTTCACAAGTATCGCATGCAGAGCAAGGTCATTCTTACGGTGACGGGTATGCTGATTCTGCTTCCCACCATCTATTTTTTCCTGTTTGAATTTTCCCAGGCGCCCATGAGAGAGCGGGCCCTGCTATCCTTCTTTCAGGCCGTTACCCCCAGAACAGCGGGGTTTAATACAGCGGATTTAACCCTGCTCAGCGAGACCGGACAGTTTGTGATCCTCATTCTCATGCTCATCGGCGGTTCGCCGGGGTCCACTGCGGGCGGTATGAAAACCACCACATTGGCGGTCCTGCTGGCAAATGCCCTTGCAGTGTTCCGGCGCAGAGAACATCCCGGCTTTTTTAACCGCCGGATATCAAACGAAGTCGTATCCCAGGCAGCGACGGTTTTGATCATGTATGTCATACTGTTTTTGACGGCCGGGCTGGTCATCAGCCGGGTGGAGGACCTGCCTGTTCTCACCTGTTTGTTTGAGACGGCATCGGCCATTGGCACCGTGGGGCTTTCCCTGGGTATTACCCCGCAGCTGAGCAGTATGTCCCATCTGATTCTCATCGCACTTATGTTTTTTGGACGGGTGGGAGGCCTGACCCTGATTTATGCAGCCCTGTCGCGTGTACAAGGCAACAGCGCCAGACTTCCCCAGGAACGCATTACCGTAGGGTAACGGGATCAAGGAGGAGTTATGAAAACAGTTTTATTGATTGGCTTAGGCCGTTTTGGACGCCATATTGCCATGAAACTGAATGAATTGAATCACCAGGTCATGGCCGTGGACAAGGACGAAAACAGAGTCAATGCGGTGCTTCCCTTTGTCACCAATGCGCAGATCGGCGACAGCACCAACCAGGAATTTCTCGCTTCCATCGGCGTGCGGAATTTTGATGTATGCATCGTAGCCATTGGCGACGACTTCCAAAGCTCTTTGGAGACGGCCTGTCTCTTAAAGGAGCTGGGAGCACAAAAAGTGGTCGCACGGGCGGAGCGGGACGTTCAGGCAAAATTTTTGCTTCGCAACGGCGCAGATGAGGTGGTCTATCCGGAAAAGCAGATGGCCATATGGACCGCCATCCGCTATAGCTCCGATCATATTTACGACTATATTGCCCTGGGCGATGACCACGCCATCTTTGAAATTGAAGTTCCCGGCAGCTGGATCGGGAAAACCATTGGAGAAATCGATGTAAGAAAGCGATACCATGTTAATATCCTGGCCATTAAGCAGGATGGAAAGTTTGCAATGACCGTTATCACCCCGGAAACATCCCTTCCGGAACACAGCACGATTTTGGTCTTAGGTACGCAGCGGGATATTCAAAAGTGTTTCCACATATAGCGCACCGCCCTGCGGGGGAAAGGAAGTGGTACCATGATGGAAACTCTCGTTTTGCTGGGAGGATTTTTAGCCTTTGCCCGATTCATCTATTATGCCATTTCTGAACTGGATTTTTGGAACCATACCAAACTCCATTGAGCCTTTGCGCAAAAAGAGGACCGTCCGGCACCGGGTGTATTGGAAGCGCCGTTGCTGGAAAACTTTGCGAGCCGAAGGCATCGCATTGTGCTATAATAGTCCTGCCTGAACGGGGGGTGTACGGACGGTATGACACGGCCCAGACAAACCGCAGAAAAGAAGGCGGGAAAGCTCACCATTTTTGCAAGCTACTATTCCGGTGCCGGGAAAAGCTTTGCCATGCTGCAGGCTGCCAAGGCAGCTAAAGCGGCGGGAAGGGATGTAGTCATAGGCCTGTCTCCCTCCCGCCGGTGGCCGGAGACCCAGGCTTTGGCAGAGACCTTTGAGAAACTGCCCTGTAAAACGGCCGCCCACGGGGAGGGGACAGAGGAGGAACTCGACCTGGATGTCTGTTTGAAACGGCTTCCGGAGCTGGTTTTGATCGAGGATCTGTCTCACCGGAATACCGGTGACGCGCGCCATGTAAAACGCTGTCAGGATGTGGAGGAACTGCTGAGAGCGGGTGTGGACGTCTATACCACACTGGACGTGCAGCATATCGAGAGCATCCAAGACACGGTTTTTTCCATCCTGCACACGTCTGTGCCGGAACGGATCCCGGACCAGGTATTTGACCGGGCCGCCCAGGTGGAGTTTGTTGATATCGAGCCGCAGCGGCTGCAGCAGCGCCTGCTGCTGCAAAAGGAAGAGGGGGCTGTTTCCGGCTGCTCCTTGTCCCAGCTAAGTGCCCTGCGGGAAATGGGCCTGCGCCGCTGTGCGGACCG
Source organism: Lawsonibacter sp. LCP25S3_E2 (assembly GCF_052117285.1). Classification (NCBI taxonomy): domain Bacteria; kingdom Bacillati; phylum Bacillota; class Clostridia; order Eubacteriales; family Oscillospiraceae; genus Lawsonibacter; species Lawsonibacter sp. LCP25S3_E2. Next base: position 23,163 of record NZ_JBQKJL010000025.1, read on the forward strand.
GGCCGCGCTATATACCCAAATCGGCCGCCGGGGCATGGAGTATCGTGCCCGTGAACACATCCTGGTGTGTCTTTCTTCCGCGCCCTCCAATGAGAAAATCATACGCATGGCCGCACGGATGGCCGGTGCATTCCACTGTGGATTTACTGCGCTATTTGTGGAGACCAAAGCAACGCAGTGGATGGCTCCGGCGGATAAAGAACGCCTGCAGGCCAACATTCGTTTGGCCCAGCAGCTGGGTGCATCGGTGGAGACGGTTTATGGGGACGATGTGGCCGATCAAATTGCCGAGTTTTCCCGCTTGTCGGGGGTGACAAAGATCGTGCTGGGCCGCAGCGGAGCGCCCCGGCCCTGGATCGGCAAAGCAACGCTGACCGAGCGGCTCATCGAGCTTACCCCCGAATTGGATATTCACATTATTCCGGATAACAGCTTGACCAATCAGATTTCCAGAACCCGCAGGGACATTGTGCACATGCCGGCCTTGTCCCTGCTCGATCTGCTGAAAAGCGCACTGATTCTTGCCTTGGCCACGCTGATCGGGCTTTTCTTTTATCATTGGGGCCTCACCGATGCCAATATTATGACCCTCTACATTTTAGGGGTCATGTTGGTGTCTATGTTTACCCAGAGCTTCGTGTGCAGCCTGATGGCCTCCGCCGCAAGTGTATTGACCTTCAATTTCTTTTTTACGCAGCCCCGGTTTTCCCTGCATGCTTATGATACGGGATATCCGGTGACCTTCCTGGTGCTGTTTCTGGCATCCCTTCTGACCGGCTCTTTGGCATCAAAGCTAAAGTCCCATGCCAAGCGCTCGGCCCAGGTGGCGTGGCGCACGAAGCTTCTGTTTGAAACCAACCAGAATCTTCAAAAGGCACGAAGCCAGGAAGAAATCATTTCGGTCACGGCAAAGCAGCTGCTGAAAATATTCCAGCGGGATATCGTTGCATACCGGGCAAAGGACGAACAACTTATGGCTCCGGAGATCTTCCTTGTGGATGACACAACATCTGCCGCCCGCTACACCGCCCCAAAGGAGCAGGAGGTGGCCCGGTGGGTCCTGACCAACAATAAGCGGGCGGGTGCGGGAACCGAGACCCTCTCCGATGCCTGCTGCACCTACCTGTCTGTGCGCACGGGACAGCAGGTCTACGGTGTTGTGGGCATTGCAGCCCCGGATAAGCCACTGGACTCCTTTGAGGCGAGCATTCTGCTCTCCGTTTTGGGAGAATGTGCCCTGGCGCTGGAAAACCAAAAAAACCTGGAAGAAAAGGAAGCGGCCGCCGTATTGGCGAAAAACGAACAGCTTCGGGCCAATTTGCTGCGGTCCATTTCCCACGACCTGCGTACGCCGCTTACCTCCATCTCGGGCAATGCCAGCAACCTGCTCTCCAATGGGGACTTGTTTGACACCAAAACAAAAAAACAGATGTACACCGATATTTATGAGGATGCCATGTGGCTCATCAATCTGGTGGAAAATCTGTTGTCGGTCAGCCGCTTGGAAGAGGGGCGGATGAAGCTGCACATATCCACGGAGCTTATGGACGAACTTGTGGCCGAGGCACTTCGCCATGTGGACCGGAGAAGCGTGGAGTACCGCTTGCATGTGCAGAACAGTGACGACTATCTCCTGGCGCAGGTGGATGCGAAGCTCATCATTCAAGTACTCATCAACCTGGTGGATAATGCCATCAAATACACGCCGCCTGGGACAGAGATCGACATCGGGTGGCGAAAACAAGGCAATTTTATTTTTGTGTCCGTAGGGGATTATGGCCCAGGCATTTCCAGCCAGGCAAAGCCCCATATTTTTGAAATGTTTTACAGCGCCTCCAATCAGATTGCCGACAGCCGCCGCAGCATGGGGTTGGGATTGGCGCTGTGCAAATCCATTGTCAATGCCCATGGAGGGGAAATTGTGGTCGCCGACCAGGTGCCCCATGGTGCGATCTTTACATTTTCAGTCCCGGCGGGGGAGGTTGAGCTGCATGAATAAACCGTTGATTTTGGTGGTGGAGGACGATACACCGGTCCGCAATCTGATCACGACCACATTGAAGGCCCATGATTACCGGTTCCTGACAGCGGCAAATGGGGAATCTGCCGTTTTGGAAGCGTCTTCCCACAACCCGGATATCATTTTGCTGGATCTTGGGCTGCCCGACATGGATGGGATCGAGGTCATTCACAAAGTCCGTTCCTGGTCCAACCTGCCGATCATTGTCATCAGCGCGCGCAGTGAAGATACAGATAAGATCGATGCCCTGGATGCAGGTGCGGACGACTATCTGACCAAGCCGTTTTCTGTGGAGGAACTGCTTGCCCGGCTGCGGGTGACCCAGCGGCGGCTGGCGGCCCTTCAGGGAGGAACGGCAAATCTGGACGCAGTGTTCACCAACGGAAAGCTGAAGGTAGACTATGCCGCCGGCTGTGCCTTTTTGGATGGCCAGGAGCTCCATTTGACCCCCAGTGAATATAAATTGCTGTGTTTGCTGTGTAAAAACGTGGGAAAAGTGCTGACCCACACCTTTATCACCCAGCAGATCTGGGGCAGAAGCTGGGAGAACGATGTCGCCTCTCTTCGTGTGTTTATGGCGACGCTGCGTAAAAAGCTGGAAAAAGAACCCGGCTCTCCCCAGTACATTCAGACGCACATCGGGGTTGGATACCGCATGATGAAGGTGGAATAGCGGGCGCAGCAGAATCATCCCCCAACAAAACCAAAAGGCCTCCGGAGGATACCCTCCGGAGGCCTTTTACCTTCAAACTGGGGCAGCGGGATATCTGGGACAGCGGCGTCCGCCTTACACATAAGCTGTGCTTGTCCGGTCCAAACTAAGCCAAACCCCCAGTACAAAATGAGGAGGAAGCACATGGAATCCATTTGGTCTCAAAGCTGTCAGATCCCAGGCAGAGAACCGCTGTCTGGCAATGTGGAAGCGGAAGTGGCGGTCATCGGCGGAGGAATAGCCGGTATTCTGACGGCCTTTGCCCTACAGAAGGCGGGGCGCAGCGTGGTGGTTCTGGAGGCAAACCAGATCGGCAGCGGCCAAACCCGGAACACCACGGCAAAAATTACGTCCCAGCACGGTATGATTTATCAAACCCTCATCCAGACCATAGGGGTGGAGGGGGCCCGGCAATATGCCCAAGCCAACCAGTGGGCCGTCGGTGCGTACAAAGACATGATAAAAGACCATCACATTGACTGCGCCTTTGAAGCGCGCAGCGCCTATGTCTATGGAAGCGACCCCGATGTGCTCCAGCAGGAGGCACAGGCGGCCCGGTCCCTGGGGCTTCCCGCCTCTTATGTCACGGAGGTGGGGATTCCGGCCCCTGCCGCAGGAGCTGTAAAATTTGAGGACCAGGCGCAGTTTCATCCGCTGAAATTTCTCCGGGCGGTCTCAGAGGGACTGACCGTCTATGAGCACACACCGGTCCAGACCGTAGAGGACGATCAATTGATCACCCCCAATGGAAGGGTCAACGCCAAGGACATTGTCTTTGCCTGCCATGTCCCCTTCCTGAATGTCCCTGGCATGTATTTTGCCCGACTCCATCAGGAGCGCTCCTATGTTTTGGCCCTGGCCAACGCGCCAAAGGTGGAGGGCATGTATATAAGCGGCGAGGAAGGTGGCTGGTCCTTTCGAACCTACGGGGAGTTTTTGCTGCTGGGGGGCGAACAGCACCGTACGGGAGAGAACAGCTCCGGCGGGCGCTATGAGCGCCTGCGGCAAAAGGCCAGGGAGTGGTTTCCCCAAAGCCGCGAGGTGTGCCACTGGTCAGCTCAGGACGGGATTACCCCGGACAGGGTGCCATATATTGGCCGTTATTCAGCCAGCCGGCCCAACTGGTATGTGGCTGCCGGCTTTCAAAAGTGGGGGATGACCACCTCTATGGTGGCGTCCAAAATCCTCCGGGATCTGATTTGCGCAGCAGAAAATCCCTATGCCCAGGTCTTTGACCCAGGACGGTTTCAGGTGTCTGACCTTCCGGAAATTGCGGCAGAGGGCGGGCAGGCGGTGAAGGGCCTTGTCAAACGGTTTTTTCAAATCCCGGCCGAAGCGGCGGCGGATATCCCCGCGGGGCACGGGGGAATTGTCTTTTTGCATGGAGAAAAGGTAGGAGTCTATAAGCAGCCCGACGGGACCATCCACCCAGTGGACATCCGCTGCCCCCATCTGGGCTGCCAGCTGGAGTGGAATCCCGATGAGCTCAGCTGGGACTGCCCCTGTCACGGCTCCCGCTTTGATTATGACGGGAAGCTGATTTCAGGGCCGGCCCAGGAGAATATTTCCCGGTAGTCAAACGCTGGGGCACTTTGTGCAGGGGGCTTCTTTTCCAGAGGGGAAAAGAGTGGTATACTCACGCTATCAAGGTGCCAAATCTCCACCGGGTAAGGGAGTGGGGACGCAGATCCGGCAAAAAATTTTTTTTAAGGCTGCAACAAAAGCAGGGAGCCAGCTGTATATAAAGTGTCACAGAAAACAACATGAATACAAAAGAAAGAAGGATGACGATCATGTTGACAAAAAAGACCTTTACTGTAATGTTCTCCCTGGCGCTGGCTGGAACCATGGCGGTTCCTGGATTTGCGGCCCAGGCGCTTCCGTCTCAGATGCCGGAATTTGTCCCCCAGGGGGTTATTTCCAGCCAGGTGACGCCCTGTGTCAACGAGCTGCCGTTGGCTGAGGAAGAAGGGCCGCTTACGCGGGCAGAGCTGATTGCGGCCCTCTACGAATGGGAAGGAAAACCCACGGTCAATTATGCAATGGACTATACCGATGTGGCGCCTGAGGATGCATATGCGCAGGCCATCTGCTGGGCAACCAGTGAGGGAATTGCCGGCGGTTATGGAGACGGGACCTTTGGCCCTGGGGATGGGGTGACGCGGGAACAGATGGCGGTCATTCTTTACCAGTATGCCCAATACAACGATCAGGGCTTTACCGGCGCCTGGGCGTTTCCCCTGGGCTATGCGGATTCCGGGGAAGTGAGCGAGTTTGCCTATGAGGCTGTGTGCTGGGTCACGATGAAGGACATTATGGGCGCGGTGGAAGACGATCAGTTTGCACCGGGCAGTGAGGTGACCCGCCAGGAGGCGCAAATCATTCTGCAGCAGTATGTCCAGGCGACAACGCCGGTGGAGCATATGATGTAACCTTACAGGGCCACACGGAATTCTTCTGTGTGGCCCTGGGGGATGAAGGGGAAAAACGATGTGCAAATGAATGTGTTTTACCGTAGAACCTGGGCTTTGGGCTGGCTGGCCAGTGGAATAGGCGTCTCCTGCCGCTTCCCCATCGGCGGGTGGTTCCGAAGACTCTATAGGACCGAGACATGTCCGCCGCAGGAGACAAGCCTGTCCCTGGAACGGGAGGAGATCAACCAAAAAGCCCAGGCGCTTTTGACAAGCTATGGAAACCGCATTCTTCGTTTGGCCTACTCCTACCTGCACAACATGGAGGATGCGGAAGAGATCCTGCAAGACACTTTGCTCCAATATCTCAAGGCCGCGCCGGTGTTTGAAAATGAGGCACACGAAAAGGCATGGCTTTTTCGTGTGGCGGGAAATTTGAGCAAAAATCGTATTTCCTATAACAATGTGCGTTCCACCGACGAACTGAAGGAAACCTTGGCAGCTGAGGAGCGGGAGGACCTCTCCTTTGTATGGGAGGCGGTCAAGGAACTTCCGGTTACATACCGGGAGGTGATCCACCTTTTTTATTACGAGGGATGTTCCACCGGCCAGATTGCAGCCATTTTGCAGCAGAAGGAGTCTACAGTGCGCTCCCGCCTTATGCGGGGACGGGAGAGGTTAAAGCTGATTTTGAAGGAGGGGTATGATTTTGAGACAGGCGTATAGAGAAATCATGGACCATATTGCAGTCACAGAGGACATGAGCGCGCGAATTCTTACCAACCTTCAAAATGCGGACATTTCCCCGGCAAAGGGGAGGGCCCGGACCCTTCCGGCGCGGTTTCTTGCAGCGGCGGCCTGCTTTGCGGTGCTCCTGGCTGGCGCCATTGCCCTGCCCAATTTCGTAACGCTTTCTCCAAGTGAGAGCCTGCCTGGAGTGCAAACCGGTGTGCCGGACAGGACGCAGGCGGCCTCGCTGGAGGAGCTGTCCCAGCTGGTTGGCTTTGTGGTGGAGGGGATGGGAGAGCTGCCCTTTTCCGTGGTGGAAACCAGGTACACCGCGTACAACGGGGCGCTGGCTGAGGTGACCTACCTGGGCGAAAACCAGAGTCTGATTTACCGCAAGCTGGCGGGCAGCGCAGACCCGTCCGGGGATTATACCGCCTATTCCCATGAGCTGGTTTTGGAGCTGGGAGCGGGTACGGTGACCCTGAAGGGGGAGGCGGGGCAATATCGCCTGGCCCTCTGGCAGGACAAAGCGTATTCCTATTCCGCCAACACTTCCCAGGCCTATTCGGAGGCGGAGTGGACAAACATGCTGGAAGCGGGATAGGAGGCAGTCCTCTTCCGCCAGGGACGAGCCCCTTTGCGGGGCGCAGGATTTGAGTTCCATCCTCCAAAAAACACTCCCGCCCAAAAGGCCAATGTCAGTAAGTTAAGCTGACAAATCCTCCTACCCTCAGAAATGAGAGGGTAGGAGGATTTTTTTCGTAATAATTCAAAACAGGGCTTGACAAAAGCATCATTTCG
>NZ_JBQKJL010000026.1:0-25444 GCF_052117285.1 Lawsonibacter sp. LCP25S3_E2
ACTGCTGGCTTCCGTTGGCCCTGTATGACATCTTCTGCCACCACCCTGTTTTTATCTACATTATATCAAACCTGAAGTATTGTGTCACACCCCCTTTTGACCTTAATGTCACATTTTAGCACAAACCACTTTGTTCACAAAAATTTAACAAAATAATTTTCGAAGAAACAGAAATTTTTCCGTGTTGCTCACTCAAAATTGGGCGCAAAAGCCCTCAGTTTTAGTTCAAGTCCTCACCGCACGTGGAAGAGGTGGGAAGATATCTTTTTTTCGTGCAGTCAAAAATGGACGCGAAAAAACCCCGAAACCGTTGCGGCTTCGGGGTTTTCCGGTGCGATATCTTTTTTGGTCGCACAATGTGGAGTGTAAGACCAATAAAGATGTTTGCGAAAACCCTTTATTTGCAAGGCTTTGCGGGTCAGCGCCGCTTATTTTTTCTTTTTTTCGGCTGGGACTTGGCGGATTTTCTGCCGAAGGGGGATTTTAGTGTAAGACCAAAAAAGATATCCGCCTATTCATACTTCTTCAGCTTCTGACAGCCATCGGTGAATCGCGTCAGCCCTTCTTCTCCCTCAAGGGCATCTTCATCCTGCGGCATATCGGGAAAGAGGTGTTCATTACTCAGCCTGTAATAATTGATTGGTATACTTCCCCCACGGCTTTTTTCCTGGGATTCTCGGATACAAAGAGCAAGAAAAATCTGCTCAAATCTTTCCTTGTCTTCAGGGGATAACTGCAACATATAATCTTCATTATGGTAATGTTTCATTTCTCAGCACCAAGGTTCCGATATGAGAAGGAGATGCCGCTTAGCCCTGACATTCATCCCGGATGAAATCATATAGGGCTTCCGGCTCCTTCAGACACCATTTGGTTTTTTCGTCTTCGGTCCAGACCTCATAGTCCGGAGCGGCATCGTAAATCCACCAGCTGATGTAGTCGTACTTGTCGTTGACCGCTTCCTCCAACACATTCAGTAAGGCGGAAAGAAGCTGCGGCCCGCCCTCAAAAACGAAATGACCATCGCCCACCAGATTGAGCGCCTCACTGAATTGTGCGTCTCTTTTCCTCTGGGCTTGGATCTTCCGCAGGGCTTCGCAGAAGGTTTTCTTGGACAGCATCAGAAATCACCTCGGGGTTCGTAGCTCTCCGCTTCCAACTCAGCTTTCCATTTCAGAAGCAGCGAAACGGCCTCTTCCTGCGTGGCAGGATCGGTGCAGAATTCAAAGAAACGCACGATCAGCATTTCCGGTGTCAGACCAAGTGGTGCTATCACTGTTTTCAGTTCTTCCAACACATCCGCATCCACTTGAATCTCCACAATTTCGTACTTCTTCTCATCCATTGGATTTTTCATCTCCATTTGAATCTTCCTGCCGGAGCTCAGCAAGCCGCTGCTGAAACAACTCCAGAAGTTCTTTCCAGACCTGCGGCTTCTTGAGAGGCTCCATCGGTTCTTCCAGTTCCCGCTCCAGATCGGCCACGGCCACCGACAGCGTCTTTTCATCGAACAGGCGGTAGTGACATCGGGCATATCGGACGACCGCTTCGCTCTCCTCATCTTCCGTTCGCATGGCATAGCGGAGGGCACAGTTGATGACACAGCCAAAGTCATCCACATAGTCGAAATCGAACCAGGAGGCCGGACAGAGGACAAGATCATCCTTCCCTTCATCGGTGATCACCAGCCCGATGTTTTCACGGCTTACCCGTTCCAACACGGCATCCAGATCAGCTGCCAGCGCCTGACGTGAGATGCGCTCCATGCTTTCCAGTGATTGTAAAATCGGCATTGTTTCCTTCCTCCTGTCCTCTTGTCCGATTTCTTCAGATATGAGCAGTCGGCTGAGACTGTTCCACAGCCGGGGATATGGCTCCTGTTCTCCATATCGGTTCAGATGATATTGAATCTCCGCCGCAGCGGCGGAACGGGTGCTCTCGTCCAGGCAGCTCAGATTCCGGCAGGTGAAATCCACAGCGATGCTGGGCATATAGGTGTGCCGTCCCATACTGTACCGAATCGCCGCCAGAATGATATGCCGCAGTCCTTCCTCCCAAACGGGGGCAAGGATTCTTGCCGGAAACAGCAGTCCTGTGTTCCCCTTTCGGGATTGGAGTGGCAGGCCGCTTTCCTCGGCTCGCTCCAGCGTGTGCTGCCAGTCTCGACGAGCGATGGAACTGGCCAGAGGTTCCGCCTCATAAAATCCCTTTCTTCTTTTCACGGCTGCACCTCCGGTTCCGCTTTCTGCTGGCCTTTATGCAGGAGATTGTTGGCTTCCATCTCCTCGAAGGTGACCGGCTCGAAGCGATTGACATCCACCCCGGCATTCAGCATCCGCTCGTTTGCCTGAATGAGCGGCCAGTAGTCCGCATCGGTATTTCCGTGGATGTGACCAAAGACCATGTAGCACCGCATGATATGCGGCCAGGACATCATGGGGTAGTGGCAGAGGGTGTACTGCCGCTTTCCGTCCGTGATATACAGCAGATTGCTCACGCTTTCAAAGAATCGCTCCGTCTGACAATTCTGGACCCATCCCCGGTCGTGATTCTCAAGGATGAGATGCTTCTTTCCCCGCAGCCGCCGCAGGTATTCCTCCGGCGGCTTTTTGCTCCGGTAGATGAGGTCGCCGAGGATATAGACGGTATCCTTCCCTGTGACCTTGCGGTTCCAGTTTTCGATGAGGGTTTCGTCCATCTCCTCAATGCTGGAGAAGGGCCGGTTGCAAAGCCGGATGCAGTTCTCGTGACCGAGATGCAGGTCAGAGGTAAAGAAAATCATGGGGATTCACCGTCCTTCTTCAACCGGGGAACCGGGATTGGCTGCCACCGGCAGTAGTTTGCAAGTTCGTCCCGGCGCTCAAGGGGCAGATTCATAAAATCGACGATACGCTCGCCTGGGAACCAGGCGTGGCAGTAGGCGGGAAGAACTCCTTCCGGCACGATGCCGATGGGCTCCTCTCCGGTCAGGCGGGCCTTCAATTCCTCAGCATTGCGGATACATACGGGAATGTCTGCCCGATGGAGTGCGAGGAAGAAGTGGATGGCCTCCACCGTCCGGGTCTCCGCAAGACCGGCCACCGCCAGATAGTAACCATGCTCATCCCGGCACACGATGCAGTCGATGTGGGTGCTGTTGCCGCCCCGGCATACCTCCCAGGGGTGGCCGATGCGTGGCCGCTCTTTCAGCCAGCGATCAAAGGCATCGGGGGAATTCCCGTCCAATTTGGACAGGCCCTCGTCCCGCCCATCCGCGTGGAGAAGGTACTGCTCCTTGTCCGGTTTCTCCGTTCCGGCATATCCCATGGCCCGGTAGCCCAGAGCGCAGGCATGATAGAAGTCGTTTGCGGTCATGGACGGGAGTCTTCTGTTTGCTTCCAGGGGATAGCCTGCCGCCGAGGCAAGAAACTCATCCACCTCCTGCCGGGAGATATTCTGGAAGAACTTCTCTTTCCATTCGGGAAAGACCTTCCACAGATCCCGGCGCAGGACGGTTCCCGTCCGATGCCAGACGGGCAGATTCCGCTCCACCAGCTTCGGATAGCTGCCATCCTCCACCGCCTGCACGGCGTCCCGCACGGCTTCCTCCAGCCAGGAGGTAAATGGGGAGATGTCATGGGGGAAAGATCTCTCTTTGCGGCAGTCCACCTCCAGCACATGGTTATGGCTCAGGAATACCGCCCGGTATCCGATCTTCTGATCTTCACCGGCGGAAAAGTGGAACCACTCCACCTCCTCCGGGAACTCGGAACGCCACCAGGCTTCAAATTCCTCGTAGCTCTCCACCTGCCCATCCTCCCGTAGATCCTCAAAACTGCCGAAGTCCTCGATGGTTCCCCGCTCGGCACGAAGCCAAAGCTCCCAGCTGTTGTGCTCCGGGTCAGGTTCCAGCCGGTAGAGCAGCCGGAAGATCCGGTCGATGGCCCCATAGGATGCCTCGTCGTAGGAGAAAGAGCAGTCGATGTTTCGGTATCCCACCCGGCCCAGCCAGCTGATATAGTGCTTAATCTCCGGTGCCTTCATGGCGTTCACCTCCTTGTGCTTGTTGCGTTTCCTCGTCCGCTCTCTCCTCAAATTGGGTTCGGAAGAGAGCAATGTGTTCTCTCACAAGAGTAGGATGTTTGTCATAGACATGGCGGCAAAGGGCCTTGTACAGAGCAAGGAATCTCTGGTCATCCCCGAAGTCCATAAGGCCGTCCATGATCCGCTCGATCTCCTGCTCCCCGGTGATCCTGTCCTTCACCACCTGTTCCACCAATTGACTGTATTGCTGGTATGCGGTATCCATCAGGCGGGAGAGCCTCTGGACGGTTTCACGGATTGCGGCAAAGCAAGCCTCCCGTTCCGTTTTTTCTTCCTCTGTCATCGTATGCTATCTCCCGACAGGAGCTGCGGCGCCGCCTCCACACTGTGGAAGAGGAAGTGCATCCGGTCGATGCGCTTGTTGATATGCCAGTGGCCGCAGAACCAGTGATTGTATTGCAGCTTCCTCTCGATCTCCTCCAGCCACTCCTCGGTAGAGGCATCCACGGTGCTCTGGTCGATCATGGGGAGGAATGCTTCCCGCGGCTCATACCGATAGGGGCAGGTGTGGGAGAGAACGGTATCCACCTGCCAGCCGCAGGCATCCAGCGTCCGGATGACCTTCTCCTTGATCTCCTGAGAAGGCTGCTCGTCCGGCCACCAGCCATATCCTCTGTCCAGCCGGTAAAACTTGTCCACGCTGTAAGCCCCGCCGATTACCAGATGGCAAAGACCCTCCAGATGAAATATCTCCCCATCAGCAGCGAACAGCAGGCGGGGGTAGGTCTCCTCCACCCAGACCGTTCCGCCGTTCCATTCCTTGGTCTGGTAGGATGGCAGGGTAGATGGGCGAACCTCATGATTGCCGTGGATGCACAGGAGCGTGGGTTTCACCTGTGTCAAAAGCTGCTTCATCTCGGCATCCCGCCCGTTCAGGAAATAATTGGCCCCCACATCCCCCAGAAGGACGAGGGTGTCCTGCTCGGTCAGCTTGTGCCGGTCACAGAACTGTACGATCTCACGAGGGTTCCCGTGGATATCGCCCGTGTAGTAGATCATGGACTATCCCACCTTTCGCCCTCCATTATACCAACTTTGGAGGCCCATATCCTGGACTTTTCGAAAACATATTCACTTTCCCAAAAACATATACACTTTTACAGGCAAAAATCGACCGGCAGTCAAAGCACATGACTTCCGGTCGATTGTTTTCTCAGAGCAGGAATGTAAAATCGGAAGCATCCGAATCGATGCACTTCTCCCGGTGTTCTCGCAGAGCTGTCTTTAAGGCTTTCATCATGTCCAGCAGAATGAGAGCCTCACAGATGGTGCAATCTGAGAGGAGCAAGGTGATCTCCTCACTGGCGCACCGTTCCGTGTCGGTGATCTGCTCCATCAACAACCTTTCCGGCGATACGCCGAGGGCATTGGCGATGAGAACAAAGGTGTCCAGGCTCATACTTTTGAGGCCGCTCTCTATGTAACTGATGTAAGAGGGGGTTTTGTCCACCGCCTCGGCGAGCATTGCCTGGGAGAGATGGTTGCGGCGACGGGCTTCGCGGATGTGTTTGCCAATGGCTTTGTAGTCAAGACTCATAATAAGACCTCCAAAAAAATTGTAGCCTTATTATAGTGTCTGGCTTATATCATCGCCTTTGCCTTATATCAATTTCACCCCAAGTTGATATACTCTTAGAAATAGATTAACTGGAGAATATATTTCAAAAAGGGGGGGAGCCGATGGAGGAACATGGTTTGAACGAGCGTCAGCTGATTGGCTCCCGCATTCGGGAGGCGCGAGTCGGCCGGCGGATGAGCCAGGCAGATCTTGCAGCCAAGGCCAATATCTCCCTGCCTCATGTCAGCGCTATTGAAACGGGAAAGACCAATATGAAACTGGAGTCCTTCATCCGGATCATCGAGGCGCTTCAGGTGTCAGCGGACTCCCTGCTTCGGCCCGATGTGCCGGAGGTGCGGAGCCTCTACCAAAGTGAGTTTGACGAGCTGTTGGCCGATTGCTCCCCCAAGGAACTGGATTCCATCCTGAAAATCGTCCGGGAAGTGAAATCCACCATGACCAGAAGAGAAGACAACGATTAAAGCGGCGAGCCGAGGAGTGTTCCAAAGGCCCGCCGCTTTTCTTATGCAGTTGGTTTTTTGGGGACGAACTCCACTTTGAGACGCATCCCCAGGCCATCCGCCAGTCTTTTCAGGGTGCGGAGAGACGGATTGCCGGTTCCGTTTTCGAAACGGCTGATGTCTGCCTGGGCGATACCAGTCACTTCCGCCAGCTGCTTTTGCGTCAGCGACTGTTCATCGCGCCCTTCCAGAATCGCTCTCATGATCTGACGCTCCGGTTCGAGGGCATCCCACTCGGCTTTGAATGCGGGATCTCGGAGCTGTTCATTCAGAGTTTCACGAAAATTCTTGCCCATAGGTCAATCCTCCTTCCTCTGCTGGTAGTCCGCTCGATAATGTCTGTCTAATGTTATAACCCATACTTGTCGACTAAAACATCCCAGCGCTTCTTCGTTTCTGCATCAGAAAGAGATGTGAAAAGGCTAATTATTTTTCCGTCCTCACTATCAAATGTAATCTCATTGTATAATATGTAATCCCAAACTAATCGTCCAGTTTTGTCCCCGAAACGAGCAGGTACGCTATCGTGGATAAATCCATGTTGCTTAGATAGTTTTTCTGCAATTGTGAAGATAAGAGGGAGAGCCGCAGTTGCCACTTTAATCGTTGAAATGAGATCTTCTTCGCCCTCAATTCGCTTTTTTTCAATGCTATTGTCCATGCCGATAACCATTCCTTCCACTTCGAATAGTCTATTAGAATGCAATTTTAAGCTGGTTAAGTACCGTCTGTCGTTTCGTAGTATTTTGCCGAGAAGTTTTCCATACCCACCGCCTTCTCTCTATGTTCATTATATGTGTTATATCACATAATGTCAATGCACATTTCGTTTTCAGGAGTAGCACGGATGGCAGTACATCCTGGATAGGATAAAGCCGAGTGGCAAAATACTGCGATCTCACTATCTTCATCGTACATATATGGTGCAGAAGACTCAATGGGGCTCGTCTTGGGGTAGAAATGGGTTTGCAGCTCGCCGGAAGTCATTGTAATCTGAATCTTTTTTTCTCGTTCATCGACCAGGAGTCAAGTTGTTGACCTCTGGTCGATTTTATTTATAGTCTGTGGCCGCTATAATAGCCCGTAAGAACATTCGCAGGGGGAGCACATATGGAAGAGCTGGCAATAAAGGGCGAAGCAATGGAGCAGGAGATCATGCCGTCCTTTGATTTTCTGCTGGAAGGAGAGGCGGAAAAGAATGCGCTTTTGGCAGAGCATCGTGCCTGGTTAAAAGGCATTCGGCGGGAGCGCCCGCTTCCGAAAAACCATCACCGGGTGGCGGTATACATTCGCTACTTCAACCAAACCCGCTATGAGGATTATCTCTCCGCCCACAAAAAGCAGTTTTTGGACACGCTGGCTCTTTGTCCGAACTGGGAATTTGTCGGTTTCTATGTGGATGAGGGAAGCACCGCACCGAACATGGAAAACGCTCCAGAATGGGCGAGACTCCTGCAAGATTGCTATGAGGGCAAGGTAGATCTGGTGATCACCCAGAAGGCAAGCAATATTTCCAAGAAACTATCGGAGCTCTCTTTCTGTGCCCGGCTTCTTGCGGCGTTGCCAAAGCCGGTGGGCATTTACTTTGTTTCGGAGGATATCTACACAATGGCTTCCTACTACCGGGAGGATCTCCATGATCCGTATTTTCTGCCCGGTCCTGATTGGACGATCCTCCCCGATCACCAGCCTGGGAGGGAAATGCTGCATGATTGACAAGGCCACCCGCAATCGGCTTGCAGAACGAAAGGAACGGGTCCGCCGCCGGATCAACACAAAGGTTGACCCGGAGAACTACGAATTCATCCCTGCCAAGAAGCCTATCGACTACTACGACAACGATATTCCGCAACGAGTCGCCGTGTATGCCCGTGTTTCCACGGACAATGTCCAGCAGACATCCTCCTATGAGCTGCAGAAGAAATACTATGAGGATTTCGTCCTGCATCACCCCAATTGGACGCTGGTTAAAATCTATGCCGATGAGGGCATTAGTGGGACTTCCCTCGTCCATCGGGACGAGTTTAATGCCATGATGACTGACTGCCGCAGCGGTAAAATCGACATGATCATCACCAAAAGCGTGTCCCGTTTTGCCCGGAATGTGGTGGACTGCATCAGCATGGTCCGGATGCTGGCGGAACTGCCCAGCCCGGTGGGCGTGTTTTTCGAGAGCGAATGTATCTTTTCCCTTAAGGATGATTCCCAGATGGCGCTTTCCTTTCAGGCCACCATGGCGCAGGAGGAGTCCCATATCCGCAGCCGGAGCATGGAAACCTCCCTGCGGATGCGGCTGGACGGCGGCTTGCCTTTGACGCCCAAGCTGCTGGGCTATTCTCACGACGGGGATGGAAACCTGGTGGTCAACCCGGAGGAAGCGCCTACGGTGAAGCTCATCTTCTACATGTATCTGTACGGCTACTCCACCAGCGACATCGCGGCGGCGCTTACCGAGCTGGGCCGTAAGACCTACCTGGGAAATATCAAATGGACCTCCAATTCCATTGTTCAGGTTCTTCGCAATGAGCGTCATTGCGGGGATGTGCTGACCCGAAAGACCTTCACCCCGAACTACCTGAACCACAAGTCCAGGAAGAATCGGGGCGACCGCCCCCAGAGCCTTTACCGGAATCACCACGAGGGCATTGTTTCCAGAGATGATTTCATTGCCGTTCAGCACCTTCTGAACAACTCCAAGTATGGACATCGCTCTATCCTCCCGGAGCTGCGGGTGATTGACAGCGGCCTGCTCAAAGGCTTTGTAACCATCAACCCTCGCTGGGCCGGGTTCAAACCTGCGGATTACTTTCAGGCTTCCGCCAGTATCCATCCTCCCGATGAGCAGGCGGAAGAAAGAGCGCCTCTTTCCAGTGTCACTCTGGCTCCTGGGGATTTTGACATGAGGGGTTTTGAGATTACCCGCAGCGAGTTCTTTGATAATTACCACCGTCCTTATGTTCAGTTTCAGGATAAGAGGATCAAATTCAGCACAGCTTGTGTTCGTACATTTGGGAAAGACAACCATGTGGAACTACTGGTCAACCCAGTGGAGATGAAGTTTGCTGTCCGCACGGCGGAAAAAGGCAACCGCAATGCCGTCCTGTTCTCCAAACTGGTGGATGGGAAATACCAGCCCAGAGAGATTGCGGGTGCGGCCTATATGGAAACGCTGTTTCAGCTGTTCGGCTGGAGCCCGGATTTAAAGTATCGGATTGCCGGGCGGCTCTTTCAAAGCCAAAGTGAATCAGCGTATATTTTCGATCTCAATGACGCAGAGGCGTTTATCAAATCTTATCTGCTCTCCGGTCAGCAAGGCGAGCAGGATTCCCATGATTCTGTGCAGCCGCTCTCCATCTCTGGCAAGCGGGTGCGCGCCGTACCGGAGGAGTGGATTCATTCTTTTGGAACGCAGTATTATCTCCACCAGCAATCTTTCCAGCAGGTTCATGACCAGAGCGAGGAGGATTGGAAGATTCGCATAGAGGGGCAGCTTTACGAAACCGGTCAAAAACTCCATGTGACCGGTTTTGAGGAACTGAGAGACTATATCCGCCAGGAATTCAACCGGCGCGGAAAGGAGGAACCATAATTGAGCGAGGAGAGAGGCGAAAAACCCGGTGGTGTGATTGCCGGGATGCTCCGTTCTCTGGAAGGGGAGCAGACGGCCGGGATTGCTCCTGTCATGCCGGAGATGGAAGTGGACGTTCATCAGGCAGGTCATGAAGGCGATGATGTTCTGGAGACGGAGCGGGAATTCAATTACGAGGGCTACCAGGTGGTACGCCGGGAATTCTTTGCCCATATCAATGAGCCATCCGTGACCTTTAACAACTATAAATTCTATGTAAATGCTGCCTGCCTGAATCGATTCCCGAAGGTAGATTATGTGCAGGTGCTGGTCAATCAGGAAAGCAAAATATTGGCGATCCGCCCCTGTCAGGCAGAAGACCGGGATGCCTGCGCCTGGTGTACCAATGGCTCTGGCAGACGAAAGCCGAAGCAAATCACCTGCAAGATCTTCTTTGCCAAGGTGTTTTCTCTGATGGGATGGAATCTGGACTATCGATACAAGCTCCTCGGACGGGTGATCCACGCCAAGGATGAATGGCTTATCGCATTTGACCTGACTGCCACCGAAGTATACCAGCGGGTTCTGAAGGATGGCGAGAAGCCCAGAGCCTCCCGGACGCCGGTGTTCCCGGAAGGTTGGAAAACACAATTTGGCCTGCCGTTCCGGGAACATCAGAAATCCATGCAGGTTGATATTTTTGAAGGATATGCGGTGTATGGGCTTCGGGATCGTGCCTCTACGCCAGAAACGCCTATTGCGGAGGCTCCCATACCGGACGGAAGCGAAGAACAGAATCCATCATAGGAGGCAGAATATGAGTCGAGAAAATCAACCGCAAGCCTCGCTGACCCTTGATCCATTTCGCAATCGAATCCGCATCCACAAGAAAACCATACGCCGCCTGGGCAGTCCTGCCTATGTGCAGTTTTTAGTGAATCCGGAAGAACTTTATATCGCCGTTCTTGGCTCGGACAAGCCTATGATTGGGGGAACGGCAAATAAGGTTCGATTGTCCAGTGTCAGCTTTCACACCAACCAATCCGTAGAGTTTTATAGTTCTACCTTGCTGAGCAATCTGTCGGAGATTGTCGGTGGCTTCGATCTGCGGTTCAATTATCATTTGACAGGAGAGATCGATTCGGTGAACCGGGTCGCCTATTTTTCCCTCCAAACCGTGAAACCGCAGGAGCGCAGGAGGCAATATGGAAGAGAAGGGGTTTAGGGAACTCAGGATCGATCCGGAATTCAAAAACCTGATTCGACCTCTCCGGCGGGAGGAATACCGGCAGCTGGAGCTGAATCTGGTGATGGAGGGCTGCCGGGAGGCCATCGTTGTTTGGGACGGTACCATTGTAGACGGACATAACCGATACGAGATCTGCAATAAATTGAAAATCCCTTATGGCGTAAAAGAACAGGTTTTTCCAAACCGGGATGCGGCAATCGCCTGGATCTGCTCCAATCAACTCGGTCGCCGCAACATTTCAGAGGAGACGAAGAAGTATCTGATCGGCAGGCAGTATGAGGCGGAAAAGAAAGCGCACCGGAATGAGAACGGCTATAATCAGTACTGCCCAAATCCCCTCGCCACAGTTGGAAGAGGCCGTCCGGTAGAGGAAGAGAGCAGTCGACGAACCGCCGCCCGTCTGGGAAAGGAGCATCATGTGTCTGGAGCAACGGTCCAAAAATATGCAAAATACAGCGTGGCGCTGGATGCGATTGCAAAAACCGCGCCGGAATTGATTCCCCACATCCTGTCGGGGACATACAAGATATCCTTCGAAAACATTGTGGCACTGGCGGAGATGGCCCCTGCGGAGCTGAAGGAACTCAGTAAGAAAATCGGGAACAATCCCTATGCCTTTGCCCGATACAGCGATTCACGGCGCAGCCTCTCCACCGAGGCGTCTTCTAAGCCCGGCATACAGGCGGCGGAGCAGCCTGCCATCAAGACGATGCCCGCCTATGATCCGGATGCGGAGGTGGCTGGACTGACCCTCACCATTCCCTCCTGGATGAGCTCCATCGAGCGAACCAGAAATATGGCGCATCTCGCATCCATCTCTCCCGCAGCCAAGGAGAACTTGCAGGCAGCCTTAACAGCGCTGGGAGAAAAGGTGCAGGAGATGCTCGCGGCAATTGAGGAGGATTCCTAATGGCTGATTTCAGCATGTTTGTACCCAATGTCCATTTCGAGCAGATCCCCATTAAAAATCTGGTGTCCAACCAGGAGTATCAGCGAAACATATCCGAACAGCATGTACTGAATGCGGCAGCCCACTTTGATCTATATCAGATCAATCCGGTCAAGGTAAGCCGACGAAACGGCGTCAACTATGTGTTCAATGGGCAGCACACGGTGGAGATCGTCGCGCTGGCCTCCGGTTCTCGGGACACGCCGGTCTGGTGCATGATCTACGACGATCTCAACTATGAGCACGAGGCGGATATCTTCGCCAATCAGATGAAGTTCGTGAAACCCTTAAAGCCCTATGAGGTGTTCATGGCAAATATCGAAGCCGGAAATCAGAAACAGCTCATTATCCGGGATCTGGTGGAGTCCTACTCGCTTTCCATTGGCCAAGTCAGAAACTATGGGGTGGTTTGCGCTGTGTCCACGTTGGAAAGCATCTACGACAAGTTCGGCTATCATGTTCTGGACCGGACACTTCGGCTCTGTGTGGGCACTTGGGAGGGCGATATGAATTCTCTCTCCGCTAATATGCTCAACGGCATTGCCCGCCTGGTCCATACCTTTGGAGATGCGCTGAAGGATGAAAACTTCAAGGAAAAGGTGGGCGAGATGTCGGTAAAGCTGCTCTCCAGAACCGCCAAGGAGCGGCGGCCCGGCTCCATGGGGTATGCCGAGGCCATGCTTATTGCCTACAACCGAAAGTGTAAATATCCGCTTAAGTGGACCAGGCTCTACGAGAAGAATGTGGGGAACAGTGAAGGGCTGGACATTGATACAGATCTGGATGAGGAGGAGAACGAGGACTCCTTCGGAGATAACCCCGAGGAATAAACAAGCGGACGACTCCCCAGGGAATCGTCCGCTTGTGATTTCATGGCCGGAGGGTAGATGAACGCCGCCAGATCCAGATAACTGCTCCCGTCCGCCGCAGAGGCTCTATCGGTTTTTCTCAGTAGTGTCATAGCGGAGGCGAAGTGGATGCGGAGGCGACCGTTCCTGTCAAATTGCTTGACCTGGAAGGTACTGCCGACCTTGGAGAAGGTCTTCGGGCTGGATTCCGGGACATCTAATCCACAGCCGCCCCAGATTATGCGACCTTACCCCATTCGCCGTTGGTAGATACATCGTTCATGCTTAAAAGATTTATGTATTTATAAGGTCGATTGCTGTTGCAAGCAGAATTGCAATGACTTCATCTTCAGAATTATCATACTCCATAACGAATTTATCGGCATAGCCATCCTTAAGATTTAAAGGACAATCATGCAGAGTAGCTACCTGCTTACCCTTATATTGGATTTTGAAACTCTTGCCTTCCTGGTGTGTGATTTTGACACTACCTTCAAGAACCTCGAACTCCAGATTACCAAATGACACATATTTTTTTAGCAATGCGATTTTTTCTTTACCCAAGAATACCGTGCATTTCTTCACCTCTTTTTCAAACAACGGAACACCTGTAGAAATCAGATGCTCTTTAACATAGCCGATTTTATTTCCGTTTGCATCAAACAAATCCAAGATTTCACGGTCGGTGATAGTGTTCTCAGCGTTAGATTTATACTTGAGCGTACCATTGCCGTCAACAATTTGATAACGCCCAAGATAATCATTCATATCAGGCGTTTTCCCAGTAAAGAGGCCGACCATCGTGCCTATGGAATAGGACTTTGATTTGATAACCAGGAAATTTTTCTTGGTTCCCTGGATATGTTCGGCCGCAGTTTTCTGCCCTGTGGCTTGACCGAGTTTATTCAGCACGGAGTTTACCACCCCATCTACCGATCCTTTCGGTATGACTTTTTCGGCGATTTTAGCACCAGCTAAAGCTGTGAGTTTACCTTTTAAACTCATAAGCGCACCTCCTATCGTGTTCTGTAAGAGAACTTGTAAATTTCGCGGATAATTAATCCATGCTGCCACTATCTTTATTTCCGCCGAACTCGCAGCCGCGTACATGGTCATGTCCATAATACCATCTGCAGTATCGGTAACCACTGTGAGGGAGACAATTGGTGCAGTCCCCCATTACAATGTCTTTGCCTTTGATTTGGATGCGATGCCAACACACGCTATGACTGTAAAGCGTATTCCGAAGAAACCTAACTTCGATGGAGACGGTTCCTGTGGGAATGGTCCATTTTTAATTTCATGGCCGGAGGGAAAAGGCCGGGCGCATATATTCCACAGCGCCCCGACTGAGGCCATACTGTCCGGCCAGCTGCTCCCAGTGTCCGGATACGGTTTTGCAGATCTCCTCCGCCGCCTGCTGAGCCTCCTGGGGAGATAAGCCGAAGTAGTCAGCGACCTCCAGCGCCAGATCCAGGTCGATGGTGTTGTCGTACTCGCTCACATTGAGGGAGAGACGGTCGCCTGTGGGGACTGGGTTTACATCGTAGAGCGGAGCCAGTCGCCAGCCGGTGAGAGTCAGGAGGAAACCGTGGTTGCGCAGGTGGTCGTCGGTGTTGGACACCGCCATACTGAATACGATCCGTTTCCACAGCTCAGCCAGATCCTGCCTGGGAGCCGCCCCATTGGCGCGGATGAACGCCGCCAGATCCAGATAACTGCTCCCGTCCGCCGCAGAGGCTCCGTCGGTTTTTCCCAGCAGAGTCATGGCGGAGGCAAAATGGATACGGCGGCGGCCATCCCGGTCAAATCGCTTGACCAGGAAGGTGCTGCCGGTCTTGGAGAAGGTCTCCAGCCTGGATTCCGGGACATTCAATCCGCACAGCCGCGCCAGGTCATGCACGACCTTCTCCCATGCGCCGCTGTTGGATTCATCGTGCTTAGACGGAAACTTGGCGATCCACAAAGCGCCGTCCGCTGCCTGCACCGTGGCCTTGGGCCTTGCTCCGCCCAGAGAGGAACCGGGGGCCAGAAGCTCCCGCAGCCATGTTTCGTTCAGGCCGCTTTCGTCATTCTCAAAGGCGATAGAGGCGTTTTCCAGTGTCCGAAGATGAACCCAGGGCGGCGTTGCGAAGGACTTGTCGTTGGAGAGAAAGTCTCCCCCCTCTTCCAGGCTGAACCGCAGTGCCCCCATGCGGGATTCATCGTAGACCCCCAGCAGGAAATCGCTTTCTGTGAGGTTTCGGGGCTTTCGGTCTTCTTTTCTGGCGTCAATTGCCTCCTTGCGCCGCATCAGCAGGCGGCCCCAGCGGTCCGGGCAGGAGTCGGCGAACAGCCCGAAGAGCCGCTTGTCCAGCGGCACATACTGCCGTCCCCGGTAGAGGGCCAGATCCGGGTCCAGAGAGAAGGAACTCTCGGCGGATGTCAGCCAGGCGGGGTCATACTCGAAGGAGAAGGTTTCCTGCCCCCGGATAAAGCTGCAGCGGAGCCGCCCCATCAGGGTGGGGGTCTCTCCACGCCAATTTTCATATACATAGATGGTCTTTTCGTCCTGCGCCATGGGCTACTCTCCTTTCTTGGGCGCCCGCCGTCTGGTAGGCAGCGCCAGGTCTTGCAGCTTCCTGCCGAATTCATCATCTTTGGCAATAAGCAGCAGGTCGCTGTCCATATTGTTCAGTGCGTGCAGCACGGCGGCATAGGAGCCGATGGATACCGTGGGCGCACCCTTCTCGATGGAGATGAGGGTGGCCCGGCTGATCCCCGCCCGCTCCGCCACCAGTTCCAGACTCAGCTTCCGGCGCAGGCGGGCAAGGCGGATCTGCTCACCCATCTGCTCCAGAATCTTTCTTGTCTGCGGCATGATGACCGCCGCTCTTTTGCCCATACATCATCGCCTCCTAACATACATTATAGTATATTACCTTGGCGATTATGTCAATTATATTTGAAGTTATTTGTTTTCCTCATTGAGCGCTTCCTCGATGAGATACCCGCCGCCGAAGATGATGTCCAGCCTGCCGTCGGGATATACCTTTACGCACTCGATCATCTGGTGGACGATGGTATCGTCGTACTCCATCTTTCTCGACGCACGATCTGCGATGATTTGCTGCAGCTGGAGGATGCGGCCATCATTCCCCTGGTCCGAGAGGAGGGCGTCCTCCAGCTTTTTGATTCTCCCTTGCAGGAGTTCGATGGTATCGGAAAGCTCCTTGAATTCCGCCTCATGGCTTTCAATGCCCTCGCCGCTCTCTACGCTCTCATTGATGAGGGACACCATTTTGCGGTTCAGACCATCGATTTTTCGGCGAAGCAGGTCGATTTCATCGCTGTTCCCGTTCAGCCCGATGGCCTCCCCAATGGTCGCCCTCATAAGTGCCAGATAGGTGGCCTCGTCTTCCTCATTGAAGCGGTTGACCGCCCGGACGATAGCAGCATGGAGCGCTTCCTCGTCTACTGTAGGGGAGGACTTGCAGTACCGCTTTCCGTAGTCCAATCGATTGATGCAGCGCCAGACCACCCGCTTTTTCCCACGGGATGTCCAGGTCACGCGCTTGTATCGGCTCCTGCATTCGGCGCAGATCATCACATTGGACAGCGCATACCGGGAGTATTTTCCGGTGGCCGTAGTGGCTGCTTTGGTGGAGTTTGGCTCCCGACTCATCCGCCTGGCGAGTTCTTCCTGCGTTTTGTGAAAGAGCTCTCGGCTGATGATACCAACATGGCTATTCTGTACATAGTACATGGGTGCCTCACCCGTGTTTTTGCGACGGACCTTGCCAATACAGTCAATTGTGACCGTCTTTTGAAGGATGCTGTCCCCGCAGTATCGTTCATTCCGGAGAATACCCTTAATCATGCTCGCAGAGAAGGAGAATCGTTTTCCTGGTATCTGGAGATTCTCTTCTCTGAGTTTGGTTGAGATCCGGTTGATGGTTTCACCTGACAGGTACATATTGAAGATTCTCTCCACGATGGATGCCTCCTCCGGGACGATCTCCGGTTCTCCGTCCTCGCCCTTTCGGTATCCAAGCAGGCACTTATAATTGAATACGGGCTTGCCGTCCTGGAATCGCTTCCGAAAGCTCCATGTGACATTCTTGCTGATGCTTTCGGATTCAGACTGTGCGAACCCTGCGTAGATGACCAGATAGAGCTCGCTGTCGATTTGCAGTGTGTCTATATTTTGCTCCTCGAAGTAGATGCCAATCCCTCTTGCCCTGAGCATACGCACATGGTCCAGGCAGTCAACAGTGTTTCTGGCAAATCTGGAGACCGACTTGGTGATGATATAGTCGATTTTTCCTGCCAGGCAGTCGTTGATCATCTTTTGGAACTGGGGCCGTTTATCTGCTCGAGTTCCTGAGATGCCCTCATCAGCGTACAGGCCGGCAAATTCCCACTCCGGCTTGGCGGCAATCATTTCGGTGTACACTTTTTTCTGGTTGGTGTAGGAGGTAAGCTGTTCCTCGCTGTCAGTGGATACCCGGCAGTAGGCGGCAACCCGGCGCTGGTGATATTGCTCCTTGTTGACGATCAGCGAGCGCTTCGGCTCAATGACCGATATGGTCTTTTTCGGTATCCTGGTTACATTCATTTTCATCCCCTCCGATCTCTACGTCGGTCTTGGTATGTAGGATCACCTGTCCTCCGCTTCCCAGCGTCAGATAGGCGACGATGTCACTAAAGTAGGCCGGACTGAATTCCTCCTGGGGCGTCATCATGCGCACACGTTTTCGGGCGATGGATGCGGCGATCTGCAGATGTGTATCGCTCTCTGCGTACAGCTGCTCCGCCATCTCAATTGTTTTGGCGATGACCAGGGCGTCACTGGGATTATCCCGCTCCAGTTCGGCATCGATTTCCCTGTTGATTTGCTGAGCCTCTGCCGACAACTCCCTTCGTTTTTTGGGGCGGGGTATGAGCAGGTGGCTGTTAGCGATGATGCGGTTCATCAGGATCGTCACCTTTTCCAGCAGATGCGTATCGGAAATTCGTATGCGCTGTCCGCAATCCGCATTGGTGCATTCCCAGCTTTCCCGAATCCGGTGCCTGTTGCTTACTCTCCTCCGCATTGGCGCCCCGCATTCCGCGCACCGGACCCGGTTCCGGAGCAGGTCGATCCCCTCCAGATTTTTCTCGAAGGTGTTCCGCTGGCGGGCTGTCCGCACCGCAGCAGCCTCCTCATACTGCTCCTCCTCGATGATGGGGTCATATTCTCCATCTCCGAGGTATTTGGCGTTTCCTATGATTCTTGCGATACGGGCTTTATCCCACACATCCGTCCTCTCGCTGTAGGGGATCTTCCTTTCAGTCAACAGTTCGGCAATGCTTTGGAGGGAAGCGCCGTTGATGTAGGCGCTGAATATCTCACGGATGACCATAGCTTCATCCTGTGCGATGACTGTCCTTCCGTTCCGCATAGTGTAACCGTATGGGATATAGCGTATCTTCTTCATTTTGAGGTTCCTCTCCGTCAGAGCATTTCTGTAAATCGCAGCCCGCCGATGAGGGTGACCGTCATTTCATCCCGGCGGGTGATGCGGATGGCCTGGACAATCTCGGCAAACAGCTTTTCATCGAATCGGTCCAGGGGTTCTTCCAACTCCTCCAGCAGTTTTTTCAGCCGTGTCACTTCCTCGATTATATCGGTGATGCCCGAGGAGAATTCACACTGGCGCTCACGCTTCAGTTGGCGCAGTTGGTCGTTGATATCCTGCACCTGAGCTTTGTGGACCTCGTCTTTGAGGTATCCTTTTGCATGGAGCTGTTCCACCATCACCAGCTTGGCATTGAGATCTGCGATGCTCCGGCTGATCTCCCTTGCGGCTGTGTTTTTCCGCTTTTGTTTCAGCTCGGCGGATTCCAGGCGGAGCAGGGTTTGACCCAGAATGTCGTATTCGGAGAACCGAAGCTTGTTGACCATGGCGATGAAGGCATCATAGATCCGATCCTCACTGTAGTAGTTCGAGTCGCATTGGGTGCGATCCTGAATGTGTTTGGAACATCCCCACTTGGCGGTCCCGGAAACCTGCCGCCTGCGAAAATACGAGCCGCACTCAGAACACTGAATGCGGCTCGTAAGAGGATAGATATTTTGCGCTGTGGATTTCCCAAAGATATCCTGACGCTTTTTCAGGAGGGTCTGGACCTTGTCGAAGGTTTCTCGGTCAATGAGCGGAGCGTGGGTCATGGAGGCGTAGAACATATCCTCCTGGCCTCGATTTCGGAACTGTTTGAACGGGACTGTGGTGTCACGGTAGGAAGACTCACCAGTCAGCGGCTCCACAGCACAGCTATCAATATTTATTTGTTAATCTCTGCCCTTATCGGTCTTGATAAAAGCGAAGTTTTAACCGTCTCATACTGAGGACATTAAAGACGGTCTCCTGTCCACAGCGTTTGCACTTTGCTTGGACATGGCCTCTGGTGTCCTCAAATACAGCGATTGAATTGTGTCCACAGAAGGGACATTTCACCATCCTTGTTTTTTGGTTTGCGATGGCATGACGCGCTTTTCGGATCTTCTCCATCATTTCCTCAGACGGCTCAGAGATGCGGATATTCTTTTTCATGCCCACACCTCCAAGGGATCTGAATATTCCCGGTACGGACGATCCTCAATGTAACCGAGATGTCTCAGCCGGATTACAGCCGCCGACTTCGACACGGCAAACTGCCTACACAAAAGAGACAGTGATAACTTGTCACGATATGCGAACACCCCCTCGTAATTGATTAACTTCTTGCCACCGGCAAAATACCACATGGCAAGATCAATTTCTTTTTGCGGCATAAGGATGGCCGCGCCAAGGACATTAGCCTGCCATTCATTCCAGTCCTCGCGAGTCTTTAAGTCGCGGAGCGAATACACTGTCCGTGCCGAGTATTTCTTTGCATAGGCTGACTGCGCAGTTTCACTTTCCATCTGGAACAAAATCTGATGTGCGCACTCATGGGCAAGGGTAAAGCGTCTCTTGCCGCAGAGCTTTTGGACTTGTCCGGGTTGAATAAAGCTGGTGTCCATCAGAATTTGATTTTTCCTGAGTGGGATGGTTCGCTTCACGCCCATCTCTTCCGTGATATACTCGGTATCCGCATAGGCGGTCAGACCACAGATGCTTCCATCCGGGGAAAGATGGGCAAACGACACTTCCAAGCCAAGGTATTCCTTGGCGAACTGGTCAATCGGTGTCCCTCGTGCCATTCGTCGGATGTCCTTGGTTTCGCTGCCGAAAAAGAACTCATTGAAATCCTTGGTTACGGCTACTGCAATTTCTTCGATTTTCTTCTGGGATAAGATCATCGTTAGGTCTCCTTTGCTTCAACAAACCACTTGCTGCCCTCCTGAAACAGATAGGATTCTCTGCCACGGATCAGCACCGTATAGCGAATGCCGCCGCCACCCACCTTTTTGGAAGAGGCACGGCACTTATAGAGTACCTGATCGATCTGAAAAATTAGGCCGTTTTTCCACCGGATGAAGCGCGGATGGAATACGCCCTCCTGATCCACATCCAGATTGACCGAGACATAGGCTTTCCTGCAGTGTGCACTCATGTTTCTCACTCCTTGCTACACATAACGGGCACCGGCAACTTTCTCGTTGCCCGGTGTCCGTTACCAATTTCAGTCCAAACGAAAACGAACATCACATTTTGGTCTGCGCACTCTTGACGGGACACGCAAACCGATATACAATAAATGCGTAAAGCGATTGCGTATTATCATTATATGTAAACGGATTGCTTGTGTCAAGCACTTTTAGGCGGAAAACGCAAATAGATTGCATATTATCACGCTTACAGGTAGGAGGATATACTATGAGGTTCGGAGAAAAGCTCCGCGTACTGCGCAAGGAAAAGGGACTTACTCAGGCGGAACTTGCGAAACTGGCGGGAGTAGGACTCAAGACGATCACCAACTATGAAAAGGGCAGCACATACCCCCAGAACCGCGAGGTGTATGGCATTCTTGCCCGGATTCTCGGCTGCGATGCAGACTATCTGCACAACGAGGGCGACGATTTCATCGCAATGGCGGGGCAGCAATATGGCTATCGGGGCAAGAAGGGCGCCGAGCGACTGCTAAAAGAAGTAAGGGTAGCCTTTTCCGGAGGCGAGATGGCAGAAGAAGATATGGATGAGATGATGCTTGCCATTCAGGAAGCCTATATCGATGCGAAGAAGCGAAACAAGAAATACACGCCCCAAAAGTATCTGAAACAGCAGGAAGGAACGAAGTAAGCCCGCTCTATGGGACTTTTCATCTGTTATATTGAAACAGTACCATTCTGCCCGGAAGGGGTGATACCACTATGCTGATTCGAGCGGAGGAAGCCATTCAAAAAGCCAACCGTATTGTGCGGCAATGCGGCACGAGAAATGCTGACCGGATCGCAAGGGAGCTGGGGCTGATCGTCATGTCTCGTGATTTCTCCCGTCAAAAAGGCGCATACATGGTCATTGAACGAAACCGCTATATCTTTATCAATAAACATCTCGACCCCGTGATGCACGACATTGTTCTGCTCCATGAGATCGGCCATGACCGCCTCCACCGTAAAGATGCAATCCGTGCCGGCGGACTGCAGGAATTCAATATCTTTGACATGAGAGACAAGCGCATGGAATACGAGGCAAATATGTTTGCCGCACAGATCGCCCTTCCAGACGAGGAAATTCTGGAATACATATACGGCGGCTACGATGTGGGCCAGATTGCGCGGGCAATGTCTTCGGACATCAATTTGGTGGCGCTCAAGGTCTCAGAGCTGAACACGAGGGGGTATCGCTTCCGTGAACAGGAACACCGAAGCGATTTCTTAAAATGAACGAGATGGTTTTGCCGGGACAAGCGAAAAGGAGAAAATCAAGATGAAATATTTGCTGTATCGTTCCTTCGGGAATCTGGACAAGGATGTGAAGAAGCACGAGCTGGTGGCTGTGGAGTATGGAAAAGACATCTACGATGTGACCGACGCACTCATCAAGGCAGCTGCGGATGACCTTGCCGGTCTGTCGGAATACGAAAAGTATGAGACCGCCGCCTTCGCTCCGGAGCGGACAAAGGATTTCCGTAAGACCAAGCGGTACGCCTACGAGATGACCGGCATTGTCTATCCTACCCATGCTGACAAGAATATTCTCATTGACTTTGGAATCGTGGAGGAAGCGGAATGAGCAGAGAGGAACCCTATTATATCCCGATGCCGGAGATATACGGGCGAAGAAAACTGAACGCCCTCTATCGGGAGATCCCGCTGAAGGACGCCACTTCCCGGCTCCTGCGGAAGTATTTTAATGCCGCCGCCAATCTGTACGGCATTATCCCCCTGCACAAGCTCTATGGGATCATCGCCTCCCAGAATAAATCCCTTGTAACCAGGGAGGAGTTTCTGGCCTTTGCCGAAATCGCGCGGCATGAGTGTGAGGACTACTACATCCTCGGCAAGTCTGAACTCTATTACGACGGCCCCGAAACGGAGCTGATGGAATATGAGGTCATCGACGTGCAGCTGATCGACGAGGATCTTGATCCCTATCACGAGGTCTTACGGGGCCATCAGGGAAAACCCTACTATGTGCCGGACAAAAAGGAGCTTCTGGCCTACGACAATCCCTTCTACTGGGAGAACACCCCAGAAGCGGAAGCATTCCGCACCTTCCTCCTGACCAAAACCACCGTGCCGGAGGACAAGATGGAAGCGGTTTTCGTAGACATCTACTATGGCCTCCACTGCATGAACGCCGGATTGGAGGATGTGCTGAACCGGTTGGATGAGATTGGCGTGGAGTTCCGCCGCAAAGTGGATGTAGGCGATTTTGCCGAGGTCTATACCCCCTTTCACAACCATGTGCGGATGCAATGCAACCGAGGGCATACTCCTGATGAACTTTTTGCCTTACTTCCCCCGGAAGAACGCATCCCCAAATCCCTTTCCTTTGGTCCGAACATCCGTCAGGCCATTGCGGACGGAACCATGAATCCCGAAGAGTTGCGGCAGGGGATCTTGACGATGGATATGCCAAGTGAAGAACTGCGTATGAGTTTATTGAAAGAGATTGCAGCGGCTCAAACTGCTGCTAAGCCGAAGAAGGTGGGGCGGAATGATCCCTGTCCCTGCGGCAGCGGTAAGAAGTTCAAAAAGTGCTGCGGACGGTGAGCATATGAAAATCAAGCTGCAAACAGTCATAGACGCAATCGAACAGGCCAGCGATGCCTACACGATGCTCTACGACACCAAAACCAACGAAACGGTTTATCTGCCCGATGCGTGGGTCACTGGTGAGACCGACGAGGCGCTTGCCGCTCTGGTTGAGAACGAACCGAAGCGGTTCCTGCATTTTCCGACAAAATATGATATCCACGAATACAGCATCATGGACTCCTTTGTGGACTACCTCCCGCCGGGAAGGATGAAAAACGAACTCGGCGCAGCGATCCGGGGCAGGGGTGCATTCCGGCGCTTCAAGCAGACCATCCGCTTCCACGGCATCGAGCAGCTGTGGTACGACTATCAGGCGGATGCCTACCGGGAGCTGGCAGAGCGCTGGTGCCGGGACAACGATGTGGAGTACGAATAAATTGGAAGCTGTATCAAGAGCAGAAAAGAGGTTCCGGATGAAAAACATTCTCATTATCCAAGGGGGCGGCAGACCCAACGGAAATACTGCCCAGTTGGTGGAACACTTTGCCCGTGGTGCGAAAGAAGCGGGGCATACCGTAGAAGTTATTTCACTGAGAAAACAGGAAGTAAAGGGCTGCATGGGATGCAACGCCTGTCGGTATGGAAAGCCTTGCGTACAGAAGGACAGCTTCAACGAGCTTGTTCCCAAAATTAAGGATGCAGACTGCATTGTCTTTGCCTCACCCTTACTGTTCTGGACGATTTCCGCTCAGCTAAAGGCGCTGATCGAGCGCTTTTATTGCATCGCAGAGGAAGATCCCAACCCGCCGTTGGGACGGTATGAGAAATACCCCTCCAAAGACTGCGCCTTGCTGATGACCTCCGCTGACAATTTCTTCTGGACATTTGAGCAAGCGGTTTCTTACTATCAGTTTACCCTTGTCAACTACATCGGATTCCATGACAGAGGGATGCTATTGGCCGGAGGCTGCGGCGACACCAACGGCAAGCCACAGATTGACAAGACCGACCATCTGCAAGAGGCATATGAATTTGGAAAACACATCTATTGAGCAATGCAGCGGGAGGTTTGCAGAATGAATCGGGGACAGTTCAAGCAATATATTCTTGAAACCTATCCCTGTGAGGCAAACCACCCGTGGATAAAATACCCCAACAACGAGGTTTTCCGGCATCCGGGCAACCGCAAATGGTTTGCCCTTGTGATGGATGTTCCCAAAAACAAGCTGGGTCTGGCAGGCTCGGATGTTATTGATGTGGTAAACCTCAAATGCGACCCGATCCTCATCGGCTCACTGCGGAAAGAACCCGGCATCTTTCCGGCTTACCACATGAACAAGGCAAACTGGATCTCGGTTGCCTTAGACGGCAGTGTGCCGGACGAACTGATCAAAATGCTGCTGGATATGAGCTATGGCGCAACAGCGCCCAAGAGGAAAAAGAAAGCCAAGAAAAGCTGATGCCGCTGAAAGGAGGCGTACCGAAGCATGAAGCAGCGCACTTACATCGCAATCGACCTCAAGAGTTTCTACGCTTCGGTGGAATGCCGGGAGCGCGGGCTTGACCCCATGGACACCAATCTTGTTGTGGCGGATGAAAGCCGCACTGACAAGACCATCTGCCTTGCCGTCACCCCAAGCCTCAAAAGCTATGGCATTTCCGGCCGGGGGCGGCTCTTTGAGGTCAGGCAGCGGGTCAGGGAGGCCAACGCCGGACGGCGGCACGACGCTCCGGGCAGAGTGCTGGAGGGCAAGTCACACTTCATCTCTGAGCTGCAACAAAACCCGAAGCTGGAAATCGACTTCATCATCGCCCCGCCCCGCATGGCCTACTACATGGAATACAGCACAAAGATCTACGAGGTCTACCTGAAATACATCGCCCCGGAGGACATCGTGGTCTACTCCATCGACGAGGTATTCATGGATGTGACCGACTACCTGAATACCTACAAGCTGTCTGCCCATGACCTTGCCATGAAGATCATACTGGATGTCATTGAGACAACAGGCATCACGGCCACGGCGGGGATCGGCACCAACCTCTTTCTCTGTAAGGTGGCCATGGATATTGTGGCGAAGCATATCCCAGCGGATGAAAACGGGGTACGCATCGCCCAGCTGGACGAGATGACCTACCGGCAGACCATGTGGTCGCATCAGCCTCTCACCGACTTCTGGCGGGTAGGCCGTGGCTATGCAAAGAAGCTGGAAGAGCATGGGATGTTCACCATGGGCGATGTGGCGCGGATGTCCGAGCGCAACGAGGACCTACTGTATCAACTCTTTGGGAAAAATGCGGAGTTGCTCATCGACCATGCGTGGGGCTGGGAGCCGACCACCATTGAGGCGATCAAGGCATACAGGCCAAGCTCCAACAGCTTAGGCTCCGGGCAGGTGCTTCACTGTCTGTATTCTGTCAAGTAAAAATCCCTGGTTTTGCCAAAGCAAATTCCTTGGTATTGCCACGGGAATTCCCTGGTTTTGCCACGCTATTTTACCCGCATGAGAGCGTTGCG
>NZ_JBQKJL010000027.1:0-20046 GCF_052117285.1 Lawsonibacter sp. LCP25S3_E2
ACTGCTGGCTTCCGTTGGCCCTGTATGACATCTTCTGCCACCACCCTGTTTTTATCTACATTATATCAAACCTGAAGTATTGTGTCACACCCCCTTTTGACCTTAATGTCAAAAAGTTGTACAAACCACTTTTGAAGGAATCGAATTTTTAAAACCTTCCACCAAGGGGAGGCTGCGCTCATGTGCTGGACCCAGGGGCGGTTCATTGTGAACCGCCCAGAAGGACTCACTCTAACTGAGATTTAATGCAGAGAAAGAAACTAACGGAAGAACGGCGGGGACTTGTCGGCAATGCGCTCCCGGCAAGTCCCTGCTTTTCTTCTGCCGGAGAGATTGTGCGTTCGCATAAAATTGCGATACGCTCTTGAAGATAATAGAGATTAGCGGTAAAATATAAGTCAAGTGTGCATTAAGGCCCGTTCTTTGAGAATCACCTTACAAAATATCTGTATTATCTGGAAGAAGGAGAGAGTACATGGCGCTTTCTTATAACCGTATGTGGAAGTTACTTGTAGATAAGAAAATGAGCAAAGCGGATTTGAGAAAAGCCGCAGATATTGCGCCGAATACAATGACAAAGCTACGGCGAGATGAAACGGTAAATCTCGCTATTTTGGGCCGTATATGTGAGACCCTCGACTGTGATTTCGGCGATATTATGGAATATGTAAAAGAATCAAAAAATAGTTCAAACACGCAAACATCTTCAAAGGAGTAGTTGTATATGGCAGAGAGGCAACCGTCCTGGGATAAATATGAAGCCGCTATCCTGTTAGAAGGGATCCTTGCCTCTATGAAAGGCGAGCTCACACGCTCAGACGCAGTTAAGGCAGTATCTCACGATTTAAGAGCAATGGCAGTTCATCGGGGCATAGAAATTGATGCGGTGTATCGTAATACAAACGGAATCTCATTTCAAATGAAAAGCATGGAGTCAGCATATTTGGGACGCACAGTTTTCAAACCGGCTACCAGACTTTTTACAGGGGTTGCAAGTTTGTATCATGACTCCCATGACGAGTATCAAAAATTACTGAAGGAGGCAAGAGCAATGATAATCGATGGAAAAACCGTTAAAGATGATTTCATGCGGTATCTTGCCGAACAAGTGTCTCCTGCCCAGCTTTCTGACTTTTATATTTGTTATTCTGAAATCGAAACCTTTTGCTTGAAAATAAAAGTCCTGCAAAAACCGTTGTTCCAGACAACAGACATCGAAACCATAAAGAAAGTTCAGCGCACAATTGAACAAAATAAATTCTTCAGAATAACCCGCAGAAAGCAGATCAATAAAATTGTTGCTGCAGGGCGATATTACTACAACTACATAAAAGAAGGGCTCTATTCTCGTATTGGCATTGAGGAAACAGCAGTTGAGGAATCCAACACCGCCACTCAGACATTTCAGCCACAACACACACATAATATCGCAAACGATACAATGTCAAAATCTGTTGCGAGTGAACAGTCGGATGAGATAAACAGCAGAAGTTTTTCTCGATACCTGTCGGAAACACTGAAAATGGCCGATGCTACCAGTCGGAGTTATTCTTCGGCAATAAATAATTGTGAGGTGTTTGCAAGAGAACACCAACTGCCTTCTTGGCAACTTTACACTTCTGATCGGCAAGCTGCGCAGGAAACGATTCGCTTACTCTTAAACGATGCGGATTTTTTGAGTTACAATGCGAGGCAGCATAATCGCTTCCGAGCGGCTTTGCAGAAGTTTCTTATGTTCATTGGGGCTGAGCCGCAACAGACTGTTCCTACAAAAGCGGACATAGATTCTGCGAGTCCTTACAGGAATGAAGGTTATGAGCAAGTGCTCAGAGAATATTTCATGAAGGGATTCCGTATGGATTCGCCTCTTGAGATACGCAAATTTAAGAGGTATTACACAGCAACCCATGCCACAGAGCTGACTGACTCTGATGATGACATCAGCAACAAAATCAAGCAACTATGCATTCTTTACGAGGGGAAAGCCTTTCTCCCAGATGTCATGTTGAGCGAAGATCGAAAGGAAGAACTGCTGGATTACATCGAGAGCGCCTTTGCAGACGGGAAAGCAGCTATTTATTATCAAGCGATTTTTGCCGAATTTTCTGATGTGTTCTTGGACTACCATATTCACGATGCCGATATGCTGAAAGCGTACTTGACCTCTATCGGAAACGGAAGATTTTTCATCAACAGAAGTTTTATATCGAAAACGCCCGATGTCAGCATGGACCCGCTATCGGAAGTTCGCTCTTGCTTGCAAAACTTTGGAAGACCGGCGACTTATGATGAGCTTTTTGCTGCACTGCCGCATCTTCCACAGAGTAAAATAAAGTTGATCCTTGCCAGCAATGTTGAATTCGTCAACAATGGCCGCAGCGAATACTTCCACGAAAGTATTGTCCATTTGTCTGATGAAGAATTGGATGGAATTGCTGAAATCATCCAGAGGACCATTGACGAAAGGGATTTCATTGGTGGTAATGAGCTTTATGATGCAATCCGGGCAAAATATCCCTATATCATAGAGGAAAATCACACCCTCTCCGTGTATGGGTTCCGGGATGCACTAAAGGCAAAATTAGGTGATAAATTTTCGTTCAAAGGAAATATCATCAGCCGCTCGGGTCAGGAAATCTCGATGGTGGATGTGTTTGCAAAATATGCAAGAAGTCATGATAGTTTCACGCTGTCTGAGCTTCAGGGATTGGCGGATAGCCTCGCTACGACCATATACTTTGATACCGTTTACGAAAACAGCCTGAGAATCAGCCGGGATCAATTTGTATCGAAAGCAGCGGCCCAGTTCCCCGTTGCTGACATAGATGAGGTGCTGGACCGAATCTGTACGGAAAAGTATATTCCCTTGCCGGAAGTAACGAACTTTGGCGCACTCCCCTATGTGGGATTTCCCTGGAACAGCTTCTTGTTGGAACATTATGTGGCAAGTTACAGTCAGAAATATCTGCTCCTACATAGCAGCTTTAATGGAACTGAATGCGCCGGTGCAATTGTGAAGCGTTCCGCAGGCATCGGCAGCTTTGATGACTTGATCATTGACCTGCTGGCCAACAACAATCAAATAGAGATGAAAAAAGCCCCCGTGCTTCAATATCTGAGTGACAATGGATATCTTGCCCGCCGTAGATACTCAGAAATAGAATCGCTCATTATCAGAGCAAAAGCACAGAGGCAAAGGAAGGACACCGACTAATATGTACTCATATACCTGGGATGCCGAGACGGGCGGACTGCTGCTGAACAGCTCACCGCTTTCCTTCAGTAAGGAACCTCGTCCGGTGTATTACAAAGAACTGGATATTCTTGGATTTGACCGGTATTGGAATTATGCAAAGAATGACTCCTACCCCTATATGTGGGCGGAAGCCAACAATTATTTCTACCGGGGACGGCAGGTTGCCAAGACCAAAGGCGGCAGTCTTTATACCCCACCTGAAATTGTGATTATGGACGAGCCAGAGCCCGATGGACAACCTCTCCGCTTTGTTGATATTCCCGCTATGGTCGAAAAGAACCGGGATTTGTTGGAGAAACTGGCCGCAGAAACAATAAAGAAAATATACAACATTTATGTTGAATACATGGATCGGGTCGATGTCTTCTATGTGGCGTTCAGTGGCGGCAAGGATAGTGTAGTAGCCCTCGATCTGGTGCAGCGTGCTTTGCCGCACAATAAATTCAAAGTGCTATTTGGCGATACGGGAATGGAATTCCCGGATACATATAAAATAGTCGAAGAGATTGAACAGCACTGTAAAGACGCAAAGATTGAATTTTTAAGAGCAAAGTCTGACTTCGACCCGAAAGTCACATGGAGGGAATTTGGACCGCCAGCGCAGACGATGCGATGGTGTTGTAGTGTGCATAAAACTGCGCCTCAAATCATCTTACTGAGAGAGTATACCAATAATCCTCATTTTAGGGGAATGGCCTTCACAGGAATCCGAGGAGATGAAAGTGCTTCTCGAAGTGAATACGAAGGTATTAGTCACGGAGAGAAAGTTCGTGGACAATATAGCTGCCACCCAATCCTTGAATGGAACTCCGCCGAATTGTTTTCCTATATCTATGAGAGACAACTCTTGATAAATGATGCCTATAAAAAAGGAAATAGCCGTGCAGGATGTCTTGTGTGCCCGTTAGCCACATCGAAAAATATGTATTTTAAGGAACAAGCATACAGCTTTAGTGATGAGGGATATCGGACAACCACAACATTCAATAACATTATTCTGGAAACAACCTCCAAAGAGTTGTCTAATCCGAGCGCCGTCAAGGAGTTTATGGACATTGGTGGATGGAAAGCACGAAGAAGTGGAAAAGAATTATCATTCGCCAAAAGTTATACAAATGAATCATTTGAACAAGGTGTACTTACAATTCAAGTATCCCGTATAGAAACTGATTGGAAGCAGTGGATTAAAACAATTGGCAATGTAACCTTTCTGGAGAATGGTAATGTCGAAGTGCTTTGCAGAGATAAGTTGTATCACATTGAGATTGCCGAAAATACCAACGGACTAACTGCTACAGTTGTGATAGGGAAAAATACCCAGAAAGACATTTATTTTATGTCAGAATTGAAGACTGTGTTCAGAAAAACCGCATATTGCATTGGCTGTAGAGTATGCGAGGCGAATTGTCCGCATGGGTTTATTTCTATGAAGGATGGCCATGTAACAATCGATGACCGATGCGTAAAATGCAAAAAATGTCACGATGTATTCCATGGTTGCTTAGTAGCCAACTCGTTGCGATTGCCGAAAGGAGAAAAGAAAATGGGGAGCATTGACAGGTATGGAAATATGGGCATTGAACTCGATTGGGTTAGATCGTATTTCAAATTAAAGGATGAATTTTGGACTTCTCCTCACAGCCTTGGAACCAACATGGTTAAAAATCTCAAGAGCTTCTTGAACGATGCCGAAGTTACTGCTAAATCTAAATTTGCACCCTTTGGTAAAGTTATTGATAATATTGGAATAGAGAATTCCGACGCTTGGGCATTGATTCTTTGCAATTTGACATACACATCGGAGTTTAATTGGTGGGTCAAAAACATTGATTTTTCCACAACGCACACCCCTGATACCATTTATGCAATGCTGGATGACTCAATGAGTAAAAATTCTCGTTCACACATTGTCTCCGCATATAAAAACATCCTGATTTCTATTCCTCAATTAAGCAATGAAATCGGCCTGGGTGTCTGTGACTACACGCTAAAAAACGGAAAGCGTTTTTGGAATAGCGTGGTTCGCATCCCCTGGGAAAATCCGAATCCGCTTGTCATTCTTTACAGCTTATATAAATTTGCAGAGGCTTGCGGGGATTACCACCAGTTTACATTGTCCCGCCTCTTAAACCATGACCTCGAAAGTGACGGTGTTAGTCCTACTGAGATTTTTGGTCTTGACCGCAATCAGATGGAAAAGATTTTGAATGGTTTGACTATCAACTATCCAGATTTCCTCAACGCCAGCTTTACACTGGACCTGGATAATATCACTCTCAACAGCGAAAAGACATCTCAGGATGTGCTGAATCTGTTCTAAGGAGGAAGATGCTATGCCGATGTTGGAAAAATACCGTCATTATTTCAATATTGATCCGGATTATTTCCCCGCCGTGAACGAGGCGGTCATCACGAAGAACCCGGAAGTGTGGAAAAAATTCTTCCCCCACGAGACCTTCGTGAAACTTCTGAAGAACACGGTCAGCGTCCTGGAGCGCAAGCAGAAGCTCTGTCTATGGGTGGAAGGTGCCTACGGAACCGGTAAATCCCATGCCGTTCACACGCTCAAAAAGCTGCTGGATTCCAGCGAAGAAGAAACCCGTGAATACTTCCAGAGACATAAAATGGACAACGACCTGTACAAC
Source organism: Lawsonibacter sp. LCP25S3_E2 (assembly GCF_052117285.1). Taxonomy (NCBI): domain Bacteria; kingdom Bacillati; phylum Bacillota; class Clostridia; order Eubacteriales; family Oscillospiraceae; genus Lawsonibacter; species Lawsonibacter sp. LCP25S3_E2. The sequence goes on from NZ_JBQKJL010000027.1 coordinate 5,902, forward strand.
CGCTTCCAGGCCGTGAAGTCCAGCGGTCGTATCTTGACCGTTCACCGCTATGGTTCCGCTTCTATCCGCAGCGACCATAATCTTGTCTTTGCCATCCAGGAAAGCATTGAAAAGGCGCTTGTTGATGCCGGAATTGAAAACAAGGGCGGGAATGCGCTGAAGGATGCTACCATTGCATGGCTCTCTGACAAGGATAACAAAAACTACTTCAACGGACTGATCACTGGCACTTACTCTGACCTCTTTGGCGGAGATGACGCCGATACGGTGATTGAGAAGTTGCGCACCTTCTCCGGCGAGGCGCTGGCAAGGATTATGGACAATATCTTCAAGGTAGCCGATGAGCGTCAGGTAAAAGCTCTGTCGCTGAGCGTGACCGATTTGGGCAACTGGATTCGTGAGGTCATCCGGGCAAACAGTTTGAAGGCGATTGTCTTTATGTGGGACGAGTTTACCGAATATTTCTACAACAACGCCCGCAATCTCACCGGATTTCAGGAGCTTTGTGAAATCAGCGAAACCGATCCCTTCTATTTTGTGCTGGTGACCCATGTGACCCAGGGCCTGTTCCATGAGCGCGACCAGGACTTCATCAAGCTGAACGGACGCTTTGTCAGTCCGCACAGTTTAATCAGCCTGCCTGAAAATATTGCATTCCAACTCATGGGTGCAGCCATGGAGAAGAATAAGGACGAAGTTGTTTTGGCAGATTGGGAGGTAGCCCTTGGCGACCTGACTGATAGAACACAGGCATCCCGTAAGCTGGTGAAGTCGGTGGCTCGGATCACCGACAAAGAGATGATCGATATTCTCCCGATACATCCCTATGCCGCCCTGCTTCTCAAGCATATTTCCTCTGCGTTTGATTCCAACCAGCGCAGTATGTTTGACTTTATTAAAAATGACCGTGGCGATGAAATCAAGGGGTTCCAGTGGTTTATTGACAATTTCGGGCCAGAGGACGACAACCCGCTGCTTTCCGTCGATATGCTTTGGGAATTCTTCTATGATAAGGGAAAAGAATATCTATCGCATGATATTCGCTCTATTCTGGACTATTACAATCGTGCTGGGAATCAGCGCCTTGATTCTGACCAAAAACGTGTACTCAAAACGGTTCTTCTGTTGCAGGCAATTTCTCAATATGCCGGCGACTCTGTTGAGCTGTTTATTCCCAACGAAAAGAACCTTGACAACGCTTTTGAAGGGACTGATATGGAAGGCTCCGCAGCGAGATGTGCGGATCAGCTTGTTCGAGAAAAGGTGTTGTTCTCCAAGTCCCTTGGCGGTGGAAAATTCCAGTATGCTGCTTACAACCATGAAAACGAAATTGATGTAACACCTTTTGAGGAACAGATCGACCGCAAGAGCACCTCGGCTTTTATCACAGAGGAACTTGCTGACAGAACTCGTATCGTGGATGCAATCAGCCTTGGTGGAGCTTTGAAGCTTCGCTATGAACTGCGCTATGTTTCGTCTTCCGACTTTGATTCTACAATCAAGCAGCTTCGCAACACGGAAGAAAAGTATGCAAATAAGATCGTTGCTGTTGTATGCTTTGCGAAAGATGATGCAGAAAGTGTGGTTCTGGGCAAGAAAATACATGACGCCCTTGCTGCTGGCACCTACAACATGATTTTCATTGATGCCAGCCGTACTCCGTTTGGTGCGGATGGCTATGGCGTGTATCGTCACGATATGGCGTTATCTATGTCCCAGCAAGGAAAAGACCCTGCATTAGTTACTCAATATGCCAACAATGCAAAAGATTCTCTGAAGAAATGGAAAACCCGCATTGCAGGCGGTGAGTTTATGGTTCACACCGCAGATAAGCCGGATGGGGAACGTGCTACTACGCTGGACGCTCTGTACGGCCTTCTTGCAGAAATCAACAAGAAAAAGTTCGTGTCCTGCCTTGAGGGCTCTTACAATGTCATTGCCAATATGTATACACCGAGCAGCTTGAAGCAAGGTGTTGAGTGCGCATTCAATGAGAAAACAGCTGGTACCTTCCTGTCCGGCAGTCCCGCCACAAAGTTGGAAATCGCTCTTGACGGCGCATGGAAGGTTCCCGAATACTGGCTTTCCAAGCCTCATCTCTTGATTTCCAAAATCAAGCTGTGTGTTGATGAAATTGTAAACGATGGCTTCCAGAACGGTGGTGGCCGTGTATCTATCAAGCAAATCTATGACGTTTTGAAGGCGGCACCTTATGGTTTTATGCCCTGTAATCTGTCTGCATTTATTATGGGCTTTGTGCTGAAGGAATACGCCTCTGGGACATATAGCTGGAGCGATGGGCTTACCAACGACATTTTGAATGTTGGCAAACTCAAGGAAATGATTGACGAAGTTATTCGCCTTGAAATCACGCCGAATCCTCGCTATAAGGATAAATATATCGTTGCGATGACCCCCGCAGAGAAGGCTTTTAACGAAATTACTTCTGTGGCATTTGGGATTCCGCTTAATATGTGTACTTCGGTTCCAAACACCAGAGAACGCATCCGCAACAAGATGAAGGAATTCTCCTTCCCGATTTGGACTTTGAAGTATATTCTGGACAAAGAATCGCTTCAGACGGAAACCTCCGTGTTGTCCGAAATCATTGATTCTTTTTGTGGAATTGCCAACAGCAATAACATGGGTACAGCGAAGAGCGATAGCGATATTGCCATGGCAATCGGAAATCTTGCCCTTTCCAATCCAGATGCCGCAAAAGATTTGCAAACGATTTTGACCAAGGAAAAGTGTACCCAGGGTATGGCTGCCTACCTTGAAACCTTTGAAAATGGTACGCTTGTCTCTCTTGCTAAAACAGTTGGCGATGGCGGTCAATACCTCAATGTTCTCCGCAGGAAGTTTGATGCGGATGCGGCGAATTGGGTTTGGAATGTCGAAACCGCACAGCAGAAAATCCGTGAGGTTATTCTGGAGTATCAAATCATTGTAGAAAGCAATAAGATTATCTCCAAAAGCATCTCCTATGATGCGACCATACGGGAGTGGTGTGACAAGTGCGGATATATTCGCATCTCCTATGCAGCTGCAAAAAATTATCTTGATGAACTTGGGCCATTCCTCGGAATGCTCTATAACCTGAAAAAAGCAGGAACGCTGCTGGATTCCCAGAAGCAGTCTTTCCTGGAACTTGTTCAGGCAAACGGAAGCGCATTCCGCAACTTCTACAACAACCAGGTTGATCTGTTCAACCGTGTGTGCGGATACTATCTTGATGGGCTTTCAGAAGACGAAATCAAGGATGTGTTTGACACGATGCCTGCTGGCTCATTCACCTACGAAAAAGCAGACTATCTGAATCAGGTTGAAGCGAAGGTTGGGGCCTATAAGGAAGGCCAGAAAAACACACAGTTAAAGAAACTGTGGAGAGAGAAAACTGGGACTGACTCTCCTCGTGACTGGTCGAAAAAACACAAGATGCCTATTCTGTGTCTTATCCCTGACAACGAGGTTGCAAAAGCAAAAGCTGCATTTGGAGCTGTCAACCGTGCCAAAGCGGATGAACAGGCAATCGACCGTGCCATGGAATATTTTGCGTCTGCAAAATTCTTTGACCTTCTGGATGATAGTGCCGCTTTGGACAAAGCGTTTAGAGACAGTATCATCGGAAACTATGCGGTTATGCTTCTAAATATTCAGGAAGTGAAAGATTACCTTGACTCTCACATCACAGCAGAGCCGTTTGAGTGGTTCGGCCTTCCCGAAATTGAAAAGAAGCTTCGTCAAATGGCAGAGGCGAAATATAACCAGGGTGGTTGTGAACGTGCCCTCGCCAAGATCGATGAGATGGATATTGCTGATGTGAAGAAGTATCTAAAGGACCTCATTCGGGATAACATGGTTGTTGGCATGGAGATTATCAAAGGGAACTGAGGAGGTGCAAAATGACCATCCAAGAAGTCATTAAAAAAATTGACCGCTATCTGAAGAAAGATAATGTCGAGCCTCTTATCGTAGATGTTCAAAACAAGGCAGATTTGGAAGCCATCATGCTCCACTATCAATTGCCCCAAAATGTCTTTCTTTGTGCCTCTGATGCGGCGTTTTGCAAACCTGATGAATTCCCTGTCATCCCCAACATTCTTGAACGCCTTGCTCATGAGAATACCAACTTTTTTGTCAGTGAGATCACGAGCTTCCTCAAGTTAAAAGGCGAAAAGGCCTTGGTGCAAGAATTAAAAGAACTTCTATCTATGAGCACTGAGGGCCATGCAGTTATCCTCACCTTTCAATGTGTGGAATACTTGCATACCCTTATTAAAAATGACAGGCGCCTTGATAGCAGAATTTGCGTTTTAGAGGGGATACCATCCGCTCGTCCTAAGCTGATTTTTACCGCAGAGGGCATTCAACCTACGGACGCAAGTGCGCTGGTAAAAGGGCTTCGAGGCATGGCCAAGGCGGTGGAATCAGCCGCAGCAGAGATTCTATACATCGAGACTGCAAAAAGCAAGGATCAGTATCCGTTTTCGCTCTATACGATCTCAGATTTGAAGAATCCTTATGAAGTATTGTGTCATTTGGACGCAATGACATCTGTACTGCCAGAAAGTTACGGAGATGAAGAGAACTGGCAGTATGCTTTGACAGAGTTTCGGAAATATTCTTCTTGGCAACAGTTGATTTCCGCCCAAATAGGGAGCGTCAACAATTTGGATATTGTTATCTCTACTTACAAACAAAAAGCTTCTAACAAGAAATGGCTTTGGTTGTACTTTATCGGGCTCAAACTGTTCCATGCGGGAAACAACTCCTACTTCAACAAGGCAATAGAAACGGCTACTTCCCCATCCGGGCTGATTCACAGCTTGTATCGTACTATCTTAGAGGAAGATCCGACCGACAAAGACTTTATTTCCCAATATAGACAAAGAAAAGACCTTTTGAATTCCATTGAAAACCCACTTGATGAGGTCAGTGGATTTTGCAAGATAGTCCAAAGCAAGGGGAAATATGCGCTCTGCTACCTGACAGACAATACCCTTCAGGAAAAGGAGCTTATTTTCAAGCTGTTGGATAGATACAGTGAGGACTTCGGGAGAGCAGAACTTCTTGATATATTGGAGCGAATTTATCCTGATCTTCGGGCGTATCTGACAGCGTACCATTTCAAAAGTGAACTGCTTGATAACTATTTCCAGGAGTACAAATATCAGAAGGTTGTCAATAAGATTTTCCCGGACTTCATGACACTTGTCGAAAAGCAAGCAGTCGATCGGGATTATAACAGAATTCTCCCGCCACGCAGTTCTGTGATAGAAGGAATTGATGTAACGGATACCCAGACTTATTTTACAGATGCAATGGGCGTGGAGTATCTTGGCTATATCATGTCCAGATGTCATGCACTTAAACTCATGGCGAAAGTTACTGTGTGCAGATGTGAGCTTCCATCCATCACCAGTCGGAACAAGGAATTTTGGGATGTCCTATCCACAGATCGATTCCCCATCATCTCTGTTGATAAGATAGATAAAATCAAGCATCACGGTGAGGAAGGCTATGATTATAGTCGAGAGGATCGTAAGCTCCCGATTCATTTGATTCGTGAACTGGAGCTGATTGATGAACTCCTGAAGAAAATCAAAACAAACCTCACAAACGGCGACTATCAAAAGGCCATCTTAATTGCAGACCATGGTGCCAGTCGGCTTGCTGTAATTCACGGAACCGAAAATCTATGGGAAATGCAATCAAGCGGGAAGCACTCTGGGAGATGTTGTCCGAAAAGTGAGGTCGATGAGAGGCCGGACAGTGCCACGGATGCGGAAGATTTCTGGGCGCTTGCCAATTATGACCGTTTTAAGGGAAGCCGGAAAGCGAATGTTGAGGTTCATGGCGGCGCAACATTGGAGGAAGTTACCGTACCGATTATCGAGATTTCGTATCTTAACGATGCCGTTGAAGTTAAAATAATGCCGATTGATTCAACTGCAACATTTACGGGTATCCCCGAAATTTTCGTTAGTTTCCGCAAGAAAGCTGCCATTAAAGTATTTTCTACGGAAAAGTTGGTGGATGTCAGCGTCGTAATAGACGGTCATACCTACGAAGCAAAACCGACTGCTGATAATTTCTATGTTGTTGAGGAAATGACTGAAATTCGTCGTGCCAAGACATACAGCGTAGATGTATTTGCCGGTGGAATGCCTGTTGCCACTGGCCTGCCACTTCGAGTGAAAAAAGAAAGCGGCAGCGAAAAGAACATTCTGTAAGGAGGGATACTCGTGACCGAAAAACTTCGGGATTGTTTCGATGAAATGGTCGTCTACAAGGATTTGAAGAAAAGCAACTTCTTTTCTGCGTTAGGTCTGCCATCGTTTTTGAGAGACTGGCTGCTCAAAAAGTTTGCTGATGATGAAGGTAATCTGGACATAGACGAACTTACGGATTTTATCCGCACCTATCTTCCGAATAAAGAAGAATGGGTCAGAATCAAAGATAGAATCATTAACGATAACGAGCGTGTCAAACTCCTGACCAAGATTTCTGTCGATATAAGCATAAAAACCGGAGAAATCACCTTTTCATTGCCCGACTTCGGTTTGACAAATAAAGAAACCATGATTGATGTGTCTACATGGGATCAGTATCGTGGAGAGCTTATCAGTGGGCAGGAGGTCTGGGGTGTGGTCGAGCTCGGCTATCGACCCCCGGATGACACTGCGAAGCCTAAAATTCCAGGGAAAATTCGCCTTACTGGATTTACAAATTTCTGCCCTTATACTATTGACCTTGATTATTACAAGGATGTTCGGAATGAATTTACAACTTCCGAGTGGATTGATGTGCTGTTAGGGGCCATAGATTACAATGCGGGCGGGTATGAAAGTGAGGAACAAAAGCTTTCCATGCTGACACGCATTCTTCCCTTTGTGGAGAAACGCCTCAATCTGATAGAGCTTGCACCCAAAGGAACTGGCAAGTCCTATGTATTTGGCCATGTGAGTAAATATGGTCTTCTAACAGATGGCGGAAAGGTAACTCGGGCAAAAATGTTTTATGATACCGCTCGGAAGACTCCCGGCTTTGTTACCGGCCACGACTTTATCGCAATAGATGAGGTAAAGTTGGTGCAGTTTGGCGATGTGAACGAAATGCGCTCTATCATGCAGGGATATATGGAGTATGGACAGTTTAACATCGGTGGCTACGAGGGGAAATCTGATGCAGGCATCATCTTCCTGGGTAACATCGCACAGGATAATATGGATGAGTGGCAGAATATGTTCTCCGAGCTGCCCTCACTATTTCAAGAAAGTGCATTGGTAGACCGAATCCATGGTTTCATCAAGGGTTGGGATATACCAAGAATGAATGATGATTTGAAGCTGTCCGGCTGGGCGTTAAATTCAGAATACTTCTGCACCATTTTGCACGAGCTTCGCAATGATGTGAGTTATAGAGCGATTGTTGATCAAATTATTGATGTTCCTGATAGGGCAGATACCCGTGACACGGAGGCCGTAAAGCGCATTGCAACAGCATATTTGAAGCTGTTGTTCCCGAATGTGCGGAGCGCACGGGACATCAATCCAAAGGGATTCCAGCAATATTGCCTTCGTCCTGCTGTCCGTATGCGTAAAATCATCAAACGGCAGCTTGGGATTCTCGATGTGGAGTTCAAGGGTAAGGATGTGCCTTCTTTCTCGCTGAAGGAGATTCCTTATGAAAATTGATTGTATCATCTGCGGTAAAAATAATCTTAACAAGAACACCATCGGTATTAACAAAAAACTATTGGGCGAAGACATGGAGAATTTCTACTGTATGGATTGCCTTGCCGAATATCTTGGGTGTACTGTTGAGGAATTGCTTGATAAAATCGAGGAGTTCAAAGAGGAAGGCTGTAAATTATTTGAATGAGGTGGGATTGTGAAGCGTTTTATCTATGCGGATAATGCAGCCACAACACAACTGGATATTGATGCGTTTGAGGCGATGCAACCATATCTTTTAGAAGAATACGGAAACGCTTCGCAGCCCTATTCATTTGCGAGAGCGCCCAAAAAAGCTCTGCGGGAATCGAGGGAAATCATTGCCCAGTGTATTGGCGCTCAACCTGACGAAATATTTTTCACTTCAGGTGGTACGGAAAGCAACAACTGGGCAATAAAGGGAACTGCATTTCTCGACCCGGAAAAACACGGATTTATAACATCAGCCATTGAGCACCATGCGATTTTGCGTCCGTGCGCTGATATTGAAAGAATGGGCTATCCCGTTTTTTATCTGCCGGTAGATTCTACCGGCAAAGTAAATACCGCAACGCTGTCAGAACACATTGCACCGGATACTCGGCTGGTTTCTATTATGGCCGCCAACAACGAGATAGGCTCCATTCAGGACATTCCAGCGTTAGCTGCCATTGCTCATTCCGTTGGCGCAATGTTTCATACCGATGCTGTTCAGGCGGTTGGACATATCAAAATAGATGTGAACGATCTTGGTGTAGATATGCTTTCTGCTTCCGCCCACAAATTCCATGGTCCCAAAGGTATCGGCTTCCTGTATGTCCGAAAAGGGACGCCGCTGGCTCCATACGCAAGTGGCGGCAGTCAGGAAAACCACATGAGGGCGGGCACAGAGAATATCGCATCTATTGTAGGTATGGCGGCTGCATTAAAAAAATGTGTAGATGGACTGAAAGATACAGCGGAGCATTTAACTCGGCTGGAAACCAAACTAATCATGGGCTTGTCAGATGCGAATGTACGATTTTCCAGAAATGGGAGCGCAGCACATATCCCCGGGAACATCAGTCTCTCTTTCCCCGGCTACAGTGGTGAAGCCCTCTTGCACCGATTGGATTTGATGGGAATCTGTGTCTCTACTGGTTCAGCCTGCAATAGCAGAGAAACACAAATATCCCATGTGTTGCAGGCGATTAAACTGGAGCCAGAACTGGCAAAGGGAACAATACGATTGTCGTTAGGAAAGAACAATACAGAAGGCGATATCGACGAAATCGTTGATGCACTTTTGCGAATTTTGAAGTAGAGCTTCTATTGAATACGATAACAATCATCAGCACTTGCTGGATGTGATGAAGTCCCTGTAAGGTGGTGTCATGATGAGCGAAGAACAACCCCTGATTGATTTTAGCCAAATCCCAGAATATGAAATGAAAGCCCTCTGCCGTACACTGCTGCAATCTTGCAGGGAGTTCTATTCCGACCCCAAGAATGTTGAGAAATTTGAACGGTGGAAAGCAGAGCGTGACAAGGAAAACAGAAAAGAGGTGTGATGATGTCAAGGACGATAACCGTAAAAGGAGTTGGCAGAGTCTCCACTCCGCCGGATTACATCGTCATCTCCATGAGCCTTGAAGCGCAGGATACGAACTACGAAAAAGCGATGGAACAGGCCGCACTCCAGATTGACTATCTAAACAAGGCGCTGGAATCTGTCGGATTTAAGAAGAAGTCTGTAAAAACCGTGAATTTCAATGTTCGCACAGACTATGAACGAGTAAAAGACAGAAACGGCAACTATAAAAGCGTATTCAACGGATATATCTGCAATCACCGGCTCAAAGTTGAATTTGATTTCGACACAAGGCGGCTGGCGCAGTCCCTTTCCGCAATCTCAAAATGTCTTGCCAAACCAGAGCTGTCCATCGCCTTCACAGTAAAAGACCCGTCTGCGGTCAACAAGAAGCTTTTGAAATCCGCAACGATCAACGCACGGGAAAAAGCGGAAATTCTTTGCGAAGCCTCGAATGTGGCGCTGGGAGATCTGCTCGCCATCGACTATAATTGGGGCGAACTCAATGTTGTCTCACGCACTGAATATATGCTTGATGAAAAGTGCTTGGCGATGCCGATGGGAGCCATGGCCGATATGGACATCGAACCGGATGACATTGATGTAAGCGACACAGCCACTTTCGTCTGGGAGATTCGATAATCAGAATGTGAGGTGCGGAAATGACTTGGGATGAATATTACGAAAAGTTCTATGACTGGGCGACGAGTACACAGATTCGACGGCTTTCCGCCCTCACCTCCTATGGCTCCCCGGCTGAAGTCACCGAAGTAGCTATGGAATTGTGTGATGAAAAGGCCGCAAGTCGGCTGATAAACAGAGCCTTGGATGCCGGTGTCACCTTTCAAGTCGAGAATATTGAGGATTTGAATTGCTGCGTGGATACAGCGACGATGAAGCGTGTCGTTTCCTCCGTCCAAGGAACACTTTCCGATGAAGCGTTGGATACCCTCACCGGCTGCATGGATGATGAAGTATTCCAGACACTTCTGAAAAAGGCTACGAGCGACCAATATGCACCGGCAACGATTATGGAGTTGGTTGACTGCGCAGATGAAGAGACCTTCAAAACGATGGTAATGAAAGTCACGGGATGCTTTGACGCTGAGCAGCTTGATATTTTGAGGGATTATCTTGACCAGGCAACTATCGAGACTCTGATTGAGAAATCGTTACAGGGCATGGTGCGGTTCGCTCCGCAGCAAATCATGGAGTGGCTCGATTTTGGAATTTCGGAATCCCTCATTGAAAAAATGTCGCTGACCGCCCAAGGGACATTTGATGCCAATCAAGCTGAGGAGTTGTATGATGTACTCCCAGACGATACATATTTGAAGATTGCGAAAAAGCATCATCTGGAACTTCACAATGAGCCCATCTACGAGGACATATCTTATCAGGAATCCGCAGCACCTCGATTGGGCTTTTGGGGAACGCTATTCGCTGCGATTGCCGGAATCAATGCAGTTTCCCGGCACAGCGAACGACACCAGCATAACGGACATTGTAACGGGGACTGCGCCAACTGCCCTCCCCACTATGGGTATCGCTATGGACGATGGTACTATGGCCACGGTCATCAATACGGCTGCGAGTTTGGAGGTAACAAAGGCGATGGCAGCATGGATTGATGAGGTGCATTGATGTTTGGAAAAAAGAAAAAGGCTCCTGCGCCGGCCTTCGATGTGACGCAAAAGCTGAAGAAAACCTGGTATGGCGGCAAGAAACGGATTCCTACCACAAAGGCGGAACAGCGCAAGATGAAGGAGGCAATCCTGAAGGTTTATCCCGAGGCGATTGTCATAGATGATAATGCAAAGCGGCAAAGGGAACTGGATTGGATAGATCGAATTAAGGAATACGATGCCTTGTTCAATGACTAAGGCTATAAAGCCACCGAGAAGATAGCAGAGGGAAACCCGCTACAACATGGTCAGAGCATCCAATTTAATGTAATGATCCGTTTTTATCCAGCATCATTGCCACCTGAAAGATGAACTCTTCCGGTGTCGGTCTGTCGCTTTTGAATGACATCATATCCCATAACTTTTGCGCCTCCTTGTCATGGTGATCGTAAGCATGATCAATAGCCAACTGCATTTCACGGAGTACATTTTCTGGCGTGGTTCCGTTCTCCCTGGCAATTTTCGCAATAATCTCTTCAAAGTTTTTCATGGATATTCCTCCGTCTTTAGACTTTTCTCTTGTTCTTTGGCGCAAGTATAACATCATAAGAATGTCGAAATCACTCACATTTTGACAGAGGAAAAAGAAAAAGCGTGGAAGAGCCGAAAGCTCTTCCACACTCATCTATCTACCAATACAGACACTACTTTTAAGACCCGCATCCTTTCTTCGTGAGGGAGCGCCTCGATGGCGGCAGAAAGCTCCGAAGCAACTCCGGCAGTCGCTCGATCCACCACATCCACCAGAAGGTCATCCGCAGATACGCCAAGCACATTTGCAATCGCTACGAAAGTGTCCATCCTCGGAATCTTGGTTCCGCGTTCAATCACGCTCACATGGGTCGGGCTAATGTCAATGCAGGCGGCAAGATCTTCTTGTGTCATGTTCTTTTTCTCCCTTGCAGCCTTGATTCTTTGTCCAACTGCTCTTGCATCCATCCTGCCACCGCCTCCTTTAGAACTCGCTTTTGTTCTAAAGAATAGTATAGTGGTGATGGCCTGATTCATACAGAATCCAAAGAACGAGGTATAATTCTAAAGAACTGTTTACGCGGATAACTTTCAGCAAAGATAGAAAAATCGAGTATCAGGTAAGGCAGTATTGATTGACTGCGCTTTTGATAGCACGCACCAATCAATCGTTTTTTTCAATCTGCATCCAGCGGCGCACTGACTCGAACAGTGCAGATGGCTTCACGCAAGACCTCATGGTCGAGCTGTCCTGGCGCTGCCGCAGTAATAGTTTACAACACGATCCGCCCCGATGCCCGAATGCCTTGTAGTCTCCACCGCATCGATACTGGTGCCAAAGAACAGAAATTCCCAGCCATATAGGAGGACTCTTCTTCGGTTTGGTCGCAGGGAAAGCAGTAATCACAAAATTCCTCGAAAGCATTCACTCTCGATATCGGCGATCTCATCCAGTGGGATTTTCGTCCCATCGGTCAGAACAAATACTCGCTCATAATAGTCAATCCGTTTCAGACTGCCGGTGTGGGATGTATAGGAGCCTCCGGCCTTCCTCTCATCCGGGACGAAGTAGGTAATGGTGATCTCCGGTCGGTCTGCTATGATGTCCTGAAGGTACTGCTGTTTCCGGTCCAGCTCCTCCCGCACTTCCTCCCCAATCTCCACTTTTGTATCTGTCAGCCGTCCGGTTTCCTGGATGGCATCCTCGTAGCCGGTGAGAGCGGCGAAGGGGGAAAACTGTGCCGCTCTGTCCAGCATGGACATCTGCGGCCTTGTTTTGGAGACATGATGGGGCAGATGGATGATGTCATCATACTGTGTTTTCATGATTTTTGCCCCCCTCAAAAGGTGACCACAATTCCCTTGTGGTCGGATAAACGCTTGTCCACATTCCATTCTTCCAGAACTGGCCGTTTGGTGGTAACCATACTGCTTGACACGGCAATGTGGTCAATGCACTCTGTCTGTCTTTCGGTCAAAAGGGTCAATCCTGTATCACGAAACAAATCCAGAAGCGTTGTCCTTGCGGCCTGTGTGAAACAGTAGTTATCCGAGAAGGAGCAGTTAAAATCTCCGCAGACACATATCCCATCGCCCAATTCGGACAGGCGGCGAATGTCATCACACTGCCGGTGCAGTTGTTCCATGAAGGAAGAATGACGATTGCCCAGCGTACCTATGATTGTCCCATACACCAGCAGATTCCCTTTTTCCGTCTTTAGCTCAGCACAGAGGGCGGTACGCGAATCATAGGTTTGATGCAGCCGAACAACGGGATAGTTGGTGTAAAGCGAGACGCGATTTTCTGTGACGGCATAGGGAATGGTCTTATCTCCCATCAATGATGTGGTCTCGCAGCAGAAGGCATAATCGGGATGCAGCCGCTTGTCTGTCTCGGTCAGCACAAGGATGTCGGCATGGATGCCATCACATAAGCCTTGTATCTGGTCGAGCTGTTTTTTGTGCCTGAGCCGCTCCACATTCCATGTGGCAATTTTCACGCCCTATGCCCTCCAATCTGCCCGTTCCTGTCCTTGGCCGTTGCCCCTTCTTCCAAATTCATTCCCCGGAGGATCGCATTCTTGCCGAACTTCTTCTTGATGGTCAGCATAGCCGTCTGCATTTTCTGCTCCCGCTCCAATTCCTGCTTTTCCCGTTCCTGCTGCGCCTGTTGTGCGGCATAGTCGGTAAACAGGTCGAGCTGTTCAAAGCCCCCGTTTTTCACCGGCGCAGACTCTTTCGGAAGGACATGGTTCGCCACCACATTCAGCCTTCGGATGAGAAGGTTTTTGCCTACAATGCAATCAAACAACTCTGCCGCAGCGCACATTATTTTGCGTGTAGATGATGTGTGTCCGTCCAGATTGATGGTGCCATGGGCGTGTTTGGGGATCTGGCGTCCGTAATGATCCTTCACAACCGCACCGTGGTACTTTGCTTTTCTGGCCGGGTCGGTGAGGTTTTCGATGTCATAGCCCACCGTCACCACCAGCTGATCGGTGACAAGCCCCTTGTCCACCAGATCCAGCGAGAGCATATCGGCCATCTCCCGCAGGACAAGCCGTGCCTTCTCCGCATTGTAGGGACAGTGTGTTATGAGACAATAAGATATCCCTGAAAATGCCAACGCAAAATCCTTGAAATTGCCAAAAAAATTCCCTGGTCTTGCCACAAGAAAATCCCTGTAAAGGGAAAAGGCAGA
>NZ_JBQKJL010000028.1:0-14947 GCF_052117285.1 Lawsonibacter sp. LCP25S3_E2
GTTTGCTTGCTCCTTTCGAATGTTTGTGTGGTAACTTCATTCTACCAGAGCCTGCAAGCTATGTCTTCTTTTATGCGATTTTCAATTTGCGCAACTTATTGTACCTTATCTTTTTCTGTCCCGCCGGTTGCCAAAATCCCCGTTCCCGGATTACTAAGGCAAAAGAAATTTTGAAAAATCTCTGTCCAGCGGGTAGCTGACGGCTTTTCAAATGTATCTTTAGCGGAAAAGAAAAATAGCGCAGCCAGCGGGTAGCAAAGCCCCTCTGCGGAGTAATATTGGCGAAAGAAAAAAGGCAGCGAACAGCGGGCTGAAAGCCCCGCCCTGTTCGCTCTATGTACGGAAAAGCCCGGACAGGGCCAGTCTGCGGCTTACTTAGAGCAAGTTTCTACCACGGTGCCAAAATCCGCAATTCTGCGGTTTTGCCCCTCGCGGGAAACTTGTTGGGGAGTGCCTTCCCCAAACCCTGCTATGCGGCTTGCGCCGCTTATCCCCGCCGCGCTCATGCGGCAAGAAAGGAGGTCACGACCATGCGAAAAAAATACAACACACCCCACCGCAGCCGCGTTGTGAAAACCCGGCTGACCGAAGATGAATACGCCGACTTCACAGCGCGGCTTGCGCCCTATGGTATCAGCCAGTCGGAATTTCTCCGGCAGGCGATCCGGCGTACCACCATACGCCCCGTACTCCATGTGTCGTCGGTCAATGACGAACTGCTCTCCGCTGTCGGGAAGCTCGCAGCCGAGTACGGCAGGATCGGCGGCAACCTCAACCAGATTGCCCGGTATCTGAACGAGTACGGCGCGCCCTATCATGCGTTGTCCGGCGAGGTACGCGCCGCCATAGCCGACCTTGCCGCCCTCAAGTATGAAGTCTTAAAGAAAGTAGGTGACGCGGTTGGCAACACTCAAACATATCAACTCTAAAAACGCCGACTACGGAGCCGCCGAACAATACCTGCTCTTTGAGCATGACGAATTTACCATGAAGCCCGTCCTTGATGAAACCGGCAGGCTTATCCCCCGCGAGGACTACCGGCTGTCTACGCTGAACTGCGGCGGGGAGGATTTTGCCGTTGCGTGTATGCGGGCCAATCTCCGCTATGAGAAAAACCAGCGGCGGGAAGATGTGAAAAGCCACCACTACATCATCAGCTTTGACCCGCGGGACGGGCCGGACAACGGCCTGACCGTAGACCGGGCGCAGGCGTTGGGGGAGCAATTCTGTAAAGAACATTTCCCCGGCCACCAAGCCCTTGTCTGCACCCACCCGGACGGGCATAACCACAGCGGCAACATTCATGTGCATATCGTCATAAACAGCCTGCGGATTGAGGAAGTGCCGTTCCTGCCCTACATGGACAGGCCAGCCGACACGAAAGCCGGCTGCAAGCACCGATGTACCGACGCTGCCCTGCGCTACTTCAAATCCGAAGTCATGGAGATGTGCCACCGGGAGGGGCTTTACCAAATCGACCTCTTGAACGGCAGCAAGAACCGCATCACCGACCGGGAGTATTGGGCGCAGAAAAAGGGACAAGCCGCGCTGGACAAGCAGAACGCCCCCATGATTGCCGATGGTATCACGCCCCGGCAGACCAAGTTTGAAACGAACAAGGAAAAGCTGCGGCAGACCATACGGAAAGCCCTTGCCACCGCCGCCAGCTTTGACGAGTTTTCCTCTCTGCTGCTGCGGGAGGGTGTGACCGTCAAGGAGAGCCGGGGGCGGCTGTCCTATCTCACGCCGGACAGGACAAAGCCCATCACCGCCCGGAAGCTGGGCGACGATTTTGACCGCACCGCCGTCCTTGCCGTTTTGGAGCAGAATGCCGCCAGAGCCATAGAAAAGGCCGCAGCCATACCTGAATACCCCTGGCAGGAGAAACGCGGCATACAGCCCGCAAAAGCCCCTCAAACCGCCCCCAAACAGGACGGAGTGCAGCGGCTTGTGGACATTGAGCAGAAAATGGCCGAGGGCAAAGGCCGGGGCTATGAACGCTGGGCGAAGATACACAATCTGAAGCAGGCCGCCAAAACGCTGTCCGTCTACCAGCAGTACGGCTTTACTTCCCCGGAGCAGTTAGAAGCCGCCGTTGATACCGCCTATGCGGAAATGCGCCAGACCAGCGGCGAACTGAAAGCACTGGAAACCAAGCTGCAAGGGAAAAAGGAGTTGCAGCGGCAGGTGTTGGCCTACGCCCAGACCAAGCCCGCCCGCGACGGGTTGAAAGCGCAGAAATCCGAGAAAGCCCGCGCCGCATACCGGCAGGCCCATGAGAGCGATTTTATCATAGCCGACGCAGCCCCCCGGTATTTCAAGGCGCATGGCATTACCAAGCTGCCCGCCCGGAAAGCGTTGCAGGCCGAGATCGAGCAGCTTATCTCCGAGAAAGACGGCCTGTATAACACCTATCACGAACAGAAGCAGCGGTTCAAGGAGTTGCAGACCGTCAAGCGGAATATCAACCAGATTTTGCGCCGGGACGAGCCGCACCGCAGAAAGGAGCAGAGCCATGAGCGATAACCTGCCCCGCATGGACTACCGCCAGCACCGGCGGGCGCGGCGGCTGGTACATGAGTGCTGTAACTACGACGAGGGGAACTGCCTGCTGTTAGACGACGGGGAGCCTTGCGTGTGCGTCCAGAGCATTTCCCTTTCCCTCATGTGCCGCTGGTTCCGTGTGGCTGTCCTGCCCCTTGACGGGGAGCTGTCCGCAGCCCTCTTATACCGGGGGAGCCGGAAACGGTGTGCCGTCTGCGGAGCGGCCTTTGTCCCCAAATCCAACCGGGGGAAATACTGCCCCGACTGCGCCGGGCGCATGAAGAAAATCCGCGCCGCCGAGAGAAAGCGGAAACAAAGGCAGAGATGTCACGCTTTAGAGCCTTTCAAACCCGCATAAATCAAGGCTTTTTTCGTGGGTGTCAAAGGGTACGCGATACATTTATCCTTTTCCCCCGGAAACGGCGTTCTAAATGCGTACAAACACCCCAAATCCACCCAAAGGAGGAACCATGTCAGACAACCGAAAATACTACTACCTCAAGCTGAAAGAGAATTACTTTGACGAGGACGCCATTGTGCTGCTGGAAAGTATGCAGGACGGTATCCTCTATTCCAACATCCTCTTGAAACTGTACCTGAAATCGCTGAAAAACGGCGGGAAGTTGCAGCTTGATGAAAATATCCCCTACACCGCGCAGATGATTGCCACCATTACCCGTCAGCAAGTCGGCACCGTAGAACGGGCCTTGCAGATTTTTATGAAGCTGGGGCTTGTGGAGCCGTTACAGAACGGCGCACTGTATATGAGCAACATTGAACTACTGATCGGCCAATCCTCTACCGAGGGGGAGCGAAAACGGCGGGCAAGGCTGGCTTTGCAGGAGCAGAAAGCCTTGCCAAAGGCCGGGGCGGACAAATGTCCACCATATCAAGCGGACATTTGTCCACCAGAGATAGAGATAGAGAAAGAGATAGAAAAAGAGAGAGAGCGAGAGTTAGATACGGGACAACCCGCCCGCGCCGCCTATGGCCGGTATGAAAATGTTTTTCTTTCGCAATCGGAACTGGACGGGCTGAAAGCAGACCTGCCCGGCAAATGGGACTATTACATTGACCGGCTATCCTGCCATATCGCGTCCAGCGGCAAGCGATACAAGAGCCATGCCGCCACCATCTACAAATGGGCGCAGGAGGACGCAACTAAGAAAGCCCCGAAAAAGGGCATACCAGACTACTCATGCAAGGAGGGCGAGAGTTTATGAAGAACGAAATCAACGCTGTTTTGGAGAATATGACGGCCACCACCCCGGAGCCGGAGGACTACACCGGCGAGGACGGTTTACTGTACTGCGGCAAGTGCCGCAAGCCGAAAGAAGCCTATTTTGCGCCGGATAAGGCCGCTATCTTCGGGCGCGACCGCCACCCGGCAGAGTGCGACTGCCAGAAAACCGCCCGCGAGGAACGGGAAGCCGCCGAAAAGCGGCGCAGGCACCTTGACACCGTGGAAGAACTGAAACGCCGGGGCTTTACCGACCCCGCCATGCGGGACTGGACTTTCGAGAATGACAACGGCAGGAACCCGCAGGCCGGGCTTGCCCGCCGGTATGTGGAGCATTGGGAGGATATGCGGACAGACAATATCGGCTGCCTGTTCTGGGGCGGCGTAGGAACCGGGAAAAGCTACCTTGCGGGCTGTATCGCAAACGCCCTCATGGAGAAAGAAATCCCCGTCCGCATGACGAACTTTGCCCTGATCCTCAATGACCTTGCCGCCAGCTTTGAGGGGCGCAACGAGTACATTTCCCGCCTTTGCCGCTATCCGCTGCTGATCCTTGACGACTTTGGCATGGAACGCGGCACCGACTACGGGCTGGAACAGGTTTTCAATGTGATTGACAGCCGTTACCGCAGCGGCAAGCCGCTGATCGTCACGACCAACCTCACGCTGGACGACCTGCGAAACCCGGAGGACACCGCCCATTCCCGGATTTATGACCGGCTGCTTTCCATGTGCGTCCCGGTACGCTTTACCGGCGACAACTTCCGGCAGGAAACCGCCAAGCGGAAAATGGAGAGCATGAAGAAACTGATTACCGACTGAAAGGAGTATTGCCTATGGCAGATAACAAGCAGCACGACACCCGCACCGCCCGCCGCCCCGACTGCGTGACGGAAATCCGCATGGGCAATTCCGTCCTTGTCGTGTCCGGCTATTTCAAGAAAGATACCACGACCACCGCCGCCGACAAAATGGCGCGGGTACTGGAAGCGGAAGCCGCTGCTACGCAAAAACCGGCAATTTGACCGACTGTAAAGAAGCAAATTTAACGCTTTTGCCGCTGTACAGCCCCCGCTGTTCCGTGGTACAATGAAACCACGGAATAGTGGGGCTGGCTGTCGGAAACGGAGGATTTTATGTTAAGACAAGCCACCCAAAACCTCATTACCGCCCTTTATCCGAGATTGTCCCATGAGGACGAGCTGCAAGGCGAGAGTAATTCCATATCGAACCAAAAACGGATACTCGAAGCCTTTGCAAAACAGAATGGCTTTACCAACCTGCGCTGGTACACCGACGACGGCTATTCCGGCGCGAACTTTCAAAGGCCCGGTTTTCAAGCCATGCTTGCAGACATTGAAGCCGGGAAAGTAGGTACGGTCATTGTCAAGGACATGAGCCGGTTAGGGCGAAACTACTTGCAGGTGGGATTTTACACGGAAATGCTGTTCCCCCAAAAGGGCGTGCGGTTTATCGCTGTCAACGACAATGTGGACAGTGCAAACGGCGGCATGGACAACGATTTTACCCCTCTGCGAAATCTGTTCAACGAATGGCTGGTGAGAGATACGAGCAAGAAAATCAAGGCAGTTAAGAGAGCAAAAGGCATGAGCGGCAAGCCCGTTACCAGCAAGCCGGTGTATGGCTACCTCATGGACGAGGACGAGAACTATATCGTTGACGAGGAAACCGCGCCGGTAGTCCGGCAGATATACCAGCTTTGCCTTGCCGGGAACGGCCCGACCAAGATTGCCCGTATGCTTACGGAGCAGCAAATCCCCACGCCGGGGACGCTGGAATACCGCAGGACGGGCAGCACCCGCCGCTACCACCCCGGCTATGAGTGTAAATGGGCTACAAACACGGTTGTCCACCTGTTGGAAAACCGGGAGTACACCGGCTGTCTGGTAAACTTCAAGACGGAGAAGCCCTCTTACAAGACCAAGCATAGCGTAGAGAACCCCATTGAGAAGCAGGCCATTTTCCCGAACCACCATGAGCCGATTATTGACACGGAAACATGGGAGCGTGTGCAGGAGTTACGCAAGCAGCGCAAACGCCCGAACCGCTATGACGAAGTGGGGCTGTTCTCTGGTATGCTGTTCTGCGCCGACTGCGGCCATGTGATGTACCAGCAGCGGTATCAGAACAAGAACCGCAAGCAGGACTGTTACATCTGCGGCAGCTACAAGAAGCGCACCCGCGACTGTACGGCGCACTTTATCCGCACCGACCTGCTGACCGCCGGTGTCCTCTCCAATCTCCGGCAAGTGACGGAGTATGCTGCCAGGCACGAGAGCCGTTTTGTAAAGCTGCTGATCCAGCAGAACGAAATCGGCGGCAAGAGAAAGACCGCCGCAGCCACCAAGCAGCTTGAACAGGCGCAGGAGCGGATTGCCGAAGTGAGCCGCATTATCAAGCGGCTGTATGAGGACAATGTGAACGGCAAAATCAGCGACGAGCGTTTCATGGAACTGTCGGCAGACTATGAGCAGGAGCAGCGGGAACTGAAAGACCGCACCGCCGCATTGCAGGCGGAACTGGACAAGTCGCAGGCGGCCACCGTTAACGCCGAGAAATTCATGGGGATTGTCCGCAAGCACCTTGCCTTTGAGGAATTGACACCCACCCTCTTGCGGGAAATGATTGAGAAAATCGTCGTGCATGAGTGCAGCTATGACGAGAACGGCACCCGCAGGCAGGACATTGAGATTTATTACAGCTTTGTCGGCAAAATTGACTTGCCCGAAGCCTAACGCCCGACCTATCCGACACAATGGCCAAGTGCCGGATAGGAACGGCAAAATTTTTTACACTTCTATTGCTTCTTTATCGCACATCAGAAAAGTCCCAGGGCATGAAGCAGCTCATGGCTGGCGCTGGCGTGGCCGTGGTCGGCATGGTCCTCGTACCCCTGCTGTCCGGCCTGTTCACCGTCTGATCGTTCCCGTCGTTAAGCTGTCATAAGAAATCCTTGCCGCCCCTGCCCCCAAGCGGGGGCGGCTGAAAGGAGGTTGACACCGTATGGATTTCTTACTCGATGCCCTTACTGACTGGCTCAAGGAAATGTTGGTAGGCGGCATTATGAGCAACTTATCGGGGATGTTCGATAGCGTGAACCAGCAGGTCGCAGACATTGCGACACAGGTGGGCCAGACCCCCCAGGGCTGGAACGGGAGTATTTTCAGCATGATCCAGAACCTCTCCAACTCCATCATGGTGCCGATTGCTGGCGTGATCCTGGCTATCGTGATGACGCTGGAGCTGATTCAGATGATTACCGACAAGAACAACCTGCATGATGTGGACACCTGGATGATTTTCAAGTGGGTGTTCAAATCTGCCGCCGCTATCCTCATTGTCTCCAACACCTGGAACATCGTGATGGGCGTGTTTGACGCGGCCCAAAGTGTGGTGGCACAGGCGGCAGGTATCATCGGTTCCGACGCTTCCATCGACATCTCCTCTGTCATGACCGATATGGAGTCCCGGCTGATGGATATGGACCTGGGGCCGCTGTTCGGCCTATGGTTCCAGTCGCTCTTTATCGGCATTACCATGTGGGCGCTTTACATTTGCATTTTCATCGTGATCTATGGCCGTATGATTGAGATTTATCTTGTGACCTCGGTGGCTCCCATCCCTATGGCCACCATGATGGGCAAGGAATGGGGCGGTATGGGCCAGAACTATCTGCGCTCGTTGGTCGCCCTGGGCTTCCAGGCATTTCTCATCATCGTCTGTGTGGCGATTTATGCCGTGCTGGTGCAGACTATCGCTACTGAATCCGACATCATTATGGCCATCTGGAGCTGTGTAGGCTATACGGTTCTGCTGTGCTTTACGCTCTTTAAGACCGGCAGCCTCGCAAAATCTGTGTTCAACGCACATTAACCAGGAAGGAGGTAATCCCTTTGGCTTATGTACCCGTACCCAAGGACCTTACGAAAGTCAAAACCAAGGTCGCGTTCAACTTAACCAAGAGGCAGCTGGTCTGCTTCGGTGGCGGGGCGCTCATCGGCGTACCGCTTTTCTTTTTGCTCCGGGGGCCTGTGGGAAACAGCGTGGCTGCCATGTGTATGATGCTGGTCATGCTGCCCTTCTTCATGCTCGCCATGTACGAAAAACACGGTCAGCCCCTGGAAAAGATCGTTGGCAACATCATCAAGGTGGCCGTTATCCGCCCCAAGGAGCGCCCGTATAAGACTAATAATTTCTATGCCGTTCTGGAACGGCAGGAAAAACTCGACAAGGAGGTGTATAACATTGTTCACCGCAAAGAAAAACCGGCAGGCCGATAAGGATGGCAAACAGCCGCCGGTTTCCATGAAGAAACGATTGTCCCGCGCCGACAGAAAACAGATTGAGGCTGCCATCGCCCGCGCCAACCGCACGGACCGGAAAGAAAAGTCGGCCCAGGACAGCATCCCCTATGAGCGGATGTGGCCGGACGGCATCTGCCGGGTGGCAGACGGCCATTACACCAAGACCATCCAATTCCAGGACATCAACTATCAGCTCTCGCAGAACGAGGACAAGACAGCAATCTTCGAGGGCTGGTGCGATTTCCTCAACTACTTCGACAGCTCCATCCAGTTCCAGCTGTCCTTTTTGAACCTCGCGGCCTCCGAGGAAACTTTTGCCCGTGCCATCAACATTCCTCTCCAGGGGGATGATTTTGACAGCATCCGGGTGGAGTACACCACCATGCTGCAAAACCAGCTGGCAAGAGGCAACAACGGTCTTATCAAGACCAAGTACCTGACCTTCGGCATCGACGCCGACAGCCTTAAAGCCGCAAAGCCCCGGCTGGAGCGCATTGAGACCGACATTCTCAACAACTTCAAACGCCTGGGCGTGGCTGCCGCGGTGCTGGACGGCAAGGCGCGGCTGGCACAGCTTCACGGCATTTTCCACATGGATGAACAGCTGCCGTTCCGCTTTGAATGGGAATGGCTGGCTCCGTCCGGCCTGTCCACCAAGGACTTTATCGCACCCAGCTCTTTTGAATTTCGCACCGGCAAACAGTTCCGTATGGGTAAAAAGTACGGGGCTGTTTCTTTTTTGCAGATTCTCGCGCCGGAGCTGAATGACCGGATGCTGGCGGATTTTCTGGATATGGAAAGCTCGCTGATCGTCAGCCTGCACATCCAGTCCGTAGACCAGATCAAAGCCATCAAGACGGTCAAGCGCAAGATCACCGACCTGGATAAATCCAAAATCGAGGAACAGAAAAAGGCCGTCCGCGCCGGATATGACATGGACATCATTCCCTCCGACCTTGCCACCTACGGTGCCGAGGCCAAGAAGCTCTTGCAGGATTTGCAGAGCCGTAACGAGCGAATGTTCCTTGTGACCTTCTTGGTGCTGAACACGGCAGACAATCCCCGGCAGCTGGGCAACAATGTGTTCCAGGCCAGCTCCATCGCACAGAAGTACAACTGCCAGCTGACCAGGCTGGACTTCCAGCAGGAAGAAGGGCTGATGTCTGCGCTGCCCCTGGGCCTTAATCAGATCGAGATTCAGCGGGGGCTGACCACCAGCTCCACGGCCATCTTTGTTCCGTTCACTACCCAGGAGCTGTTCCAGAATGGCAAGGAGGCGCTGTACTACGGGATCAACGCCCTGTCCAACAACCTCATCATGGTGGACCGCAAGCTGCTGAAAAACCCCAACGGCCTGATTCTCGGTACGCCGGGTTCCGGCAAGTCCTTCAGCGCCAAACGCGAGATCGCCAACTGCTTCCTGCTCACCAATGATGACATCATCATCTGTGACCCGGAGGCCGAGTATGCGCCCCTGGTGGAGCGCCTGCATGGGCAGGTCATCAAGATTTCGCCCACCTCCACCAACTACATCAACCCGATGGATCTGAACCTGGATTACTCGGACGATGAAAGCCCGCTGTCTCTCAAGTCCGACTTCATCCTGTCCCTGTGTGAGCTGATCGTGGGCGGCAAGGAGGGCTTGCAGCCGGTGCAGAAAACCATCATTGACCGCTGTGTGCGGTTGGTCTATCAGACCTATCTCAATGACCCCCGCCCGGAGAATATGCCTATCCTGGAGGACCTTTACAACCTGTTGCGGACGCAGGAAGAAAAAGAGGCACAGTACATCGCCACGGCGCTGGAAATCTATGTAACCGGCTCTCTCAATGTGTTTAACCACCAGAGCAATGTGGACATCAACAACCGCATTGTCTGCTACGACATCAAGGAGCTGGGCAAGCAGCTGAAAAAGATCGGTATGCTGGTTGTTCAGGATCAAGTATGGAACCGTGTCACCATCAACCGCGCCGCCCACAAGTCCACCCGCTATTACATCGACGAGATGCACCTGCTACTGAAAGAGGAGCAGACCGCCTCTTACACGGTGGAGATTTGGAAGCGGTTCCGCAAGTGGGGCGGAATCCCCACCGGTATCACGCAGAATGTCAAAGACCTCTTGAGCAGCCGCGAGGTGGAGAACATCTTTGAAAACTCCGACTTCGTGTATATGCTCAACCAGGCGGGCGGGGACCGGCAGATTCTCGCCAAGCAGCTGGGCATTTCCCCGCACCAGCTGTCCTATGTGACCCACTCCAGCGAGGGAGAGGGCCTGCTGTTCTACGGCTCCACAATCCTGCCTTTCGTTGACCACTTCCCCAAGGATACGGAGCTGTACCGTATTATGACCACGAAACCGCAAGAGCTGAAAAAGGAGGATGAATGACCATGAAACCCAACACTGAACTGGATACCATGATGTTTTTTGACGATGCCCTGGAGAATGAGCGCACCCAGCTTCTCACCGAGCTGGCCGATGCCGTCAGCGAGACCCGCACGGCGGTGGATCAGGCTGCGGAGCTGAACGAGGACGGCGAGGCTGGCCTGCTTCGCCTGACGGAAATCTGGTGCGCCATGAGCGGCATTCCCGCTGTCATCATCTTCGAGGGCGGTCAGTCCGAGCTGCTGGCCAATGTGGTGGCGCAGATCTACGCCCACCTGCTTCAGCACCCCTTCCGCGACCCTGTGGGTCTGGCCCTCTATGTGGAGCTGCGCTACATGACGGCCTCTCTCATGCTGGGGGAATGGTTTGAATATGCCGCCAAAGAAACGGCCTTGCAAGCCGAGATCGACAACATCGAAAGCAGCCATCCGGGGTATGACGAGTACCGCTATGACTTGGATATGATCGGGCATGACCCCCATGAGCTGGCGGCCTACCTGTCTGCTGTGTTGCAGGGCTATACCCGGCAGAGCGCCCAGGCCGAGTTGGAGCGTGTGTTCGACGCACAGTATGAACTGACGCTCACCGAGGAAGTGGAAATACGATACCGGACAGAAACACGGACCGGCACTACCACATCTACGGACCCGGAGACCGGTGAAGTCACGACAGAAGAATACGAATACGAGGTCGAAGTCCCGTATGAGTATTACATTCTGAATGTGCGGCTTGACAGCAAGCCCATATCATCCGTGGCTTCGGAGCTACTGACCCCGGAACAGCTGGAAATGTATCAAGTCTACCGGCAGACGCTGGGCAACAAGCCGCTCGTTTTCGGCGGCGGCTCCCCGGATATGAGCAATTCCGAGGACCTGACCGGCGTGGTATTTGTCAACGGCACCCGCCCAGGCAATCAGGCTGTGGTGGATATAGCCAAAAGTCAGGTTGGTAATGTGGGGGGTCAGCCC
This sequence comes from Lawsonibacter sp. LCP25S3_E2, assembly GCF_052117285.1. NCBI lineage: Bacteria > Bacillati > Bacillota > Clostridia > Eubacteriales > Oscillospiraceae > Lawsonibacter > Lawsonibacter sp. LCP25S3_E2. The sequence continues at coordinate 11,461 of NZ_JBQKJL010000028.1, forward strand.
TACTGGAGCTGGTACGGCTTTAATTCCCGTGTGGAATGGTGCGCCTGCTTTGTGTCCTGGTGCTACGGCCAGATGGGGCTGTCTGAGCCGCGATTTGCCGCCTGCCAGTCCCAGGGCATTCCGTGGTTCCAGTCTCACGGACAATGGGGCGGGCGTGATTACGCCAATATTGCCCCCGGCGACGCCATTTTCTTCGATTGGGACCTGGACGGCAGCGCCGACCATGTGGGCCTTGTAGTCGGCACAGACGGCAGCCGAGTTTATACGGTCGAGGGGAACAGCGGCGACGCCTGCAAAATCAAGAGTTATTCCCTGACCTACGAGTGTATCAAGGGTTACGGCCTGATGAACTGGTAAGGCCGATTTATGAGAAAAGGAGTGATTGAAATGGCTAAGAACAAAATCCAGCGCATTGACCAGGAGATTGCCAAGGTCCGCGAGAAGATCGCGGAGTACCAGGACAAGCTGAAAACCCTGGAGGCGCAGAAAACCGAGGCGGAGAACATGGAGATCGTCCAGATGGTGCGCGCCCTGCGTATGACCCCGGCCCAGCTGAACGCTATGCTGTCCGGTGGCACGGTCCCCGGCATGGCCGCTGCCTCCGCCGACTACAACGAACAGGAGGACACCTACCATGAAGAATAAGAGAATTTTCAAGACCTTTTCGGCCCTCTGCGCCGCTCTGGTGCTGATGATGGGCCTTTCCGTGACCGCCTTTGCCCAGGGGACGGACCAGCCCCCGGCGGAGGACGCCACCAACGACGCCAATGTGGTGGTGGAGGAAACCGAGGATAGGAAAGGCCAATCCACTAACCGGCTTGATGTTTTGCGCGGATTGTGGTGCAAAGATGTATAACCACAGGGGCAAGGCCGGAAATGCGCGTGACTGGGCGGGCAGACCCAACGGGAAAAAGCGCCCGGATCGTGACGAGTACAACTGTTCCCGTTACGATTTGGGCAACCAGCATTATGATAAATACTGCACGACACACCTTATTCGTACTGCTGTTGTGAACGAGCTTTTGTTGGAAGCCATCAAGGGCGTTTGCGACTATGCGTTGAACAATGAAGCCGAGTTTATGGCACAGGTCTGCTCCGCTTCCGAGGACAGGCAGGAAAAAGCTGCAAGAGCCATTCGCCAGCGGAAGCAGCGCAACGAGAAGCGTACCGATGAACTGACCCGCCTAATCCGAAAGCTCTATGAGGACAATGTAAGTGGCCGACTTTCCGATACCCTTTTTGAACAAATGCTCCGCGATTTTGAGGCCGAGTTAAGCGATTTGACAGAAATCATCTCCCAAGACCAACAGGAACTTGAACGCATAAGCAGGGAAACCATCAACGCCGAAAAGTTTCTTTCCCTTGTCAGAAAATACACGGACTTTTCCGAATTGACCCCTGCCATGATAAATGAGTTTGTAGAAAAAATCCTCGTCCACCAAGCCCAGGGCAAAGGAGCAAGTAGAACACAGGAAATTGAAATTTTCTTTAATTTTGTTGGTAAGGTGGACATCCCTCACAAGGAAGTGGAACTGACCGAGGAAGAAAAGGCCGCGTTAGCGGAACAGGAACGCCGCCGGGCAAAAAAAGCAGAATACAATCGACGCTATATGGAAAAGAAACGCAGACAATGGAAAGAGCAGCGGGAGCAGGAGCAAGCCAAGCAACTGCCCCTTGCCGCCGAGCAGAAAGGAGAACACATAGCATGAGCTAATTCATGTTTGACGGTCAAGAGCCGAAAAAAACGGAAATCACACGATAGGAGCCGCCCGGACGAGGAATGGTTCATCGGGGCAGTTTCTATTTGAAAATCCCCATTTTCCCCAAGTCAAGAGCCGGGAAAAATCCCTCAAAAATGCCCCTCTTTCCAAACGAGGGCACAGAAAGGAGTTTGCATGAGAACAGGGCTTACCAAGCAGGAAAAGACCACCGATATTTGGTTTGACGAGAAAGACCCCCTTATCCATATCCGCACCCACAACACCGCCTTGAAAAAGCGTCTGCTTGCATACAGCCGCCGTTATCCGGCGATCTGCCAGCAGACTGACGCAGACCCGGAAACGGGCTGCATGGAGTTTGACATTGAGAAAGGCCGCTTCTCTTTCCGTCTGACCGCCCCATACAGCGAGGAACGGCGGGAAGCGGCGCGGCGGTATGCCAGAGAGAGCAACGTCGCCGACAGGCTGAAATAGAGTTGAAATGTTCATAGTTTTGTGCTATACTTTTTCTAAAAGCAGAGTAATACTGCGGAATTGATTGGAGGACAACACAATGGTTACATTTATGAGATTAAGATAAAACCGCGAGTTATGTTGCGGTTATCCGTATTGCATAACTCGCTTATTGAAGCAGAGATGTAATTACGGAGGAAAAACAAATGAATAATAATTTATCACGCTTTGCAGACAGCAAGGTTTATTTTCAATGCCCAATTTGCACAAAATCAATGGATATACAAGGCAATAGCCTAATTTGTAGACATGGACATTGCTTTGATATTTCAAGATATGGGTATGTAAATTTGTTGTTAAAATCATCGCCCAAAACCAACTACAGCAAGCGGTCTTTTGACAACCGGCACCAAATTTTGGAGTATGGCATGTATGATGTTGTGTTGGAGAAAATCATACAGTTTATTTCTGATACGCCATCTATAAGAAACATTTTAGATGTTGGTTGCGGCGAGGGTTTCTATGCAAGGCAGATACAGCAAAGAACAGAACGAAACATCTTTGCCTTTGACTTGTCAAGGGAGGCAATACAGATTGCATCAAAAAAAGACAAGCGCAAAGCAGTGAAGTGGTTTGTTACTGACTTATCAAAAATCCCTTTGAAAGACGGAAGTATGGATTGTATTTTAGACATATTTTCGCCTGCACACTACAAAGAATTTCAGCGATTGCTATCTCCTAACGGATATGTTGTGAAAGTAATTCCTACGAAAAATCATTTGAGGGAAATCAGGACTAAAGTGCAAGCACACTTGAAAAATCCAGATTATTCAAATGAGTCTGTCGTTGAATATTTTGAGAAATATCTTAAAACCATTTCAAGAGAAACGGTTTCAGCCACCGTACAGTTGTCATCAGAACAAAGAATGTCGTTTATTGAAATGACGCCGCTTCTCTTTTGCGTTGAAAAAGATTGCGTTGATTGGCGTACTCTCACACATTTGACAATCGAAGCTGATGTTTTAATAGGAATGTATTAAAGGGCGTATTGATATTTAATATTCCCATTTATTGAGCAGAACGGAGTAAACCAAACACCCTAATCAAAAGGACAGCCGAGGAAATCGACTGTCCTTTTTCTATGCCGACAGGTAGAAAGGAGTGACCACCCATGACGAAACCGAGAGAAAAAAAACGCGAGGAATGATAAGGTACAATAAGTTGCGCAAATTGAAAATCGCATAAAAGAAGACATAGCTTGCAGGCTCTGGTAGAATGAAGTTACCACACAAACATTCGAAAGGAGCAAGCAAACT
>NZ_JBQKJL010000029.1:0-13627 GCF_052117285.1 Lawsonibacter sp. LCP25S3_E2
TGCGCAACGCTCTCATGCGGGTAAAATAGCGTGGCAAAACCAGGGAATTCCCGTGGCAATACCAAGGAATTTGCTTTGGCAAAACCAGGGATTTTTACTTGACAGAATACACGTAAGCAGAAGCAGGCGGGACGCTACCGTAACTATCTGGCTATGATCGGCAGCCACGCCTCCATCTCCATCTCCGCTCTGGCCTCCGCCACGGGGAGCTCCTCCCGCCAGGTACGGGACGACCTGGAGGATATGCTGGAGGAAGGGCTGTTTCCCGGAGGATTCCTGGACTTAGGCGGCGACCGGCTTGTGGTGTCCGGCGATGGACTGGAGGACACTCCCCAGCCCAAGGAGGAGCCCAAAAAGGAGCCTGTCCCCCAGGATGCGGAAAACGCCATTCTCTCTGAGATCCGGGCAGTCAACGATGCGGTGGACAACGAGAAGCTGTCCGGGCAGATTGACCGCATCGGTGTCATTACCGCCAAAATTTTGGAGTATCAGCGCAGCCATCCGGACAAATCCCCCCAGCTGCACAGCTTTTTGAGCTACTACCTGCCTACCACCCTGAAAATTCTCCGGGCCTATGGCCAACTGGAAGATCAGGAGATATCCGGTGCCAACATCACCGCCGCTATGAATCGCATTGAGGGGATGATGGATAAGGTAGTGGAAGGCTTTGAAAAGCAATTGGACCAGCTTTTCCAGGGAGATGCCATGGATATTACCGCCGATGTGGAGGTACTGGAGCGGATGCTGGCCAAAGACGGGCTCTCCGACCGGCAAGGGCTGACTCTGGAGCTGTAACCCCTTAGCAAAAACAAGACCGCCGCGGAAGGATTCCTTCCGCGGCGGTCCTTTTTATGTAATCGCTTCACCGGGAAAAGGCGCACTCATTCTCCTCCCAGGGGCTGCTTTCTGTCTTTGGCACAGTGAGCTTGCGGATGATATTCTGCCGGGTCACGATGCCCACAAAGGCTCCCCGGTCATCTACCACGGGGATAAAGCTCTGCTGCAGCGCCCGGTCCAGCAGTTCCCCCAACGTCACATCCACACGGACCGCAGGATTGAACGCGGGGCGGAGTACATGGCGCAAAGGCAGCTTTTCCTTTGCTTTCAGACTGTTGTTCTCCTCATCCAGCAGGCACCAAAGAAAATCACCCTCGCTGACCGTACCGATGTACCGACCGTCCCGTGCCAGAACAGGGATGGCGGTATAGCCGTAATACCGGAGTTTTTCCAGTCCCTGGCGAATGGTAAAATCTTCATAGAGGTAAGCTACGTTTCCCTTGGGGGTGAGCAGTGAAATGACATTCAAAACAATTCCTCCGAGCGTTTGATTGACCGCGCAGGTCCCTTTAGGTCCGGCGGTAAGTCACATAGTGGAATTTCACACCCTGTTCCTCCAGGACCTCTTCCTCCTCCGCCACCGTCCAGGCCGGATCTTCGTCCAGGTTGGGGAACCAGCAGTCCGCCGGCCAGGAGGCCTGGAGCTTGGTCACATAGACAGTGTCACACCGGCCGAGCAGTTCCCGGTACACACTGGCACCTCCGATAACAAAGGCGTCCTCCTCCACATGCTCCAAAAGCTCCTCCATGCTGTGGTAAACCTCTGCCCCCTCGGGAGCAAAGTCCGGGTTCCGGGAGAGAATCAGGTTGCGCCGCCCCTTCAGAGGCTTTCCTCCTGGAAAGGTGGCCAGGGTCTTGCGGCCCAAAATCAGGGAATGGCCCATGGTCAGGGCCTTAAATCGCTTCAAATCGGCAGAAATATAGATGAGCTGTTCTCCATCCTTTCCGATGCCCCAATTCTCATCCACCGCCACGATCATGTTCATTGCCGTTCCTCCGTAATTCCTAACTTCGAATTCCCTTAAACCGCCACAGGGATCTTGTCCTCCAGGGGATGGGCCTTGTACCCCTCCAGATGCACACTGTCGGGGGTGAAGGCATAAAAGTCAGTGATGGTCTTGTCCAGGATGAATTTAGGGGCCTCATAGGGCTCCCGTTCAATCAGCTTTTCCACCACAGGCACATGTCGGTCATAGATGTGGCAGTCGGCAATCACATGGACCAGCTCTCCCGCCTCCAGACCGGAGACCTGGGCGATCATGTGCAGAAGGGTGGCATATTGCATCACGTTCCAGCCGTTGGCGGTAAGCATGTCCTGGGAACGCTGGTTCAGGATGCCGTTAAGGGTATTGCCGCTCACATTAAAGGTCATGGAGTAAGCACAGGGGTACAGGGCCATCTCGCTCAGGTCGTGGTGATTGTACATACTGGTGAGAATCCGGCGGGAGGCAGGGTCATGCTTCAAATCCCACAGCACCTTGTCCACCTGGTCCATATCTCCCTGGGGGTAGTGATGCTTCACTCCCAGCTGATAGCCATAGGCCTTGCCGATAGTGCCCTTCTCATCTGCCCAGGCATCCCACACATGACTGTGCAGGTCATGGACATCGTTGGACTTCTTCTGCCAGATCCACAGCAATTCGTCCACAGCGGACTTCAGATACTGCTTGCGGACGGTGATGATGGGAAACTCCTTTTTCAGGTCGTAGCGGTTGACCACACCAAAGAGCTTGATCGTGTGGGCGGGCGTACCATCTTCCCACCGGGGACGGACCTCCCGGTCGGTGTCCCACACGCCTCTGGACAAAATATCTTTACAGTTCTGGATGAAAACCTGGTCAGCGTAGCTCATGGCTATCTCTCCTTTTCTGGCCGTACTGCGCCGAAGTCGGCGTCACATTCTCTCCGTATTTTAGCATAAAACCCCGCCAGAAACAACAACAAGGGATGAAAAAGAGCAGACACTCTAATAGAGTGTCTGCTCTTTCTCGTGATGACAGGTATTCCATCCCAACTGCTCAGTTCAAAAAGTCCTTCAGCTTCTTGCTGCGGCTGGGGTGGCGCAGCTTTCTCAGGGCCTTGGCCTCGATCTGGCGGATACGCTCACGGGTCACATTAAACTCCTTGCCCACTTCCTCCAGGGTGCGGGTGCGGCCATCTTCAATGCCGAAGCGCAGCTTCAGCACCTTCTCCTCTCTGGGGGTCAGGGTGGACAGCACCTCCACAAGCTGCTCCTTGAGCAGGGTGAAGGAAGCGGCCTCGGCAGGCTCGGAGGCATCCTCGTCGGGGATAAAGTCACCCAGGTGGCTGTCCTCCTCCTCGCCGATGGGGGTCTCCAGGGAAACGGGCTCCTGGGCGATCTTCAAAATCTCCCGCACCCGCTCCACCGGCATGTTCATCTCTTCGGCGGTCTCCTCAGCGGTGGGGTCGTGTCCCAGCTCCTGCAAAAGCTGCCGGTTCACCCGAATGACCTTGTTGATGGTCTCCACCATATGCACGGGGATACGAATGGTCCGGGCCTGGTCGGCAATGGCACGGGTAATGGCCTGACGGATCCACCAGGTCGCATAAGTGGAGAATTTATAACCCTTTGTATAGTCAAACTTCTCTACCGCCTTGATGAGGCCCAGATTGCCCTCCTGAATCAGGTCCAAGAACTGCATGCCCCGGCCCACATACCGCTTGGCGATGGATACCACCAGACGCAGGTTCGCCTCCGCCAGACGCTGACGGGCCCGCTCGCCCCGCTTGATACTCTTTTCCAGCTCCCGGCGCAGCTCCTCCGGAATTTCCTCCCCGGCCTTCTCCAGCTCGTCCAGCTGCTCCTGGGCGGCGGTACCGGCGTTCATATCCTGGGCCAGGCCGATCTCCTCATCGGAGGTGAGCAAATTCACCTTGCCGATCTCTTTCAGGTACATGCGCACCGGGTCATCGGTGCCGAAGGTGTCCATGAGGGCATTGGGATCTACCATATCCTCCTCGCTGAGCTCCTCCATGTCTTCCACAGGGGGGTCCACGTCATCAGGAAGCTCGGGGATATAGTCCTCGCTCACGGTTTCAATGCCCAGGTTCTCCAGGGTGTCATAGATTTTGTCCATCTGCTCGCTGCTCAGATCCATATCTTCCAACACATCCAGCAGCTCAGAGGCGGAGAGGTTGCCCTTCTTCTTCCCCTTTTCAATGAGCTCAGAGAGCTTCTCTGCCCCCTGGACGCCCTCCACCACCTTCATGATCTCAACCTTACCGGCCTCCATCCGGGCACGGATGTCGGTCTGCTTGTCCATTTTTTCCTTCTGTTCGGCAGTGATGGTATGTTCTTTCTTCACGCTCATGGTTTCTCCTCCAAATATGCTTTCTTTTGTTGATATTGTCTCTGAGCGGCCAGGAGCAGATCATCTCCCTGCTCCCCACCCCTGCGCAGCAGGGCCTGACCACGGATAATGCCTATGTAGTCCCCAATAGCCTGGGCGCTGTTGGCGGTGTTTTCCGGTTTCTCCGCCACCTGGGCCAGGTGGTTCATCTCCTCGGGGGTAAACTGTTCCGCCAGGGCAGCCAGGCTGGTGGACAGCCCCTCCTTCCCCCGGCTGCAGAGCAGATCAAAGGCCCGTCCCAGCAAAGGTGAGGAAAACTCCTCTCCCCGGATCTCTTCCATCTTGCTCACAAGTCCTGGGTCCAGCATCAGCAGACGGATGAGTCCCTCCTCCGCCAAAGCGGAGCGCACATCCTCATACCGCAGCTCCCGCTGCCTGGGCTGACGCTGGGCGGCCGGGGCCAGGTCCCGGCGTTCCTGCTGCTTTTTCTCCCGGCGCAGACGGTGTTTCACCGCCCGGTCCACCTCCAGCTTCATGGTTTCCGGGGACACCCCTGCCCGCTGGGCGGCGTGCCCTCCGTAAATCTCCCGCTCCACTGCGCTGGGCAGGGTGGAGAGAAGCTGAGCCGCTTCCTGGAGAAAGGCTACCTTCTGTACATCGTCGGTAAGGTCAAATTTCTTCTCGATCTGGGCCAGGCGGTAATCCACCTGGTTCTCACTGCGGTCCAAAAGCCTTCGAAAGGCCTCCGGCCCGTTCTTCTTAATGAGTTCGTCCGGGTCCTTGGCCCCCTGCATACGCAGTACCCGCACCTTAAGCCCCGCCTTTTCCAGCAGCGGGATGGCCCGCTGGGCAGCGGCCACTCCGGCTCCATCTCCATCGTAGGAGATGACGGCCTCTTTAAAGTACCGGGAGAGGAGCTGGGCGTGCTCCTCGGTGAGGGATGTCCCCAGCGAAGCGACCGCGCTGTCAAAGCCCGCCTGGTGGAGGGCGATGGTGTCCATATACCCTTCGGTAAGGATCACCCGCCCCTCCTTTGAGGTCTTGGCAATGTTCAGGGCAAAGAGATTGCGGCTCTTATTATAGACGGGGGTATCCGGCGAGTTGAGGTATTTGGGGGTGGAGTCATCCATCACCCGGCCTCCAAAGCCAATGACATTCCCCCGCACGTCGATGATAGGGAACATCACCCGGTTGCGGAACCGGTCATAGATCCGCCCATCCTTGTTGCTCACTGCCAGCCCCGCATCCAGCAGGTCCCGCTTGTCATAGCCCTGAGCAGTCATCTCACGGATGAGGGCATCCCAGCTGTCCGGGGCAAAGCCCAGGCCAAAGCGGGTGAGGGTTCTGCGGGAGAGGCCCCGGCGGCGGAGATAGTCCAGGCCCTGGGCCCCCTCGGGGCCGTTGAGCCAGCGGTAGAAGGCCTGAGCGGCTTTTTTGTTCATCTCCAGGATCTTCTCCCGGCGCTCCCGCATACCCGCAGAGGAGCCCCCCATTTCCGGCATGGCCATCCCGGCCCGTTTGGCCAGCACCGCCACCGCCTCCCGGAAGGGGAGGTTCTCCAGCTCCATCACAAAGTTGATGACGCCGCCGCCCTTGCCGCAGCCAAAGCACTTGTAGATCTGCCGGTCGGGCACCACATGGAAGGAAGGGGTTTTTTCACTGTGGAAGGGACAGCAGCCCCAATAGCTGCTCCCCTTTTTGGTCAGACGCACCGACTCGCCCACCAGGTCCACGATGTCCGTGCGGGCCACCAGCTCGTCCAAAAATCGCTCCGGTAAGGGCAAGGCGCCTCCCTCCTCTCATAAATGTTGGGGATATGCCCTATTTGTAACCGAATCAGCACAAAATTATGCTATTTCAAGGTCCAGCCCATGGGAATGAACAGTTCCTTATACCGTTCCACCGCAAAGGGGTCAGTCATGCCGGCGATGTAATCGCACACCGCCCGCTCCACGCCCTCCTCCTCCCGGATGGCCTGAAAGTCAGCGGGCAGCTGATCGGGGTCCTTCCGGTAGTAGTCAAACAGCCTGCGGAGCATCTCCTGGGCCTTGCCCTCCTCCCCTTTGGCCAGGGGGTTGGTATAGACGCTGTCAAACATAAATTCTTTTAGAATCTGCATAGCCTCGCCCACGTCGGGGGACTGGCAGATCTCCTCCCGGTCCCGGCTGGCCTCTATGGCATCCTTTACCAGAGCATCGATGCGCTCTCCATGGGTAAAGCCCAGCACATGGGACACCCCCAGGGGGATATCCATGGGGTAGATGACCCCGCCCCGAAGGGCGTCCTCAATGTCGTGGTTGATGTAGGCAATGTGGTCGGCCAGACGGACGACCTGCCCCTCCAAAGTGGCCGCAGGGGTGCCCTTGGTATGGCAGAGGATCCCGTTTCGCACCTCCCAGGTGAGGTTCAGGCCCTCTCCATTCTTCTCCAACCGCTCTACCACCCGCACCGACTGGCGGTAGTGGGCGAATCCCCCAGGCATGACTTCATTTAAAAGCCGCTCTCCGGCGTGGCCGAAGGGGGTATGTCCCAGGTCGTGGCCCAGGGCAATGGCCTCGGTCAGGTCTTCGTTGAGACCCAGGGCTCGGGCAATGGTCCGGGCAATACGGCTGACTTCCAGGGTATGGGTCATCCGGGTGCGGTAGTGGTCCCCCTCCGGCTGGAGGAACACCTGGGTCTTGTGCTTCAGGCGGCGGAAGGCCTTGGAATAGACGATCCGGTCCGTGTCCCGCTGAAAGGGGGTGCGCACATCGCACTCCGCCTCCTCCCGCTCCCGCCCCCGTGTCTGGGAGGAGCGGCAGGCCCGCGGAGAGAGGATGGCCTCCTCCCGCTGTTGGAGCTGCTCCCGCAGTGTCATGGACAGTCCTCCTTTCAAATTCGGCCTTTTCTCCTTATACTTTTAACTTATACGAAATTTGTCCGCAAATTCCTCTTTTTCACGGCATTGTTTTTCAGAAAATTTTTGACAAATTTAGGGCTTGCACTGGCCGCAGGGTTGGTAGCCCTGCTCAATCAGCGCCTGCCGGCTCTCCCCCGTCTCCTCCCGGTTTTGGGGCTTCATGGACTGCACACTGGAGCAATCGGGCAGATGGAAACGCATGGTATTGTTATTGAGGATATAGGTAAGGCCGCTCTGGGGCTGTTCTTCCTGGCCGGACTGGTTTTCCTCAGACTGGCTCCCCCCAGCAGACGCATCCGGCTGCTGGGGGACAGCGGGCTCATCTCCCTCCAGCCAGCTCTCTCCGGTGGCGTAGTCAATGACCACCCCCGGCTGGACATTGTAGACATAGACGTTAAAGCAGACTCCCTCACCTCCGTCCTCTACAGACAGGGCCTCCATCTGAACGCCTCGGGCCACTAGTTCACTGCCCGCAAAAATGGGGGTCACCTGGTAATATACATGGTTGCCGGTCTCCTCCACATAGTCGGCCACCTCATTTTCAAAGGGGAGCATACCGGTCACATTGAGATAGCGGGTACCGGTGATGAGATTCTCCTCATTGGCGTTCTCCCCGGTGAGCTGGTAACCGATAAGGTGGCAGCGGTTATAGAGGTACTTGCCGTCCACGCAGTCGTACTTAGCAAGCTGCCAGCCGCTGGGCTTCACCTGGCCGATCTCTCCCCGCTCCTCGGTGGGCATGGTATCCAGGCCAACGGTAGCCTGGGCTGCCCCGCACCGGCCCAGCAGATCCAGCGGACTATACTCCTCCACCGGGAACTGCTCCAGCTCCTCCTGGGTAAAGGTGGGGACGTTTCCCTCCAGCTCCACATAGGCCTCGCCGTCATAGGCGGGGACTTCCTCCAGAGAGATGGAATTTGGGGCCGTCTGGAATTGACAGGCAGCCAGGGACAAAAGCAGCAGCAGGCTAAGCAGGGTGTTGGTCAAGCGTTTCATCTGGTTCCTCCATTTCATTTGACACAGGCCGCATCAAAAGGCGGCCGGGGAAAAAAGTTCCGCCGCGCCCGGCGTCAGGCGCGGCGGAGTACTGCAAATCAATTTCAGGCTTTCTTCTTGCCCGCTCCCACCAGAATATATACAAGGGAAGCAACGGCCAGCATATAGGGGTAGAACAGACAGGGAATGATCTCAAAGGCGGACACAGTGCTGCCCAGGGACACAGCGGTCGATACAGCAATGAGCATCTGCGCACCATAGGGGATGATCCCCTGGAAAATACAAGAGAAGGTATCCAGCAGGGAGGCAGACTCCTTAGGCGTAATGCCATACTCCTCGCTGATCTCCTTGGCGATGGGTCCGGCCATGACAATAGCCACAGTGTTGTTGGCGGTGGCAATGTCCATAGCGCCTACCAGCAGGCCCACGCCCAGCCGGCCGCCCACTCGGCCCTTGAACACCCGGCGGATGAAGGCCAGCAGAGCCTCAAAGCCGCCGTGCTCCCGCATGAGGGCACACATGGCAGACACCAGAATGGTGACCATAATGGTCTCAAACATGCCGGACGCACCGGAGCCCATGGACCCCAGCATGGTCATAAAGTCCACGGTACCAGTACCCAGGGTGATGATAATGCCGGAGAGGATACCCACCAGCAGCACCACAAACACATTCATGCCGGCAATGCCTCCGACCAGTACCAGCACATAGGGGATGAGCAGCCACAGGTTATACTCGGGGATCTCGATGTGCTCCACACCAGCGTTCATGGACATGAGCAGGATAATCACCAGAGTCACCACGGCGGCGGGCATGGCGATTTTGAAGTTTGCCCGGAATTTGTCCCGCATGGCGCAGCCCTGGGTACTGCAAGCAGCAATGGTGGTGTCGGAGATGAAGGACAGGTTGTCCCCAAACATAGCCCCGCCCATGACCGAGCCAATGCACAGGGGCAGGGAGAAGCCAGACACCTGGGACACCGCCACGGCAATGGGGGTGATCAGCGTAATGGTTCCCACCGAGGTACCCATGGCGGTGGACACAAAACAGGCAGCCACAAACAGCACCGCCGCCGAGGCCCAGGCCGGGGTAACAGACAGCAAGAAATAGGCCACAGCCTCAGCACTGTCCCGGCCGGTGACGCCCACAAAGACCCCGGCTACCAGGAAGATGAGAATCATGGTCATGATGTTCTTATCGCCCACACCCCGTGCCATGACTATCATCTTATCATCAAATTTCAGCTTAGGGTTCTGCAAACAAGCCACCAGAAGCGACACCATGAACACCACTACAATGGGGATATTGTAGAAACCCATCTCAATATTCAATCTGTATTCAAATATCAGGCCCATGCCCAGATAGAAGAATAAAAACACCAGGATGGGCAGCAGAGCTGCGGGATTGCTCTTGATCCGTTTTTCGTTCTGATCCATATTGCTCCTCCTCATTTCACACAGAGGACGAAAAATCCGCCTTTTCCGTCCGTATTTGTTTATTTTAGTGGAAATTTACCAGCCTGTCAATGGTCACGGAACAAAAGCCTACTTTCAGAATAGGATGATATGCCCCCACGGGGAGCAACGCGGAAAAGGAGGTCAATATGCAGCTTTCAATCAAGCAGCAGCTGCTCACGCAGAACGACTGCTACCGGGAAGGGCGTCCCCTGAAGCCTCAGGGGGTCATGGTTCATTCCACCGGGGTAGCCCAGCCCAATCCCCAAGTCTTTCTCCGCAGTTGGAATAAACCTGGGGTGGAAAAATGCGTCCACGCCTTTGTGTCCCGAGAGGGCGTCATCCAGACTCTCCCCTGGACCACCCGTGCCTGGCACGCAGGCACCGGCACCACCGGCCGCAGCGCCAACAACACCCACCTGTCCTTTGAGTGCTGTGAGCCCCCTGGCCACACCTATCAGGGCGGTACCATGGTGGGCTACGACCCCAAAGCCAACGAGGGCTATTTCCAGGATATCTATCAAAACACCGTGGCTCTCACCGCCATGCTGTGCCGGCAGTTTCAACTGGATCCTCTGAAGCCTGGGGTGGTCATCTGTCACCGGGAGGGCTACGATCTAGGTATTGCCAGCGGCCACGCTGATGTACTCCACTGGTGGCCCAAGCACAACGTAACCATGGATCAATTTCGCCGGGATGTGGCACAGGCCATGGTTCAGGGCGGAACAGACGAGGAGGACGAGGATATGACCCAGGAGCGATTCAATGAACTGATGGAACAATATCTGGCCCAGCGGGCCAAATTGACCCCTGCAAGCTGGTCTGCTCAGGCCCGTACCTGGGCAGAACAATCAGGACTTGTGGCCGGCGGAGCCCAGGGAGCACGGTACGGCTCCTTTGCCACACGGGAAGAACTGGTGCAGATGCTCAGCCGCCTGGAGGGAATCCTGGCCACAGACAAGACAAAATAAAACCGGGGGCGGCCAGCGGCCGCCCCCAGGCTTTACATCTTTTCTTTCTCCTCAGGCCTTCCAAAGACCGTGGAGGTTGCAGTACTCGTAAGTCGCTACCAGCTGCTCGCCCTCGGCCAGGACAAAGGAGGCCTGGGGCTTTTCACCGGGCTTCAGATACTTGATCTGGCTGCCAGCGGTGGTCTCGATGGCAATAAACTGGATATAGTGCTCGGCCAGCATGGGGTGCTCCACGGAGCCCACCTGGACCTTCACCACATTGCCCTCCACAGAAACCACAGGCACGTGCTTCTCCAGAGCAGCATCGGTCGTACCGGGCACCAGCTCGGTCATCTTCTGGCCGCAGCACATAACGGGCACACCAGCGGAGTGGACAAACGTCACAATGTTGCCACAGTGGTCACAACGATAGAATTTCATAGAGATCACACCTCTTATTTCCTTATATTTGGGCCTTGCCCTTCCATATTATAGTGTATCCCTTGCCTCCCCGCAAGAGCCCAAGAAAAAAATTCATTTTTTCGAAAAAAAGGCTTGACTATAGGGGAAAAGCTGGTATAATACATTTTGCTGTTTCGCTGACCTGCAACGGCGGTACTTGGAGTAGTATCGAAGTGGTCATAACGAGCACGACTGGAAATCGTGTAGCCGCTAACACGGCTCGAGGGTTCGAATCCCTCCTACTCCGCCATAAGGTGGCAACAATTCGGATATTTTAAGCGCAACGCTTAGAATACCAAAGGGTTGCCACCTTTTTTTATTTCAAATTCCGCACTCAGAAAAAAAGATATTTTCGCGTTATTTTGGTAACTGGGGAGATTCGAACTCCCCCTTTCACAGATTCAAAGGTAAAATCCTGAGAAGCGCCCTTTTTGCGGGCGCAGAATAGAGCGATCTTTCCTCAAAATTTCATACGATCTTTCAGGCGTCTGTTTGTTGGTTTCGTCGAAGCCATCAAATAGGCGCCCTTTTTCATTTCACAACTTAATCCGTCAACCGGCCGGAGCATTTTTAGGATGCTCCGGCCTATTTTTGCTTACGAGGAGGACTTCACAATGAACGATCAGAACGAAACCGCGCAGCTCCGTTTCCTTGAAGAAACCGCCATTCGGCTGCGGCAGAACGGTTTCACGGTAGAGCCCATCGAGGATCACCACCTGCCCGTCTGCTGGGAAAAAGGGCGCCTCTGCCGCGTATCCGGCAAGGGCAGCGTGTTGTACCGGCAAGAGAACGTGGACAATATTCGGACGCAGGACGCTTTGCAGACGGTGATCGACACCGCTAAAATGACTTCGGAATACATGGCGATTCTGGAAACCGCGCCGCGGCTCAAAGCCAGCGGACTGGATGGCGACTACCGTATCCTCGCGGACTTCGGTGACGCGGTGCTGGCGGGCCACCCCACCGAGCGAGGCGTCCAGTTTGTGACATGGGAATGGGACTTCGACCGAGAGGGCGTCCATCACGGACATTATTTCCAGGATGACTACGATGCCGCCAAGCGGGACTTCACCGTGCGCGGCGGGCTTGTTCCAAAAGACGCCCTTTTTGAGCCGGAGCAGCTTGCGGAGATCTACCGCGCGCTGGCGTTCGTCCGCGAACAGGACGAAACCCTTTCGTGCGGACGGGATCAGGAGCTGGCGGAGCTGATGGAGCAGATCAGCGGACTGCTGCCTGCGGATGCTCCGCGGCAGCGGGACGCGCCGGAACAGAGCGGCATGACAATGAAATAAGTATCCACGCAGGCCGGACAGAAATGTCCGGCATTTTTTATTTTAACAGGAGGAAAAATGATGGAAATTTACGGCACGATCCACTTCAAACTCATTCTCCCGCATTTCCCCGGCTTTCAGCAGGAACCGCTGCCGGCACCTGTTTGCAGCCGCTCCCCGGAGTGTGATGGCTGCCCTTACCCCCGCCATGGCTTTCTTTGCTGGGGCGCGGACGGGACCTGCTTACGGACCAGAATGAACAAAATCAACGGATTGGAGGAAAACACAAATGATGATTCAAGCGGTTCTCGGTAATCCCAGCCACCTGGAATACGGCGTGGCAACTATCCCGTTCCCCATTCCCCGCGACCAGTACGCACACTGCATGGAGCTGTTGGAGGCACTGGAGATCGGCGACGCGGTCAAAGCCGACTGTAAGGTGGAGAAGATCGACAGCTTCTATACTGTCCTCAAGCGCACGGAAATGCTCACGGTCAATGTGGAGGAACTGAACTACCTCGCCAAACGGCTGGACAGCTTCGACACCGGCGAGGCCGCACAGTTTCAGGCAATGGCCCACAAGCTGGAGCTGTTTGAGTTAAAAGATCTCATCAACCTGACCTTCTGCTGCCAGCAGGCCACGGTCATTACCGACTTTTCCGACCTCGCCGCTGTTGGCCGTGACCACTACATGAACCTGCACGGCGGCAGCGCAAGTGTGGATGAGCTGAACAAACTGGACAGTGAGGAAACGGCAAGACGGCTCATTGAAAGCGGCGGCGGCACGATCACGCCCTACGGCGTGGTCTACGACAACGGCATGAAGTTAGAGCAGATCTATGATGGCCGGTTCTTCCCCTGCTATTACTATGAGCCGAACGCCATCACCGTTGCGGCAACCTCCAAAAACGAGCCGGAGGACACCGAGTACATCACATGGCTGTTCCTTCCCATGGTGCAGGAGGAGCTCGACCGTGCCCTCCTTCGTGGGGGCATCACAGATCCCACCGATGTCCGTCTGCGGCTGGAGGACAGCCAACTCCCCAATGAGGTGGATGTCCTTCTGGATATGGAGTGCGAAACTCTCTCCGACCTCAACGAACTGGCAGAGGCGACGGATGGATTGTCAAACGCGGATATGGAAAAGCTGGGTGCTGTGGTCATGCTGGCAGAGCCAAAGTCCGCGGCGCAGATCAAAAACCTTGCGGAATGCCTTGACCTCTTTGACTTTGCCCCCGGCGCGCATACGCCGCAGGAATACGGCAAGTACATGATCCAGAAGTCTGGCCGCTTCGACTATGACGAAAACCTCGACGCTTTTTACGACTATGAAAAGTACGGCACGGAGCGCATGAACGAGGAGGACGGGATGTTCACCGACCGGGGCTATGTTGCATACAAGGGCTTTTTTCGCATGGAAGAAGTGATGAACGGCAGCCAGAGCAGC
>NZ_JBQKJL010000030.1:0-12893 GCF_052117285.1 Lawsonibacter sp. LCP25S3_E2
CTGCCTTTTCCCTTTACAGGGATTTTCTTGTGGCAAGACCAGGGAATTTTTTTGGCAATTTCAAGGATTTTGCGTTGGCATTTTCAGGGATATCTTATTGTCTCATAACAGAACATTTCTTTCACTGCCTACAACACCTACCAGTCGGGTTCGAAACATCCCGCTTTCTTCCACCAAGCCACGCATCATAATTCCGTGTGCGAACAGCAAATCATCTACGGAATACGGATCAAGCTCATCCAAATGCTCATAAATATCATAGGCATTTTTTACTTCTGCAATATCCTTCGGTGGTGCAAGAACATGTTTACCGTTTAGTACGGCAGTTAACTGTTCCAAAGAAAGTGTGTTTTGCTCAATGGCCAGCGAGCTATGGATGGTACGAATTCTGTTTGTTCTGCGCAAAGTTGGATTTGTAGAAAGAAAATCAGTGGAACTCAATTTTCCAACCAGCTCTGCAATTTCCGCCACATAGTCAATCATTGCATTGGTGATTTCGAAAGGAGGCTTTATATTCTTCATTCCTATACCTCACAAGAATAAATTAGCATGATCATTGTATCATACATCGCTCATTTCATCAATCAAAACGACAATATAATACGCGCATTATGGGGTTTTATGGAATATAAGATGTGAACCGTTAGGGGGAAAAGCCTGGATTTCATCGAGCCGTACGCATCTAATTCGTTAATTTTTGTGCTTATTTTTTGTGTGATTTACAACTTTACATAATTTAACATTATGTAAAGTTGTAAATTGAAATGCGAACTATCCGGTAGCGCATCACATTCGCATCCATATGCAGTCACATCCCACAGCTTAGGTTCCTTTCCAATTCAGCAGTCCGATTTCCCGGACTTTCCCCTCAAAATTGAATATCTCAAAAATCCATTTTTCATAACTTTTTTGATTGAAAAATGGCTGATTTGGGCGGTTAGCTCAGCTGGGAGAGCGCGGCGTTCGCATCGCCGAGGTCGAGGGTTCGATCCCCTTACCGTCCACCAAAATTGGAAATCGCCGCAGTTTTCACTGCGGCGATTTTTCATTTGACCACAGAAATACCACAGACGGATTTCCGGTTTGACCACTTGACTGGCACCCCCTTCTCGGGAGTGCCCGCCTTTTTTGTTTACAGCGGCCCAGAAGTTGAGGGGCTTTCTTCGGAATCTGGGATATGACAGTGACCCGGCCAGTGCCTACGGCCACTTTATGCACCAGACGCTGTTCCTCCAGCACATAGAGGAGGTTCTGAGTTCCAGAGACCTAAAACCGAGCCAAAATATTTTGTTATCCTTCAAACTTCTCAATCTGGCAGAGCCCCATTTTCCCCCACGGGCCGCTGACCATCTTGCCCAGGGCCGAAGAAATTCGTATGGCGTGCTCTGCGTTACGGTCAACGGCGAGGGCGACATCAGCGTAACCTTCCGTAACGGCCAGACCATCAAGGCATAAGAAAAGCTCCTCACCACTGGATTTCTCCGGTAACGGGGAGCCTTTCTTGCTCTCATCTCTTATTTGCAGATCTAACTTCTGCTGTTGTTCTTTCAAAAACCTTGTCAATAAGCTCGATTAGTATTTCTTTGATTCCATGTACAATTTCGATAATCACCTCGTCGCTTACACCCGGTTTAATCTCCATTGTCTCATTCTTAGCTACATCAAGTTCAGTTCTGTTTTCATCCATAGTATAATTCTCCTTTGTTTTAGTGTCTTCGATAAAGGTTGTGGCCACTTCCCTTGAAGCATCTTTATCTTAGCACGGGAGAAAATCAGTTCTCTATGGACGGTTTTCGGGATAAGGATTTGTAGTCGAGCGACAAAGCATCGTACATCTTACGAACGGCTTGAATTTTCGCAGGAGACCAGCTCTTATTCTCATGATAAGTCCTAAACACATCATAAGTCTCGAATACGGATGCCCAGTCATTAATATCCGTATTCTCTGCAAACCATACACGCATCGGTTTTCCATTCAAATAGATATGAGACTGAACAGCATTTGCCAGCACATTCGCTTCAATGATCCTTGAAAACGACAACTCGCCAATGCTCCCTGCCGGAAGGCTTACTATTTGTTTCAAGAATCGCTGGCGCTGCAATATCATGGGATACTCTACAAACCGATCATTGTCGTGCGCATAAGCAGGACAAATGTCCGGGAGGCAAGATGTGCATTTATAGCTACCAGCCGTAGCCATAAGCCTGTTCTCCATATCAGGAATCTGCGTCACACCAGCTGCCTCCATTTCTGTGGCCAGCGCATAGAAAAACTCAAATGAATACTTTGTTTCAAGAGTAAACAGTACCAAAGAACTGAAGATTGTTGCTTCTTGCTCTCTATTAAATTTTCCTCTCTGCTTTCCTATGACTTCGTCATACTGATTCGCCATGTCTATAAATCGATCAACCGATATTTTTTTGGATGAACCAATACGTCTTTCAATAATTGCTTTTACAAGACCCATGTCATGTATGTTCTGAATTTCCCAGTATTGAAATTCAGAGAGTTCATAGCCGGGGAATCGATTAGTCTGCTTCTGCGGTTTGGTATCTGGTTTTAGAATATCTACGCCTATCGTCTCTTTTAGACGTTTTCCCTCAAGTTCATAATGATCATTCACATAGTCTATGATGCGCTTGTTATTCTTTCGAGCAAGTTCAAGCTCCAATCCGTCTCTTTCAATGTAGTATTTCAAGGAATGCTTCTCCGCATTGATCAGGTATGCGTATCTACAGCACTCTACCAGAATTTGAAAAATTACGTCTTCAACGACAAGCTCGTTAGAAAACAATGTATCCAGATACTCCTCTTCGTAGTATTTGAAGATGCTATTCCCTATTTCATTTGCCGCAGCGGTCATTTTTGAATTCAAATCGCAACACCAGCTTTCTTTCTTCTTAAGACAAAGGGCGACCATCATGGCCGCCCTCTGCTGCATTCTCCAATTAGCTACGCTCTGCGATCCAGTCCACGACATCGTCAATGGTGAGCTCAAACCGGCTTCCTGCAACGACGTAATTCCCGTACAGATCATAGATGCTGTACCCGCCGAGATTATCAGCGTGGATATTATGAACGCGACTCTTATGCAGTCCATAGCCCAGCTTGGAAAGTGCGTAACGAGCTTGTCTCTCAGACATGGTTCCTACCTCCTTTCAGAGAAAGTTCCATGCCATACCACGCCACGCCAAACCACGACAAAAAGTATTGCGCTCGGTGGAGCTCGTGTTTCACATTATATCACGGGCGGTAAACCCTTTCTATTCGCATTATAACTATATCTTGTTTTCTTTCGCCTGAAACTTCGCCAGAGTCTCAAGCATATGCTTTCCGATGGCCTCCGGATCATAATCGAATCCAGCACAGATAATCCGTAACCCATCTGGCGTCAACATCTGTCCGTGGTCTCTGGCGTGGCACAGACGCTTGTATTCTTCATACTGTTTATTCGTAAGTTTGTACATCAACATTCCTCCATATACAAAACGAGCCGGGACTGTGCCCGACCGAAACCCCTGACCCAAAACGAAACCCCTAAGTCAAAACCGAAACCCCTACGGTCAGGCAACCTTAAATTGTATTAAATACGGCGTCTTAATTTCATAGACCGTCATGCTGGGATCGGTGGCTTTATCAATACCAATCACCTTTGCCATAATCCGAGAGACTTCGCCCGGCGTATAGAACTGGCCTTTGCTCTTGCCGGAATCCTGGGCAAATTTCCGCATCAAAAACTCGTAGGCGTCGCCCAAAATGTCATCACCGCCAGCGCGGTTGTTGGTGAAGTCCAACTCCGGTTTCTGGAAAATTTCCACGAGACCAGAGAGCTTATCTACTGCTTCCTTGTCAGTGCCCAGTTCCTCGCTGTTGAAGTCAGCAATGTCAATAATACCTTTCAAGTCGTTGGCTTCTGCAAGCTTGCCAATGATGATATTGATGCCTTCACCAATGTTTTTCTTATATTTTAAGTTAATAATATCATCAAAGCTGCCGCCTCCCGGCACTTCAATGTCCCAATTATCGCTGCTCTTGAAGCGATCGGACACATACTTTACAAACAACAGTGTCAGAATGTAATCCTTATAACGAGCCGGTTCCACACCGCCCCGCAGTTTATCACACGCAGCCCATATCTGACTGTAAATTTCGCTCTTTTTGATTGCCATGACTTGTCCGCCTTCTCTAAAATTTCCTGTGGAGTTCACCCTCTAATGCCATAGAAATCCGCTGCAAATGATATCCGAAACCATGTATGCCCCTTCTATCACTTGACTATGTTCAGTCCAATAAGGCAAGAGTTTTTCTTTTTATATATTTTGTGCTAACTAATCATTATTCAGCCAATGCCTGTTTCAGCTCTTTCTCAAAGGCCCACACCTGTTCTATGCACAGGTTCAGTTTTGCGAAAATCTCCTGCTTATCTGAAGACACCCCGATATCCACACTCTCCGTACGGAAAATTGTCCACCACTTCCATCCATCCCTTCTGGGACGCACAATAGGCAAGGCGCTGACACGGTCGCAAATTTCCAAGAAGTCTTCTGTGGCATTTCTGGAACTGAGGGCCAGTTGAATATACACCTTGTCTCCAGTACGGTTGACAATCTCATAAAAATAATGATTATCCGTTCCCCAACCACTGGGAGCACCAGGAAGATCCGGGAATATCTCCGACATCTGCTCTGTCGTAAAGCGGGTCAATGTGCGGTTGCATCTCGCCAAATTTCCCTTTATCTCCGGCCGGCTTACTGTCCACTCCCGCAAAATGCCGGCAATCTCAGAAAGCCGTTGCTCTACTTCGTCCTCTTTCTGCAGATGCGGAAGAACTGCATTACAGATCGCAGCGCTCCACTCTGCGTGAAACTTTGCCATACGGGGCCAGTCTGCCTCATTTGCAATGCTCACATCCTTCAGCGCATAAGAAATCCAGGATGCTTTATACTGGTCGGCCCGCTCCCAGGTCAGTGTGATCCCCAGTTCGTCTTCGATCTCATCCTTGTGCCTGTACAGCAGATCAAAAGTAGCCTTGTTTTTTGCCGTATCGCTTCCAAGATAGAAATCAACCCGCGCCCCATCATAGTTGGCAATGCATTCGATGGAAAATCCACTCATTCTAAAGAACCCAGATAGTACATTGGATGTGGTAGGATTGGCGTTGGCGAAACTGCCCCGGTGCATATGCTGCTTTTGAATCACGGGCAAAGCATAGGACCAATATCGTTTACGAAGTTCAAAGCGGTTGGACTCGGCCATTTTCTCAGCGTCCAAGTTCTTCAAATAGAATACCAACTCCATGGGGTCAACACCATAAAGAGCAAACAGCCGCCGCAGAATGGACAGTTTGTGGGCTGTGCTGGTGTTTTTCTCTAAATAGATACTGTCATCAATTTTCAGCGCGCTGCGCAGCCCGCTCTCACTTCCGGAGACATATACCGCAAGTTCTGTTGCCTGGCTCGTACTGTACGCCAAAGCGGAAAGAATTGATTTATCCTTTTGGTGCAGGAACTTTACCACATGCTCGAACATATCTGTCCAACTGACAACGGGTTGTTCCATATTCAGCAGACTGTATTTCACAATTTCTTGCCCAGTGAGGTCCGCATCCTCATCGTCCAGCGTGCAGGAGTCAAACTCCTTCTCCATCGGTTTGAAATCTGTCTGTGGGCAACGCCAAATTTGAAGCGCCCGGGCAACCATCTCTTGATTACGCTCTTCCAGTTCCGGCAGACCCCAGGCATCTTTCAGAGCGATCTTCTGATTCATTCTCAATCCGCTGTTCTGGTAGCCTCCCTGCTCGGAGTCCCGTTTTTCCTGGAAGGTCTTATTGCTGAGGCTGGGATTATAACCAGTCAGGGTCAGATTGGCCAACCGATGCAGCCACATTGCATGGATCTCAGCAGCGTTGGTCCCCAGTTCCTCCATCCACGCCGGTGTCAAATGCTGCGGCATAATATGCTCAATGCTGTAGTCGTTATTGTCCAGATGGGCATAGACACTCTTTGTTTCCACCGTACCATAGTTCTCAAATCGCTCAAATAAGTATGCCTTATATTTGCCCCGCATCAGATAAACCTGCTTGGCAGCTAAAGCGTCGGAAAACTCCCGATCATCCGGGAATCGCCCGCTCTCCCGCTTACTCCGCAGGGCATAAATGAATTTATCTACATAGTTATCCGCAGTGTTGTCGTAGCGCAGGATCTCCTTATTCAACGTCAAGAACACCTTGTTTAAGGCATTGGTGGGAACTTCACAGATGTTTCGCCGGAAGAGGTAGTTTTCTGTGATCTCGAAAACATCCCGCACCGTTTCCACAGAGAGTTTGCCATCCTGATTCAGCCGCAGCACCTCCATCAGGAAGGGGCGGGTCACCGTGATCTCCAGGCGGGCCATGCGGTACAGGCAGTTATCCAGCCGCTTCTCTCCCAGCCCGCTTTCACAGGTCAGAAGCTTTTCAAAGAGCCGTGCATACTTCAAAAGATCCTCCAGCAGTGCTTCAATGGGCAGCTGGATCTCCTCCACATATCGCTTGAACGCTTGGTAAATCGTGCTGACATTGGGAGTCATCTGCTGTTTGATACTGAGATAGTCCCGGACAAAAGAGCTGACATCATTCCGGGTGCATTTCTCAATTTTCTCCCAGTATTCGGTGTAGTACTTACTCTGCTCTTTGGGCGGAAGGCCCATGAGAATGTAATTGCGGATCTTGTCCCCTTCCGCCAGAGCCAGGCCGGTGGAGTTTAGGCTCTCAAAAATCAGCTGGGCATTATCATCCGGTTCCAGCGTAATGCTGATAATCTCCAGCTTGCTGATGGCGGCATATAACTCATCAACCGGAATCTCCTCTTTCAACAGAACATCCCTGAAAAACAGATAATTGAGGGTCAGGTTCGAGGCACGATCATAATCCTCCACCGGACCAAACAGTTTGGTAAGGGCCTCACGGTCACTTTTAACAGGCCGGAGTTTGATCCTGTCCTCCTCACTGGCCCACGGCGCTATCAGAAAACGCTGTCTGATCTGCTCATCCAGCCGAGCCTCCCGAGAAGTCAGTTTTCCTTTTGTGATGAGGTTGCAGATAGCAAGAAGCAACAGGGAAACGGTGGTCAGTCTCTGCTGACCATCTATGATATGATACTCAATCTTGCTCCCATTGGGGACCACCGATGAGACGATACTCCCAAAGAAATGGCTGATCCGGCCGGTTTGTACAACTTTTTTGAGATCTTCATAGAGTTGACGACAGTTCTCCTGTTTCCAGTCATATTTCCGTTGATAAACCGGGATGATATATCGCTTATCGGCCCCTTCCATGAACGCGGTCATTCTCGTCTCTGAACCTTTCATGAAATGCCCTCCTCTTTCTCTCAGCAGAACATTTTGTTATAAATTTTCATTTTGTAGTATAGCACAACATAAGTAAAGTATCTACTGGCTGCGCTTCTCATTTCATTTTATTTCCAATTCAAGTTATCAGCAAAATAGAATATTCTTTTCAAACTCCAAATTTTGCACCAAATAATTTTTGTCGAAAAGCAGTCGCCCATATACGCGATTAAAAGCGACAAGCTCCCCACCTGCTCCAGCAAAAACACTGTGTCAGGTAGAGAGCATTCGCAATTTGAGCCACAGAACTTATTGTTTTCTTTTTTTGAGCACATTCCGTCCCAATAACTTGACTCTATCCAACGATCCGCCTATCCGTAATGATCCCATAGAGATACGATGGTCCTTGAACATTTAGCTGATTTAATTTTGTTATGTTTAACTCCGGAATGGCCAGTGCCCTTTCGATGTCACGACATGGGATATTCCGGTTTGTATTTTCTAAAACAATATACTGACCAGAAATATGATAGGTATAGGGCACCCTCTTTTTTGTGTAAAACAGTTCTCCTGCATGGGAAGTAATTCTTTTCCATACTTCTTTTATATCCATCATATACCCTCCGTTCCATGTAACTTAGATTTTTTGAAACATAAAGCATCTTCTGCGTTTCATCGCGAAACAGCATAATGATCAGACAAAATCAGTTCACCACGGCCATTTTGCGCAATCCCAGCCCATTCCAAAACAGCTGCCATTACAAATACAGGATCAAATACCGACTCTCCAACTTTGCGCCCACGATATTTCGCAATCGCGCCCACAACGGTCGTTTCTTCACAGCCAGGATCACCCAGTTTAAAATTCCGTCCATTTCCTTTTCGCGCTCGGCCGCCCTGCTCTCGGAGGAGATCAACAATCACATCAAATACCGTATATTCATAGGCCGGCTTTATAGGCAGCTTATCACTTGTAAATGTTTTGCCGTCCGCCTCTGCGTATATTTCACACGGAAGGCCCCTTGCTGTATACACTGTTACATGGCCACCATGTTCCTTCAGTTTTGCCTTGATGATTTCCGATGCCCGATTACTGTTGTAATCTACATCCAATCTGTTGATATCTATCTTCTCTACTCTCTCGGCACCTTTCGCAATACCAAGATTCAGTGCTGCAAGTAATTCATCCAGTTTTCGTTTCACAACAGAATAAGTCGTATTCAAATCCGCCTGCACCTCAGACAAATTTCCCCTGGCTTTCAAAAACGCAAGGAGAAATTGTAATTGTTCATCATTCAACCGATCAAAACAACTTAATTCAAAATCATTCCTCAATTCCAGACCACAATCCGGACATTTTAAAGTTGAGATCTGCAAGTTCCCCTGGCATCCAGGACACTTCGAAATAATCTTGATCATACCACTCACCTCTGGTTACACTTTATCATTAGTAGCAAGTTTTGTCAATAATAGTAGCAATATTTTTTCCACTATTTTTAATTAGTCGAATTACATGAAGTGGTTGTGGCAGGCATACACTTTTCGTTTTACTGGGCTCTGCTGTTTCCCCTTTTTGTTTACAGCCCCTCAATTTCTGGGCTACGATCTCTACTCTCTTTGTTCAGCCAGTCGTATGAATAATATTTTTCTGATGTGGTGTAATAAAATATTCAAAAATGGCATCCCCTCTCCGGTATGTTCAAGTAGTGTGCAAAATTACAACACTTCCTCATTAAAAAGCAAACCGGTCTACGGAACAGTGTAAACCGGCTCAAATACTTATGACTATGTATCAATTTATCCGACAGCACACCCGTGGCCCAGATCCCGCAGTGGGTAGCACGCCGGGAGTTGACTCGATACCTCACTGAGACAATGGCGGCTAGGTTATAAAACTGCGTCAGATATTTTTCCATCAGAGGCCGTTGCCGAGAGTTTCTCGGTCACTGCTCCTTTTATCAGTTCTCCATCTGCAAAGATATTTTTCAGTCCCAAGTATGAAAGATGATCTCCCCCACCGTCTGCGGCTTCCAATAAAGGATCTGCTCCAGTTCTTCCGGGCTCAGCTCCTGGTCCAGGCCATTCCAGTTCTGGTTCAGTTCGGAAAGGCTCAAAAAACGCATCGTTCCCTCTGGCAGTTGGAGCCACTCCGGCGGACTGTTGAAAATGAATTGGTCAGAATCGTCCCGCTGAGCAAAGGCTGCATAGGGATAATGGACGTTCTGCAACACAAAGACGGACTGGTCATATCTTTTGAGTTTAGCAGAATAAAAGTTTCTTGCTGATGTATTTGTGTCCAATTCTGTCACAGTCCCGCCGTTTGTTCGGGCCGGCGCATGGCACATCCGGCGGAACTCTTTTTCATCCAAAAACGGTGGCGGGTCCGTACGTACGCTCCAAAATCCTGTAATTCCTCTTGGAAGTATCATATTATCACCATTATTTACGCAGCAGGTCATCAATGCAGTTACCGTTAAGGTCAAAAATTGCGGTATAAATTGCCACATAACTGCCTTCAGCATCGCAGATGTCCATACTGAAAGCAATGCAGTGCAGGGGCGTGTCATACATATAGTTTTTCTCAAATGCGGCAATTTTCCGCTTAAACTGATAGGTTTTTGCCACAGTCCGGTAATCTGCCCACATTTCTTTTTGAAAATCCTCCGGATCATCATCGTACCAATTTTTCAGATACTCCATCACGAACTGCGTGGTTTTCTCAAATATCTCATACTTTGCAAGGTAATCATCAAACGGCATCCCGTTCAGCAAAATCTCGCTCATGGCACACGCCCCCCTTTATCGCTCCTATTCTGAAGAAGAAACTCTTGCAAAGCCTTCTGTCCAGTGACCCTGGCCGATCTGGTAGGTATCCAGGCTCCACTCCTGCTTGTTCATACGCCGCTTGGCTGCATCCATAGCCCTGTGGGCTTCTGAGAAGTCCACATAACAGGGGCTGCTCCAGACATCTGTCTCATCCCCCTCTGCGTTCTCGTCCCAGCCCCAGATCATGTGGACCGTCCCGACCGGAGCAATGGTGCCGATCACCGGCTTTTCTGTAATCTCGTAAGTGCAGGGGTAATCACAAAATCCGGGGACGGCGGATAAGTAATGTTCAGCCATTCGCCGGGCCTTTTCACTGGATTCAAACAGGCCGATGAAAAAGCCTTCCTGTCGCTCATTAAACAGCATTAAGCTGTATAGCAGATTTGTCATATGCGTCTTCCTTCTGGCTTATTTAGTCTCCCAGGCCGGACAATCCGTATCCATGCTCCATGGCTACATCACATACATGACCCAATTGCTCCGCAAAACGCCGGATCTTTTGGAAGGATAGGCCATATTGCCCAATCACGCGGTTTTCTTCTATGCCATGTTCCTCCAGCCACTTTACGATGGATTGCGAAAAAGTCTTGATTGCGGGAACCTGATCCGCTTCCAGTTGGGTCTCCATGTACGGCTCAAATTGGTAATAGTATGTATAGTTTGTGAGTTCGTTTCTGGTATCGTACAGGAAACCGTCCATTCCTTCCGGCTCTTCTACTGTATGATGCTTCATCGTTTTCCTGGGGCTCGCAGACACAATCTCAAACGCATGGTTGATGTCTCTGGCTGCAACTATGGAAAGAGACATGGTTTCATCCCTCCTCACACCAAAAGCCACTTCTGGCCGTCGGGCATTCGGCGGATGCTTCCCGGTATCCGCTCCAGCACTTCCCCGGTATCATAATCCCGCACCAGAAGCTCCTCCCGGTAATCCGGGTCCTCATACCAAACCGAGGTATACAGCCTGTTTCCCTCCAGAAACTCAAAATACTCATGGTCTTCTACTGCAAAGTCCCGGCGTTCCGGCCAGAGAATCTGAAACTGATTGTCATGGGCTGACCGCGTCAGCATCAGGGGCGAGGCCTCCAGCATCAGGTTATAGCAGTCCTCCACGATAGAGAGAGGCAGTACCGCCAGCGGCTTTGTGGTTTTCTCTGCTTCATGGTAAGTCAGAATGCGAATCTCCTCCTTTGGAAAATCTACCATCAGCAGTACCACCCGCCCGTCATGGTACACCGGCCTGCCCAGGTACTGCCCCAGCTTGGTGCATACCGGCTCATAGACCGTGCCCTCCGGGCAATGGACCAGGACAAGCCGGTTCTTCTCAATGGGATGGCCGCTGCGGAACAGCTCCTCCGCCTCATATAAATCGTTGCTGGCATAGTCAGCACCCCAGTACCATTCGCTGCTACCAGGCAGCGGCTCCAGATTGGTGATCCCGTTTGTGATGATGCGTTTCATATCCTGTCCTCCGGCTATGTCCCGATTTTGTTTTTGCGATTATATCACAGCGAATGGAGGATGCTCATGAATATTCTCTTAAGTTTTCTTAATCTGCAGACAGAAAATCCAGATCTACGTTTACTTTGAAATGTATTGCAAAACGCTATACAAATGAGTATAATAGTTTTGGAAAGGTGGTGTCCTTTATGGCAGCCAAAACAGCCAATGTAACGGCAAGGGTTCAGCCCGAGATCAAGCAGAAGGCCGAGGCGATTCTCGATCAGTTGGGTATTCCGGTATCTGTGCTGATCGATTCTCTTTATCGACAAATTATTATGACAAACAGCATCCCATATTCCTTCCGTGTTCCTGCTCTTCCAACGCAGGACGAACTCTCAGCAGAACAGTTCAACCAGATGATGGAGAAAGGACTGAATCAGGCTAAGGCGGGTCAGGGTATAGATCTGGATTCTGCCTTTGCCCGTATCAGTGAGAGTATCTGAGGATGGAGTATCAAGTTAACCTGACCGATTATGCCGTGGAGCAAATGCAGAATATTGCCCGCTATATCTCCAAAGTCCTTCAGTCTCCGGACACAGCTCGTCGTTGGATGGAGAAAATCAAGTTGCAGATTTCCTCGCTGCGCACTATGCCAAATCGTTACCCTCTAACGCTCGAAGAACCATGGCGTTCTGAGGGAATCCATAAAATGCCCGTAGAGAATTTTCTGGTGTATTATTGGATTAACGAAACTCAGAAAACAGTATGGGTCATCGTAGTGGTTTATGGCCGGCGGGATCAAATCCAGGCACTCCGGGATGTGCCAAATAATGTACTCTAATCGGTTCACGCTTATTTTTGTTTACAGCCCCTCAATTTCTGAGCCGTAGGTGGCGCAGAAATGACTTGCTTAATCCCGTCCTCAGAGGTACAATGCAGGCAGTCAGAGGCATGAAAAACGCTCCCCGTCCCTGTCGGCGAAAGACGTCGGCAAAGGCTGGGGAGCGTTTCTGACCACAGAACCCACCACACACCGTTCCGGACCACACGGAAACAGCATGGTCAAAGAGGCCCAAAGATGAAGTGGAACGGAGCAAAAACAGCTAAAAATGGCTGGGAATGCTCGAAAAAAGTTTCAGGTGCTGGTTCGCATTGTGGGGGTCGTCGGTTCGAATCCGATCAGGTCCACCAACTAAGGTTGCTGAAAAAGATGCAACCCCTGAAACCCTTGCTGCGGCAAGGGTTTCAGCCGTTTCAGAGGACAAAATCGAGCACCAGACGAGATGGAGATGCAAAA
>NZ_JBQKJL010000031.1:0-12260 GCF_052117285.1 Lawsonibacter sp. LCP25S3_E2
ACATGAACATGAAGCACTTGGAGGCGGCTCTGTACGACGCCTCTATTGCCGGCTGACTTCATTCAGCCGGAGCCTGCAAATAATTTTGCGCATAAATCTTGACGGCACCGAGATTTTGAAAATGCCAAATATCCGGGCGGGAAAATTTCTCCCCTCATTTACTACTACAACCGGCAGGGGGCAAAATGGCCGGGAGCCAGAACGGGCAACAAAAAAAGCAGCAAATCTTTTTCAGACTTACTGCTTTCGCTGGTCGCCGGTGGCGGCTGGTATTCAGTTTTGAAAGTTTAGGGCTGGCTGGTATGACGATAACGCGTTTAGCAAATAAAAACTTCTCATCTCAAATCAAAAAGAATACTTTCATAGTCCTTTACAAAATACTTTATATTTGTGCGTCCTTTCTGAATAATTGTGTGGCCTTCCGCTTCCAACTTTTCCTTTTGTGCCTCTACACCGCCGGGATATTTTGCGTTCAATTCCCCGTTTGCCTTTAAGGTTCGCCAATACGGGGTTTCATCTTCAGAACGCTGGTAACTCGCCCATGCTGCAATAGATACAAAAATCCCGGCTGTAATAGGCTCTGTGAAATCCGCTCCATTCAGTTTAGCAAAATATTCACGGATTTTTCCGACAGTGATTACTTTGCCATAAGGAATTAGTTTCATCACTTTATCATATTCGATTGGTGGGGCAAAATACATTCTGCTTCCGCCATATTTCTCAATGCTTTTCTGGTCGGTAATAATCTGAAATTTAGGCATATCCTTGCTATCATGTAGCATGGCATTAAAATCTTTTTTATCTTCATTCGCCATCTCTCAACACCTCCTGCCTTAATTATAGTGGAGCAGATTATTCCATGCAATGAGACGGTTTGAAAATCAGCTTGATTTTTTTCTTGTCTGACATTGGATATAACTCAACGGTCAAAGCGAAATTTGAACAGCGCGGCAATGAGCCGCTGCTTCACATAGTCCTCCACCTCGGAGTTGACCTGTCCGTTTATTTTGGAGAAGTAGCGGATATATCCGGCGTAGTGGGAAAGAACCGTGTCGATTGCGTCCGGGTCGCCCTCATGGGCTTTAACGATTGTTTCATAGGGGAGAAGTTTACTCATGGTCGTTTCCCTCCATGAGCTGGCTGGAGAGGACAGAATGAATGTCATTTGAGTACGTCCGTTCTCGGAAACATATCCACTTCGCTTTTGGCACTATCGGTATACGGGAACATATCCAATCTCTCTCTGGAATGTATACCATACTTTTAAAAGGCAGAATAGCATTTTAACTTATGCTACCCTACCTATAACTAAACATTTACAGTTGCATGTGGCCTATTGTTTTTAGCCGTTAAATATTTTATAACTATTAAATAGCGATACAAATTGTTCGAAACTAATATTGTTTATATCATATATTCTCGCATGTTTTAAAGCTTTATTAAATTGATTTTTTGTAAACAGTTTTTCATACTCTTTGTTAACCCATTTCATTACAAAAGTTTCATATTTTTTTCTCTCTTTAAATGCCATTTTTGCTGGCTTTCTTTTTAATACAATTAATGCGCTATCCACTTTAGGTTTTGGATGGAAATAATACCTAGGAATTTTTGCTAATATAGAAATATCTACCTCTGCCATTAACAGCAATGCTAGTGATCTGTTTGTATCTAATAACCTTTTAGCAAAACCATATTCCACTATTAAATAACTTATTGTGGCTGAACTTTCAAAAACAATTTTTCGAATTATATTTGTGCTTATGTTGTAAGGTATGCTGCCAAATATTTTATATGGATTGTGGCTAGGAAATGTAAATTTCAGTATATCATCATTTACTATTTGATAGTTAGGATAATTTAAGAGCTTATTACGAGTTACCTCACATAATTTAGAATCAATTTCTATCGCCGTAACAAAATTACATCTCTTTACCAATTCAGCAGTAAAATGACCTTTCCCTGCACCTATTTCAAAGATGTTATCTTTTTCATCTAAACTTATGCAATTCATTATTTTTTCTATGTGATATTTTGAAGTAATAAAATTTTGACTATCTTTTATATTTACTTTGTTCATTATAACCTCTCCTTAAAGGTAAGCGCCTAATATAAGGGTATCTGTTCGCTTGGTCATATATTTGCCATAATAGTAGTAATCACATATGCCAGCATTTTACTCTATGATCCGGCGCTAGGATCTAGCAGTAAGCAAGCATTTTACTACAATTATGGAGGTTACATTTATGCAGACAGAAAGACGAACTGCCGATGAGCAATACCGGCTCATCATGGAATGTCGCAGCAGCGGACTAAGCGATTTTCAGTGGTGCAACGAGCACGGGATCAAACCCGGTACATTCTACAACTGGGTCAAGCGGCTTCGCAAAAAATCCTGCTATGATATTCCGCCGGCAACAGGCCGGGGAGGCTATAAGCCTTCGGAACAACAGGATGTTGTCAAACTTGAAATCGTTGACCAGCCTGTTCTGCACGAAGAGACACCACAGCTTTTAAGCGTGCTTCCGGATCATACGGATACAAACTGTATGGAAGCAACTGCTGAGATCAAACTCGGCTCCGCCCTGATCAGGATTTCAAATGATATAGATCCGGCACTTTTAGCACAGATCATCCGGTCTGTGGGAGGTGCATCATGCTAGGCGACATTACAGCTGCAACAGATATTTATATCATTTGTGGCTACACCGATATGAGAAAATCAATCGATGGTCTGTGCGCCATCATCAGAGACCAGCTTCACTTTGAACCGGAGCATACCACCGCGCTCTACCTTTTCTGCGGCAGACGCAATGACAGGATAAAGGCACTCCTTCATGAGAATGACGGTTTTGTGCTTTTATATAAACGCCTCGATCATAACACCGGAAAATACCGGTGGCCACGTAACCGTGACGAGGTGAAAACCATTACATGGAGGCAGTTTGACTGGCTCATGTCCGGTCTTGAGATCGAGCAGCCAAAGGCAATAAAAAGTGCCTGAAACGCTTGATTTTTCTAGGCTTTTGCACCTGTTTATGGTACAATAGAAGTATCAAAAAACGGAGCAGAAGACCATGCCTTCAGGAGTAAAAGATATCCAGCTCTTAGAGCTTAAGGATACAATCTCACAACTGAATAAAACAATCAGCACTCAGAACGAACTCATAAGTTCATTGCAGAAGATGCTGGAAGAACGCAATGCGAAGGACAGTGAAAAAGACCTTCTGATCGCGAATCTCCAGTCTCAGCTTGCGTATCTTAAGAACAAGGTCTTTGGCTCAACCAGTGAAATACGCCATGACCAGCTGGACGGACAGCTGAATCTGTTCGGTACACCCGTCGGTGATGAAAAGCCTGCGGAAGTGATCGAACCGGAAGTGATCAGCGTCAAGGGGTATACCAAAGAGCGGAAACCCAAGGCAACCTATGATGACAAGTATAACTCTGTGCGCTCCATTTGTAAACATTTTTTTACGGATATAGTAGGACTGTCTATCAAATTTTTCTGTGTTTCTTTACGACACATGAGCATTCGCGCCGGGGTTGTCGTTGCCGTAACCTTCCAGCAGGTTGATGACGCCCCAGATACCGAGACCAGCGCCGAGGGCGATAACGAGGGTCTGAAGAACGGTGATTGCCTGTTCAAAAAATGCCATATAGTTTGTTAGCCGGAATCTGATTAAAAAATAGGTTTGTCATGTTTCATAGGCATACAAAAGCCGGAACAATCTGCCACCCGGTTTCCGGGGGCATGATTCCGGCTGTCCTCCTTTTTCATTATTTTTTCTTGCGATTGTCCGCTTTGTACGCCAATGGCCCCAAAAGGGCAGTTGCGGCGAATAGATAAGATCACTCCCTTCTAAAGCGGAACGAAATTAAGCACCCTGAGTATCTACTTCGTACACGTCGCAGACCTCATTGGGCTTGAGTTTCAGCCGGGTGGACAGGAACGCTTCAATGTCAAAAGTGTTCTTGTCGCTTGCGTCGGCTGTGTATTTGAAATTGGGGTGCTTGGTAATGTCGTACTTATCCGAAAGGAAAGGCCGCACACCGCGCAGCTGAAGGATGCACTTGCCGCCGTCCATAACGGCCAGTTCATCCTGGCTCATCAGCTCTTTGCCGAGCTTTTGGTAGTTGAGAGAGTGGGAGATTTCCCGCCCACGGTTCTCACCGGTGTTGTAGGTGTCGATGGTTTCCTTGCCCAGCACGGCAGCCAGCTCTTTGAGGGTAGTCGGCTCTTTACCGCCCAGGAAAATGGAGGTATCCATATTGCCGATGATGGTATCGGCATTGTCCTTGTAGATGGCTTTCAGTTGGCTTTGCGCCTGCAAGACCAGACAGGCGGAGATCTCACGGCTTCGGATGGTAGCCACCAGCTTTTCCAGTTTGGGAATCTGGCCGATGTTGGCGCACTCGTCGATAAGGCAGCGCACATGGATCGGTAGCCGCCCGCCGTACACATCGTCGGCTTTTTCGCAGAGCAGGTTGAATAACTGGGTGTAGCACATGGAAATGAGAAAGTTAAAACTGTCATCCGTATCGCTCATAATAAGGAACAGGGCAGTTTTCCGATCTCCCAGCGTATCCAGCTCCAGCTCATCGTAGGAAGTGACCTCCCTCAGCTCCGCAATATCGAACACAGCAAGGCGCGCACCGCAGCTAATCAGTATGCTTTTAGCTGTTTTGCCAGAAACGAATTGTCAAGGACTTTTTAATCAAGTTTACAAAGAAGTCACATTCTGCGGACTTCTTCACGGAGCAGACGCTTGATTTTGTCCTCCATCGTCTCTTTGGCGGTCTCGCTGAAATGGACCCGGACGATATAGGTGGTCTTGCCGATCTGCTTTCTGACAGTCGGGCAAGGGCTGTTGTTGGTGGTGCTGAGGGTTGCGGTATTGTTCATTCAAAATCCTCCTGTAAATGAAAAATGCCCGGTGACTATTCATCATCGGGCGGTATCGGTATGAGGGAAGAAGGCAAGGCGGCAACATTAAGGTATCTATAAAACCCTTGCCGTCTTTGCCACGCTTGCCGTGTTCCTGTTGTCAGTCTCGGAGATAGCAGACCCATGCTGTGCCGTCTTTCTCGGTCACAAGCCTGTCCCCGATACGGCTCTTTGCCGTTCTCATGGTGCGTGACGAAATCCCACGCTCATTGACCGCTTTCTCAAGTTCTGCACTCGGCATACGCTTTCCGTCCGCAAGCAGTTCCAGAATAAGCATTTGCGCCTGTGCGGTCTTGCTCTCGGTCTTGGCGGTGTCCGTCCCGGCAAGAAGCTCGTCAGCGGTAATGTCATAAGCTCCTATCCACTCAAAGCCTTTCTCATCTCCCAGAGAAAAAGCAAGAGACTGTCCGGGCGGCGCAAGGGAGCTTTTCTCATGGATAAGCACCCTCGTTGTGGGGCTGTCCTTCAGCTTGCCGATAAAGAGCAGACTGCGGACTGCCGCCGTAATGTCGATAGACCCCAATCCTCGGTAGGTGCTTTGTGTTCCTGCGGCTTTGTTCAGGTGTCCTATCAGCACGATAGCGCACCCAGTAGCCTGTGCAATGTCTCCCAGACTGCGGAATATCGGGCGCACCTCGTTAGCCCTGTTCATGTCAACATCTGCCCCAAGAAACGCCTGTACCGGGTCAATGATAACCAGCCTTGCGTTGTTCTCACGGATTGCCCTTGCTATGCGTTCATCGGCAAGGGTCAGTGGTGTGTCCCTGTCGTCAATGACAAGCACTCTTTCAAGGTCTGCGTCCGCTTCAATCAGTCGGGGCTTCACGGTATCACCCAGACCGTCCTCGGCGGTCTGGTAGATGATATTGAAAGGGTCAATGGTCTCCATGCCGGGCAAAGGCTTTCGGTTGGTGCAAGCCGCCGCAAGGCGCATGGCAAAGTAGGTCTTGCCCTCGCCGGGGTTGCCCTGTATGATGGTCAGCTTTCCAAAGGGGATATACGGAAACCATAGCCAATCCACGCTCGTCAGCTCCACATCAGCCATGCGGAGCATTGGGACAGGCTGGGCGGTGGGCAGCTCTCGCAGCGTGATTGTCTCGGCTATGAATTTGCGGCTCGGAATGTCCCCTTGCTGACGGAGAACATCGTTCCAGTCTTTCCTTGCCGGGACAAGGCGAATGACGGCGATCTCGCTGGGAATGTCCTGCGCCAGTCGAGTGCAGGCTTCACTTCCTGCGGTGTCGCTGTCAAGGCAGAGGAACACTTTTCGGGTGTCCCTGCGGTCAGAAAGGAAACGGTCAAGGGCTTTGCCCGAAACGCCGCCCAGGGCAAGATAGCTCCTTGTCTGCCAGTCCTGCGGATAAAGGCAGATAAAGGACAAAAGGTCTATCGGTGCTTCAAAGACAAAGAGCTGGTTGCTGTTGCCCTCGTAACGGAACGGATAGGATTTATCGGAGCCGGTAATGTCCTGTCTGAATGGGTCTGCCGTTCCTCGCACATGGGCGTATCTCGGCGTGCCGCTTCGGTCTCTGCCGACAAACACAACATTGTGCCGCTTTGCGTCCTCGTAAATATCCCCGGAAAGAAGAAAAGCCTCAACAAGCGTTTTGTTGAGACCTCGGCTTTCGCAAAGATATTGAATTGCTCTGTCGGCTGTTCGGTTGTGTAGCGGCAAGTGAAACTCTGTGGGCGGTGCTGTGGTAGCTTCGGTCTGTCCCTCGCCGTTTTCGCCTGTCAACATCTGGACGGCTTCGGGAAAGGACTTGCCGTAAAACTCCATGACAAAATCAATGGGATAGCCGCCCTTGCTCTGGCTGTGGCGAAACCACTTGTTTCCTCGGACGGTCAAGCTGTCATGTTCTTTCCAGCGGTATTCTCGTCCGCTTTTGATTAGTGTCTCTCCCTGTGTTCGGAGAAAATCTTCCAGACTGACGGCGTTTGCCCTGTCAATCTGTGCTTGGGTGTAATTCATCGGGATAGTTCCTCCTTTTTGTGTCGTGTTTGGGGTCGATTTTGGAGCTTTTCTTGCTCTGTGTGCTCGTTAAATCGGGCGGCAGTATCTACACATGACTTGACCTTCCAAAGGCGGTGCAAATCGTCTCTGACGGTCTTAAACTCGCCGTAGGTGATGTCATGTGCCTGTTCCAGAGCGTCATACTCTGCGGACAGCTTTTTCATATCCACCTTGCCGTCCGGGAACTCCCCGGTCAGCTTTCGTCTGGCGGCGTAGAACTGTTTCAGTTCCGCTTCATGCTCTGCCTTGTACTTGGCTCTGGGCTTCTCAAACTTGATTTTCTGCAAGCCGTCATAGACTGGCTTCAAGCTCTGGAAAGTAGCGGAGCTGTCAGAGAGCTGCTTAATTGCTTTCATTCGTGCGGTCTGCCCGTCCAGCGTTTTCTTCAAGCTTTCTGTGGTGGAGCTGTGTTCATTGACACGGCTTTCCAAATCTTCAAGGGTGTAAATGCCGTTTGCCCGGAGATAATTGAAAGTCTCATTCATCTCCTTTAGGTTGCTGATTTTGCCTTTCTGGGAATATGCCCCGGCTTTGCGCTGGGTGTAGTAGGCGTTCAGCAGAGAAACAAGGTCGGGTGCCTGCGGCTTGGCAAGTTCCGCTTTTGCTTCGGCAATCCAATCGAACAGGAGAGAGATTTTCTTCTTGATATCCCGGATAACAGCATTAGTGGCTTTTATCCAACGGTTGAACTCGCCCTTTTCGGTGCGTATGCCTTTCTTCTCCATTGCCCGGACGGTTGCGCCCTCATGGACGGTGGGAAGCAAATCCACGCCCTGACGCTCATAGCTTCGGTGGTCGATACGAACATCAAGCCCTTTCTCCGCAAACTTGGCGTTGCATAGTTCAGCCCATGTCTGACGCCAATGTTCCAGCGTTTCGGGACTGCCCCAGTCGGTAGTGGGAACAGCGTTGAACACAAAGTTCCCGTCTGCTCCCCGGATACGGTTGCCGTCCTCGTCCAGCTCGTACACTCGGTGTTGCTTTATCCCCCATTTGCCGTTCTGCTCGATGGGACGGATAGGGCAAAGCACATGAAAATGCGGATTGGGTATGCCGCCGTCCTCACGGTCTGGCTGGTGTACGGCAAAGTCAACCACCATGCCCCGGCTCACAAAGTTCTCTAACAAAAATTGCCTTGCAAGAGCGATGTTTTCCTCAAGGGAGAACTCATTCTGCAAGGCAATGTCAAAGCTGTATGCAAGCTGGGCGTTCTTTCCACACTCGGCTTTTTCCACGGCGTTCCATAGCGTCTGACGGTCTGCGTATTCGGGCGGTGCATAGGATGGCAGGAGAATGTCAGAACAGATCACGCCGCCCTTTCGGGTGTAGTCGCTGTACTCGCCATAATACTCGCTATACAAACGCTCTCCGGCTCGATAAGCGGCAGAAGCAATAGCGGACTGTCCTGCGCTTCGTTTAGTCTGCGTGACGCTCAGATGAAATAGTGCCATCGGCTTTCAACTCCTTTTCTCTGTTCGCTTGGCTGATGTGGGTAATCGCCATGTGTCGGACGGCTCGCCGGACTTCGGGCAGAGAAAAGATGTGTTCCATCAGCTCGGTCATTTCGGTGCGTGTGAGATCCTTGACCTCCGGGGCAAGGCTCTCAATCGTGCCGCCCAGATTGCAAAGACGATGGGTGCGCTTTTGTCTCTCGCCTTTCTCCAGATACTTCTTTCTGTTCTCCAGACGCTCCAGCTTGTGCTGTTCCTGTGCAAGCTGCGTCTCGGCTCGTTCCTTGTCGGCTCGGAGCTGTTCGAGGGTTTTCGGTTTTGCCATTTTGTTTGACCTCCTTTTTTGAAAATGGGGATAAAAAAAGACCGTCAACTTTTCGCAGATTGCGACCAGTCAACGGTCAGTTTTTCGGTATTCAGTTTTTCAAACTTGCTGGCGGCGAACGGTTTGTCAAAACCGTTTGCGGACGGCAAGTCCACAGGGGATAGCCGCTTTAGCGGCGCAAGGGGGTGTAGCCACCTTGACGGAACGAAGTGACGCAACATTCTCGGTCATGCAGTTTTCTTCTGCTGACGGAGAGTGAAGCTCCGCAGGACGCACGATACTTCCGACAGGAGAGTATAGAAGTGCGCCCTTTAGTTCCTAAAGGGTTTTTCGACAGCCCGATAAATTGGAATTTGACTATCTCTTAACTCGTTTTGATAAATGAAGTTCATTATCATCTACATAACCAAGTTTATTATATACAGTTTGTGCAACAAGATTTTCTTGTCCTGTTAGAAGTTCATATTTGTCAAGTGGATAATTCTTACTACAATAAGCCTCTGCAAAAGTAATCATCTCACTCGCTAAGCCTCTTTTTCTGTATGCTGGTTTAACATACACTTCTGTAATTTCAGGCATATATTCATCATAGCAGAACGATTTTTTAAGCTGAACACAAACAAATCCAACTAACATATCATCTTCATCAGCAACGATAACAACTTCCTGTTTATTATTCATAAGGGAATTTCTAATATTGTCTATGCTTGTGTCGCTCTCACCATTAAATTCAACATTTAAGATGTTTAATTGCTCTGCATCATTTACTGTTGCAATTCTTACCATAATTACACCTCATCAAATTCTTATTTGTCTCGCTCTTTCGACAAATAAAGTATATCACAAAAATGTGAAAAATTCTACCAATGGCGCAAAGAAACGCCCGAACAGTCTAAAAACCTTTCGGGCGTTCCTCTCTGTATTCAGATAACGGCTTTCATCGGCTCTTTTTGCGGTAAACTGCTGACAGGGATGAACACGCCCTTTGCAATGTCCTCCGCACGAATGGCGGCTTTCTTTGCGTCCATTTCTGCCTTTTTCCTCTCCTTGATTTTGTCCTCGTATTGCTTCTGCGCTCCGCTGGCTTTGCGCTTCAAGTAATTTTGATGAAGTCTGTCCTTGCGTTCCTCACGCTTGCGGATTTCCTCTAATTCCTCCTGTGTAAGTTCCACTTCGCCAAATGCCGGGGGAACAAATCGCCCGACAAAATTGAAGTAAATCTCGACCTCCTGCGTGGTCTGTATACTGCCTTTGCGGTCACGCTCATGCACAAGAATTTTCTCGATAAACTCATTGAGCATGGCAATGGTCAGCT
This sequence comes from Lawsonibacter sp. LCP25S3_E2, assembly GCF_052117285.1. Classification (NCBI taxonomy): domain Bacteria; kingdom Bacillati; phylum Bacillota; class Clostridia; order Eubacteriales; family Oscillospiraceae; genus Lawsonibacter; species Lawsonibacter sp. LCP25S3_E2. Next base: position 10,051 of record NZ_JBQKJL010000031.1, read on the forward strand.
TGTCGAAGTTCTCGTATTTGTCAATCAGAGCGATAAAACGGTCAGCGTCCTTTTCGTGCTTCTCGTAGCTCTTGATAGCCTTTTCCAGAGCAGAAATTTCAACGGTAAGCTCGGACTGTTCCTTTTCGTATTGAGCGTCCAGAGTGGCGTATCTGCTGTCGGACAGCTTTCCTAAAATGTTGTCCTCATAGATTTTACAGAGCAGGACTTCCAGCTCGGACACTCTCTGCTTGGCGGTGGCAAGGCGTGTCCGCTGTTTCCTGACCTCTGCCGTCTGCTGGTTTGACTGCGCTTCCTGTACCACTCGGACAAACTCGGCTCGGTCATGCTTGGCATACTCGGCAATGGCTTTGAGCATATCGGAGACAAGGGACAGTACCACATCTTCATTGATACGGTGCTGTGTCTTGCAGATCGTTCCGACTGGGACTTTGGTGTACTGTGAACAGGTATATTGAGAAATGCGTTTGCCGTTGTTGGTGCGGTGGACATACATCTTGCCGCCGCAATCGGCACAATAAAGCAAACCTGTGAGGGGTGCAACCTCGCCCCAGCCGTCCGGGTAGCGTCTGACCTTGCTGCGGATTTTCTGCACAAGGTCAAAGGTCTGCTGGTCAATGATGGCTTCATGAGTATTCTCGAAAATTGTCCATTCGTCCTCCGGGACATAATGGCTTTTCTTGTCTTTGAAGTGCTTGCGGGTCTTGAAGTTGATGGTGTGTCCCAGATACTCCCGCTTTTCCAGAATATTTACGATGGTGGAGGAACCCCAGCCGTACATATCTTTGAAAGTCTTGTTCTTGTTCACGCCCTCGCCATGCTGTGCAAGGTAAGCGGACGGAATGAGGACTTTATCTTCTTTCAGCCGGTTTGCGATCTGATACGGACCGTAGCCCTCAATCGTCATGGCAAAAATACGCTTCACAACCTCGGCGGCTTCGGGGTCAACCAACCATTGGTCTCTGGCTTCGTTCCAGAGGTAGCCGTAAATGACCGTCCCCGTGAGGTGCTTGCCTGTCTTGCCTTTGGATTGAAAAGTGGAACGGATTTTACGGCTGGTGTCTCTGGCGTAATACTCATTCATGATGTTGCGGAAAGGGGTGAAATCATCATCCCCTCTGGCGCTGTCCACGCCGTCATTGATGGCGATAAGGCGCACACCACGCTGTCGCAGGATTTCCATAATCTGACCGACTTTCAGATAGTCACGCCCCAGACGGCTCATGTCCTTGATACAGAGGTATTCCACATTCCCGGCTTCAACCTCTTTCATCATGGCTAAAAATCCGGGGCGGTCAAAACAAGTGCCGCTGATACCATCATCCGTAAAGTGGACAGGATTCGGAAAGTCATGCTGGGCGGCGTAGTCCTCCAACAGCTTCTTTTGGTTGGAGATAGAATTGCTCTCGCCCTGTAAATCATCATCACGGCTCAAACGCTCGTAAAGAACAGTAATTTTCTCGTTTCTTCTCATTGCTTGCGCTCCTTTCTACGACTTTAGGTTATGTGTTCTAAGAGACTTCCCAACCACTTGATTAAGAAGTCTTTTAGAGCATACAACACCGGCGGCCAGCTTGTATTTTTTATATTGGCGGACGGCAAAATGATTAGGCTTTTCTGCTTCCAGTGCATCAAACATCAGGTCCACCGGGTTCTTGAACTCCTCGTCGTCCTCCCGGACTTCCATGGCGTTGATGAACTCAATGAGGGTGGAGAAGTTCTGTTCCTCCACCGGAGCCTCATAATGGATATACCCGATGAGGGCGCAGTACAAAAGCGTTTCCGCCTTGACCCAGAAATCATCTCCAGCCTTGCCTTCTCCCTTGGTATTCGCTATTAAAGTCGTAACCAGCTTCAAAATGTCCTTTTCGCTGTGCAGATAGGCAAAAGGATTGTAGTGCATGGACTTTTTGAAGTTGATGGTATTGAGAACCTTAATACGATAAGGCTCATAGACCACTTTGCCATTTTTGTCCTTTACGGTCTCATAGACCGGATTGCCATGCCGGTCCTTTACCGGCTGATGATCCTTGCCCAGCTTGGGACGCATTTTCGGTGTACCGCGCTGGAGCATTTTGCCGCACTCCACCAAAATCGTACCTTTCGGAAGCATTTCGTCAAGACAGAATGTGCATTTATTTGAAAATTCTTTGTGACCGCTGGAAAAGCCTGTGGCGATAGGACTTTTCAAGTGTTTCATGCTCCGTTTC
>NZ_JBQKJL010000032.1:0-10809 GCF_052117285.1 Lawsonibacter sp. LCP25S3_E2
ACATCAGAAGAGACCGAAAACAACGGACTTCCAAGCAATCAAGGGAAAGTACCGCAAGCCGGGTACCGGGTGCATTACCCAGATCAATGACCACCTCTGGGAGGGGCGGTACTCCCCAAAGGTCCATGGAAAGCGCATCGCCCGGAATGTCTACGCGCCTACGGAGGAAGAATGTGAGCAAAAGCTGACAGAGCTGATTCAGGAGATGAAAAGAGAGCTGGCACCCCTTCGGGCCGGGAAAAAAGCAGGCTGAACACAGAAAACCGCCCTCCGGAAAAGGTACTTCCGGAGGGCGGCGATTTTTCCTGTCTGTGGCTGTTGTGTGGTCAAAAAAGATTGGACGAAATGCAGCACAAAGGAAAGTGGACAAAAAAGTTAGAAAAACCGCTATTTCCTTGCGAAAATAGCGGTTACTCTGGTGGACGATACAGGACTTGAACCTGTGACCTCCCGCACGTCAACGCCGGTTTTTAATTTTTTTCAATATTTTTCGCTTATTTGTGGTTATTTTCGCTCCGAAAAGATTGGTTTCTAACACTTTTAAGAGGCGGTTATTCCGGCTGCTCCACCCCTGTCTGTGGCTTGTTGTGTGGTCAACTTCCACTCTGCCGGAGCGATGATAGTACAGGTGCCCACCATCAAGAAGCAGATACATATCTCAAGCCTTTATCTTGGACAATCGGTCTGTCAATGGTTGCTTGACCATGTCCCGGTTGATTTTAGTACAGTGTATAACAAAGAAAAGGCATTGCCGCCTTTCATAATTTTTCATATAATGAATGTCAAAGTATGTAAAATTATGGAAGGGAGTAAGATGGACAGAGAAGCCATTCTCAAGGCTATGACCGTTGCGGAACTGGCACCAGCCGCCGTTGACTGTGAATTGACCATGCAGCCCTATTCGAAACTGCCCATTTCCAGGATAGCAGCGCTGGGAGTTGGCCTGGAGCCGGTTATGGCGGCGCTCCAGCAGATGACCAGCCATGGTCAGGCGGTGAGTGGTTATTATAGGCGCCTCGTCAGCTATCTTGATTCGTCATTGGATGGCGAACATATCATCGAAGTGGAGTTCGGAGGGCTATTTGACCGGTTCTATCGCGTATCCATGGACGGATAGTCCAGACATTCAGACCATTTCTTTTGGAACCCTAATACATACTGACGATATAGCGGCACCTGGTGATACATCCGGGTGCCGTTTTATTTTCACAGCCTCTCAATCAAGACCGGACCTTAACCCATCATCAAAATCATAAAAAAACGATAGTGTATTCATCAAAACCGGAAAGGAAGGTTTGAACAAGGAATTTTATGTGCTCTTCTGCCTTGTCATAAATACCATCGTTCTCAGCCTGTGCCAGTCCTTGTGCCTCAATTTCAGAAATAAGAGTTTGATATTGAGAAAAATCAATGGGATTCAGTATGGTGTTGTTTTCTGAACAATTTACTGTATCCCAAATAATATAGTTATCAAGAACCTTGGCTTCCGGCAGGGCAATGTAGATTTTTTGGCTTTCATTGTCAACGGTCGGTGTGATGCTCTCCATATCATATCCGACTTTTACGAGACCCTGACATTCGATTCGAATCGTATTTGTAGTCCCTGGTATCGCAATATTATCGATGATATGCCTTGTAAAGTCAGCGGACTTTGTCACGGAATACTCGCCAGAGTAGGTAGATAATTGGCCTATCTCAACAAGCCGCATTTCAACTTCGTCTACCGTAACAACTCGTACCTCTTGTTCCCCCGGCAATTTTAAATCGAATCCCCCCGAATCCTTTTCTTCGAACACTTCGCCTCGGTTTCCATAATATTTTCCCAACAAGTACCCACTACCAAATATCAGCACAATTGCAAGCAAAGCAGCAATGGCGCTAGAAGCAGTCTTCCAAACCTTAACCATACGCTCTCTCCCTCTCTTCGATCACACCCACGCTGTAACCAGTACAAAAAGATAAAACATTGCAACAAGTGCAATACATATGCCCAAAACAGCAAAAAAAATCTTCATGGTCATCCTCCTGAACTCGGATTTGATATTGGCCTCAATCACTGATTGGCCAAGTTGCTCCTCACAGGCATTTTTCGACCATATTATAGAATATTCTCCTCTATTTGTGAAGTGCCTTGTATATGCAACATCGGTAAAACAGTGAACAGATTACCTTGGCAGCGCATTCAAGCATCATCTGCACCATCCATCTTTCCAAATGCAGTTTTTCCATCACCCTGGGTCCACGCGAAATTTGCAAGCTCTGTTACGGGATGCGATTTTCGTGCAAAGCCCTTGACTGCACGCAGCGTGCAGTTTTACGGTGAGGAGGAGATGAAGACAGATCAGACATTGCGCCAGACGTGCGCCGAGTTGGGCGTATCCCGGCGGGCTGTACAGGGTTACGAAAAAGCAGCGCTGGTGATCCCTTCCGGAAAAAATAAATACGGGTATCTGCTCTACGGCGAGTCGGAACGGGAGCGCATTCGGCTCGTCCGGTTTTATCAGCAGATGGGTTTTTCGCTGAAAGAGATCAAAAATCTTTTGGATGCACCTGATTCTGTGAAGAAATCGGTACTGCAGGCTCAGGTGGAGAAGCTGGAAGCAGAACATACCCACCTGCTGGAGCTGATTCAGCAGGCAAAAGAACATATCGCCATGCTGTAGCGGTCAGCGGGTCTTTCGAACATTGCATCCCGCCTATGAAACAAGACACAAGGAGGATACACCATGAAAGCAAGATTTCTATCCGTGTTGTCAGCCATCGCCCTTCTGGCATCGCTGGCCGCCTGCGGCAATTCTGCCGCACCTGACGCTTCCGGGAAAGAGCCGCCCCAGGCCGGGAGCGGCGTCTCGGGGAACGCAGCCACCGACAACACTCCAGGGCAGTCGGATGAGTCCCTGGGCCCGTTCAATGTGAACGCCACTCTGGCCGAGACCGTTCTGGTGGATGAAGGCGGCGTGAAGATTACCGCTACCAGCCTGACCTATACGGCCTACTCCGTGGATTTGGCGCTGACCATCGAAAATAACAGCGGAAAAGACCTGTCCTTTATCAGCGGTTCCCTGGGATACAGTTGCAATTCCATCAATGGGTGCATGGTGAACGAGGGCTATCTGAACTGCGATGTGGCAAACGGGAAAAAGGCCAATGACACCATCAGCTTCAGCTATGACACTCTGATGCTCTATGGCATCAACGAGATTGCAGACATGGAAATTGGCTTTGATATGTCTGACGATGACTACAACCACACCTACTCCGGCCCGCGGCAGCTGAAGACATCCGCTTTCGACACCTACGACTACGCGACTGACCACTACCAGGAGGCTATCACCAGCAAAGCCGCCATGGGCACCTATGGGTATGAGATGCTGTATTTTTCTCAGGATATCCCCTATGACCAAAACGGTGTGAAGCTGCTCTCCAGTGGAGTAATCCGGAACCGTGACGGAGAGACCGCCTTGTTTCTGGAACTGGAGAACAAGTCCGACAGCATGGTGTACCTGTCTACATCGGAAATTGCCATCAACGGCCTGCTGGTGAATGACTCCATCTGGTCCAACAATGCCATAAACCCCGGCAAACGCTGCGTTGTGGATGTGGATCTTTCGGCTGTGCTGGACCCGGTATATTGGGAAGGATATGGTATCACTCAGGTGGGTACAATCTCCCTCTCCCTGGCCCAACGCAATGAGGACGGCGCGGAAATTGCGGCGGAAACTCCGGTAGAAGTCGTTCTCCCTGATGTGAGCGCCTCGTTCGATGGGAGGGGGACTGAGGTTTACAACAGCAACGGACTGAAAATCGTTCTGAAGGGCATGATGGAGGATCCCTCTGATTACAGCTCTGATTTGCATGTGCTCCTGTTGGCAGAAAACAATAGCGGGAAGACGCTCACCATAGCGGATGCCTATGACTCTCTCTCAGTGAACGGTTTCATGACCGACTACTCCTTCTCCGGTCAGAGTCTGGCAAATGAAATGTCCGCGGCCATGGTCATCCAGCTGAGGGAATCTTCTTTGGAGGAAAACAAAATCACCTCAGCCTCAGATATCCAGGAAATCGAGATGAGCTTGGAGATTGAGGAAGGATATAACACCATTGACGAGCCGACGGTGACGCTTACGTTTGGGTAAGCGCGATCTTTGTGATATTACGAATCTGGAACAGCGAACAGGAACTCTCGCCGACGCAGTGAACGGCGCAGATGTTTTCATCGGGGTCTCCGTGGCAAATGTACTGACGCCGGAGATGGTGGCGACTATGGCAAAGGATCCCATCGTCTTCGCAATGGCCAACCCGGAGCCGGAGATCGCTTATGATCTAGCTATGGCAAGCGGCGTAAGCGTGTTTGGTACAGGACGAAGCGATTATCCCAATCAGATCAACAATGTGCTGGCTTTTCCGGGAATCTTCCGAGGAGCACTGGATGTCGGAGCGCGTAATATTAACTACGACATGAAAATGGCTGCGGCAAACGCAATTGCCAGTGTTGTAGCTGACAATGAATTGCGTGCAGAATATATCATTCCATCCGCATTTGATAATCGAGTTACAGACCGTGTTGCCAAAGCTGTGGCGGAAGCGGCGATTCAAACGCACGCGCTGCGATAAGCAAGCGGCTGGATACTTACACAACATAGTGATTTTATAGACCGTTTTCCAGAGAAACCGTTCGCCTAGAACCTCTGGGCATAATTATTTTACACTATTGGATTTTTGAGACAGTTCATATCATAATTTGATAGGTAGCGAGAGCAAAACAATTTTGATACAGTGTATAATAAAGAAATACGTTTCGTGCACAATTAATGTGGCCGGCAGGATAGTTCCTGCCGGCCTATATTTTGTTACAGACTTTCTAGCTGTTTTTTTAATCCCATGTCACTTAACTCACCGCATTCAGAGCGCCTTAGCAAGTCCTGTGCTCTAGCTACAGAAGAGTTCCACTCATCCACACTAATCTTTCTACGGTTCTTCCTCTGCTTCAAACGGTTATAGGTGCGGTCGTATTCCACCTGGGCCGGAGTGCGGTTCGCCTTACCCTGGGCCTCCTTCCGGTGCGCGCCTACCTTCCGGCAGGTGCGCTCTGTCTCACCTGGAGCAATGTTGTTGCAGTAGCAGGTGTTGTAGCCTGCGGTCAGGAGAAAATATTTTCCGCAGTTGTGGCAGCGGCGCGGCACATTCCCCACAGCCAGCCCTCGGTAGAACTCCACTTCCAAAAAGCTAATCAAGCCAGGGAACTCCGTCTGCTCAACCAAAATAATTTTGTCCTCACCCGTGGGAGACATCATGGGTACAAAAGCTACTTTGAGAGGGAAGCAGTGATCGAAAGGCTCCTCATCATGGTTTACAACCTTGGCTGTCATCATGTCGCTATAAAACTGAAAAACGCCTACTGCGTAGGCCTCGGAATTTCTCCGCTCCAAGGGTTCAAAGTAACTGTCCAGCATCAGAGAAATCTGTTTTCGAAACACACGCAAGATTTCCGTTATACCTACTATGCTACGCAAACGCATTTCTATTTCTGCTCTAGCTTCACTGGGCAGATAACGAATCCCACCCCAAAATGTTTCCAGCAGGTCAGCGTTTTGAAAAAGTGGCTGTGACCAGTCAATATTCAGATCCCGATAGACCGGAAGTGCGGACACTAGAAGCCAAACTTCCTGTAGTTTTTTCTGTGCTCGTTCCACGGATTCCTGTGTGTCTTCCTGCCACACAGATTGTATGGCGTGATAAACATCCAGCAGACTTTGATCGAGCCGAAGCAATTCCGACTCCTCCAAGTTCAAAATGTCCACCATACACTGCCCAATTGGATATTCACGTTCACCAATAAAAATGCGGTCGCTGTAGAAGAGTGCCGTAAAAGCATCTACTGCATCCGTAAAAATATCCTCTGTATCAAGTGGCTCGTTTTTCATGTGGCCTCCTGTTTGTAGCCGATAGACTTTTGGGATTTACCCAACCTGCCCTGAAACCATTGAACTCTTGTTTGAGCTTTGTTACCATCGTATCAGATAGAATCAAATAAGTCAATCGGAGGTAATGATACATGAAAAAATCTGTCTACAAAAGCTATGATGATCTGCCGCTGTTTCTCAATTCGGAAATGGTGGCGCAGGTGCTGGGCGTATCACCGTCCAGTGCGTATGAGTTAATGCATGAACCAGGATTCCCGGTGCTGCGCATCGGGAGCCGCATGGTGGTGCCCAAGGAACAGTTCATCCGATGGGTGACTGAACACACGGAGGGAGGGAACTGCAAATGAATACACTTTTCCGTCTGCGTGATTCCAAACAATGCCGCTTCCAAATGCCAAATGATGTTTGGAAGTGGGAACTGAAGCCACAGGGGTTTGCTATCCTTGCCTATCTCTGCTATCTCCATACGCACTGCAAAAATTTTGCGGTACCAGGAGCGGATGAGATCGCAGTCCAACTGCACATGAGTGTGGATATGGCCATGGAGCAGCTCGATCAACTGAACCATCGCGGACTGACCAATGAAAACGGAGTTCCCATGTTCAAGAATGCCAGTAAATATTTTTTCTCTCTGCCCAATGAACTGTTCTTTCTGAATACCGGCCACGGTGCGATCACAGTCTATGCCTATCTGCTCTACTGCGAAGACCGCCGCACGCATCAATGTCATCCGAGCTACCGCACCATCTCGGAAGCTGTGCATCTTACGGTGGCTACTGTGATGAAGCACATCGCAAAGCTGGTGGACAGAAAGTTCATCACGGTGGAGAATACGACCTACATTGACAGACAGGGGGTGAAACGAAATGGTAACAACCTGTACACCATCCTACCGATCCAAGCGGCCATGGACCATTGTTACCAGCAGCAGATGCTTCGATTGGAAGAACGGACGCTCATGCAGCAATAGTGCAAGAATCCCCTTCGTAGCCCGCTGTAAGGCGCTATGTGCCCGCGTTCGGGTCTGAGCGGATCCCTGTCCGCCAAGGATTTCAAAGCAAATTTGGGCCGCCGCCGGGCCTGAAGAAGAGCGCAAGGCGGTTTGGGGAAGCGGAGCAGGAGAAACTGCCGGGGTCATGTGCCCCTCGGCAGAGCCACAACTGCCCGCAGTGCGGGCAGTTTCAGGGGAGGACGGGGGGCGTTCCGAAAACAAATTTTTTCCCATTAGGGTGTTGCCCCGGCATAAAACCAACGAATTGCAAGTTATTTCAGGGCGTTCCTACGACAAAAGGAGGTTTTAAGCATGGTCATCGGAAAAGAGAAGTTTGCCCTCTGGATCACGCCGGAGGCTAAGAAAGAAGTGGAAACTCACTACAAACAGGACAACTGCAAAAGCCAGAGTGAGTACATTGAAAAGGCCGTCCGGTTCTACTCCGGATACCTGGATACGCAGCATGCAGACGCCTACCTGCCCCGTGTCCTCTCTGATGTGCTGGAGGGAAAGTTAGGAGCCTTCGGAAAACGCGTGGGCCACCTACTGTTCAAGCAGGCGGTGGACCAGGATATCATGGCGAACCTGGTTGCCTACCTGAGCAATATAGATCTGGACAAGCTGCAAAAGCTCCGGGTCCGCTGTGTAAAAAATGTGAAAGAGACCAATGGGAAAATTAATTTCGAGGATGCGTTCCGGTTCCAGAAGGAGATTACCGAATGAACGGTCTTATTCAAAAGTCCGGTTATATCAAGCCGGGCAGCGGCGGTGGATGTTATGCCGAGTACATTGCCACACGGGATGGCGTAGAAATGATTGAACCTGCGGTGAGTGGCTACCTGGAATATATGGCCGAGCGTCCTCGTTCTCATGGTCTGTTCACTGCAGACGGTGCTGCGGATCTGAATCAAACCATGGAAGAGATCAATGCACACGCTGGTCCGGTATGGACCTTCGTCTATTCCCTAAAGCGAGAAGATGCTGTGCGGCTGGGTTACGAAAACGGTGATAGCTGGCGTAGATTGCTGCTGGCTCACCAGACAGAATTGGCAACGGCGATGAAAATTCCGCCCAGCAGCTTTCGCTGGTGCGCTGCCTTCCACGATGAAAAGTACCATCCGCATATTCACATGATGGCATGGTCCAATGATCCAAAGCAGGGTTACCTGACCGAGCGCGGCATTGAGCAGATGCGCTCTCAACTGTCCAATGACATTTTTCAGGACGAGTTGCTGTCCCTGTATCAGCAAAAGGATATCTCCTATCAAGAGGTACGGGACACCGCTACGGAAGCCATGGGGCAACTCATTCGAGAAATGAAGTCCGGCCTATGTGACAGTCCGGTCATTGCGGAGCAGATGGAAATGCTGTCTGCAATGTTGTCGGAAGTGAAAGGCAAAAAGGTGTACAGCTATTTGAAAAAGCCAGTGAAAGCCCAGGTGGATGCCATCGTGGATGAGCTTGCCAAGCTCCCGGAAGTGGCAGAGTGCTATGAGCACTGGAACCGGCTGCGGGATGAACTGGAGCGGTACTACAAGGATACGCCAAGAGAACACAAACCGCTGTCTCAACAACAGGAGTTCAAAGCCATCAAGAACATGGTCATCCGGGAAGCGGACAATATTCAGCTGGGTGTGTTCACCTTTGAGGATACGCAGATGAACGATGAGGTGGATGAAGATCAGAACGCCGTGCTTCACGCCTGGTCATCCCAGTGGGAGATGGTGGAGACCTATCAGAACGCGAAAGAAATCCTTTCGGTCTATGAAAACACAGAGGAAGAAAAAGCGGAACAGGTGCAAGTGCTGGAGCGGCTCTGGGACGCAGGCTTCACCATTGCCGCGCATCAGCTGGGCAAGTGCTGGCGGGACGGCCTTGGTGTTCTTCCGGATGACGAGAAAGCGGAGCTGTGGTTCCAACGTGGCGCTGAAGCTGGTCACGACTTCTCCCAGTACGCGCTGGGAAAGCTGCTGCAAAGCCAGAAGAGAATCGATGAAGCGGTCTCCTGGTATGAGAAAGCGGCAGAGCAGAGCAATTCGTATGCAGCATACCAGCTTGGTAAGCTCTATCTCCAGGGAGAGCAGATGCCAAAGGATGTGGCTAAGGCGCTGGAGTATCTGACTCAATCTGCCGAACAGGGGAACCAGTACGCTCAGTACACGCTGGGTAAGCTATATCTGATGGGGGAAGAAGTGCCGCAGGACTGGGAGCAGGCGTACAGCTGGCTCTCAGAGTCTGCCTTTCAAGGAAACGAGTATGCGCAGTTCCTTCTGGATCACTTCAACGACAGCCACAGGCCCAATGTACTCCTTGCTGTCACAAACCTGCTCCACCACATGGGCCGAATTTTCCAGGACAACTCCATCCCACCCGGCCCTCCGACAAGTCAGCAGGCAGATCGGAAGTACCGGCGGAAGTTGCAGCAGAAGCGTATTGCTATGGGGCATAAGCCGGATGACCATGAAGAGACACAAAGTCGGGGCGGCATGACCATGGATCGTTGGTAAGTAAGCGCAAGCAAAAATAGCACAGTGTTAACAATGATAAGGGCCATGCGGAAATGGGTCAGGGAAATTGATAACAATTTGATAATTGTGGTCAAAAGCCCTAGCTATTCTCTGCGTAGTTCGGTATTGTGTGTTGCTGCAAAGGAGGCGGCACACATGAACGACTACATGAGGGCCCTGCACCAGCGGTTCTACCGGGAGCCGGACTTCCGTGAGTTGGAAGAAGATATCGAGAGCACCCGGCGGGAAGTGCAGGACTGCCTGGACAAGCTGCAGCGGCGCAGGCTCATGCACCTGGTGGATACCCAAAACCTCCTGCGGGAGGAGACCTCCCTGGCCAGCTTCACTGCCGGATTCAAACTGGCCTGGGGACTGAGCAAGGAATTGGAGGCAGACGGTCTGTACTCCTTCGACGAGGAGGAGACAGAGCGTGTCCGCCGCCAAATAGGAGAGGAGGAGTGAGCGTATGGGAAAGCGCAGGCCATCCGGGGACGGCATGGTGCGCAAACGGGAGGACGGCCGCTGGGAAGGGCGCATTGTGATTGGTCATAAAGAGAACGGAGATTCCATCTTCCGGTATATCTACGCAGACACCCAAAAGGAGCTGACCGCCAAGCTCCGGCAGAACATCAACGCCTATCAGGGCGTGGATCTGACCGAGGAGAGCAGCATGACCCTGTCCCAATGGCTGGACAAGTGGTTAGAGGAATATATCAAAGGGACCATTCGGGAGAGTACGCTGGATGGATATCAAAGAGATTTGAATAACCATGTCAAGCCGCACTTGGGAGAAAAGCCGCTGAGGAAGGTCACTGGGGCTGATTTGCGTTCCCTCTATCAAACTCTTTTGAAGCGAGGACGGATGAAAGGCGGAAATCATGAGGCCGGGCTGAGCCCGACCACCGTCCACAACGTCCATAATATCATCCACCACGCCCTGAGAACCGCCGCTGAAAACGGGCTGCTCCCTGCCAATCCTGCCGATGGGGTTACGCCGCCAAAGATTGTTAGGGGAACAAAAAGTATTCTCAACCAGGAGCAGTTGGACACATTCAAAGCGGTGGTCAAACAAGACTGGATCTGGCGGGACTTCTTCCTCACGGAACTGACTACCGGCCTGCGGAGAGGGGAACTGTGCGGCCTCAAGTGGTCAGATTTTGATGAAGAGGCCGGAACCTTAAACATATGCCGCACGATCCACGCCAGAAAGGGCGGCGGCGTGGAGGAGGGCATGACCAAGACCTATGCGGGAAGTCGGACCATCCTGCTCCCGTCGAGCACAGCCCAGCTTCTGCGGGAGCGAAAAAAGTCCGCCCTGACGGAATGGATCTTCCCTGATCTGCTCTGCCCGGAGAAGCCGGTCAGTCCGGGCAGTGCCTACCGGCGA
>NZ_JBQKJL010000033.1:0-9612 GCF_052117285.1 Lawsonibacter sp. LCP25S3_E2
TGCCTTTTCCCTTTACAGGGATTTTCTTGTGGCAAGACCAGGGAATTTTTTTGGCAATTTCAAGGATTTTGCGTTGGCATTTTCAGGGATATCTTATTGTCTCATAACATAAACTCTTCCATCTGCTCTTATTTCTATTTCCGCATTACCTTCAAACAGCTATGCGGAAAGGCCCATTTAAGACGTATGTACGAAACTGCTATAATGACAGCCATGTGAAAGGTACTATTGACGTGGCCAGGCACATCAGAAAGAATATTCCCTTTGTAGGGAATGTAGCTTATGATCAGAGGGAATATTCCTATGACAATGATCTGATGGAGCTGGTACGGCACACCATTGAGTTTATCCGACAAAGACCCTATGGTTATAATCTGTTGGCCAAAGTAAAGGACGAGGTCCAACTGGTCGTGGAAGTGACACAGAATTACCGTGCGCATGACAGACGTAAGGTAATCGTAGAAAACCAAAACAATGTGGTCCGACATGCCTATTACCGTGAATATCGAGCGCTGCAGCAGCTGTGCATTTTGATTTTACAGCATCAAAAGCATCAGATTGGCACCGGCTCACGCCAGGTATACGGAATCCTATTTGACGGGGCATGGCTATGGGAAGAGTATATCAGTACGATCATCGGAGATTTCTTCTACCACCCCATGAACAAGGCCGGCAGTGGAGCACAGCGACTGTTTGCTGGAAATATAGGTCTTATCTATCCTGATTTTATCAGTAAAAACAGGGAAAACCGTGTGATTGCCGATGCAAAGTACAAGCCAATCGACAATATCGGAAACCGAGACTATTTGCAGCTTCTGGCATATATGTTCCGGTTTGACGCAAAGTCTGGGTTTTATTTCTATCCGGAAGCAGTCGGCGGCACAAATCTGCGCCTAAAAATGAATCGGGGATCTACTTACGAAGGCGATGTGAGCCCTAGAAACGATGTGACCGTCATAAAGCACGGCTTGAAGATACCCAATCATACCCCTGATTACCAATGTTTTGTACAGGAGATGCAGGCGGCGGAGCAGGAATTTAAGAAGGCCATGGAATCTCTTACAAGCTGAATCCCAGGAAAATCTGCCCCCTAGTCTCGAAAGGCCAGGGGGCAGTATGAATAAATAGAAGCTATGCGTAAAGTATATTTTATTTTCTCCCGGATACGATATAAAAACGGGCGATAAATAGCAAAGCACATTGAATTATCTCCCAAACTGTGATATGATTTGGGAGATAAAATGTGAAGGATGGAGATTCCGTGCGCCAGTTTGATTACACACAACTGAAGAAGCGCAACTGGGATAGCGAGATTCTGGGATATGTGGCCCAGATCCACGAGTTTAAGGGTCGCCAGCAGATGTATCTGCGCCAACGGGAAGCGGAACTGGATAAGCTGGTGGAGATCACCAAGGTGCAGAGCACGGAGGCTTCCAATGAGATTGAGGGCATCCGTACCACCAATGCCAGGCTCAAGCAGCTGTGTGCGGATAAAACCACGCCTCGAAACCGGGATGAGAAGGAGATCATGGGCTACCGAGATGTGCTGAATACCATCCATGAGAATTACGAGTATATCCCGCTCCGTCCCAATTATATTTTACAGCTCCACCGGGATTTGTACCACTACTCAGAGAAAGACATCGGCGGTAAGTTCAAGAACACCCAGAACTACATCAGCGCCACGGACAGCCAAGGTAATACTTTTGTGCTGTTTACGCCGCTTCCGCCCTATGAGACGCCGGGTGCCATTGAGCAGATCTGTGAGAGCTACAACCGTGTCATTGATACCCAGGAGATTGATCCGCTGATTTTGATTCCGGTGCTGATCCACGACTTTCTCTGTATTCACCCCTTCAACGATGGAAACGGTAGAATGAGCCGTCTGCTGACCACACTGCTTCTCTATCGAAGCGGATACTATGTGGGCAAGTACATCTCCTTGGAGAGCAAGATTGCCCGGAATAAAGACCTCTACTATGACGCGCTGGAGGCCAGCCAGCACGGCTGGCAGGAGGGGAAAGACGATCCTACGCCGTTTATCAAGTATCTGCTGTCGGTGATCCTGGCAGCCTACCGGGACTTTGATGAGCGGATGGAGCTGGTGGACGGAAAGCGTTCTGCGCTGGAGATCGTTCGGCAGGCAGCGGAGAGCAAGCTAGGTAAGTTTACCAAAGCCGATCTAATTGAGTTGTGCCCCACTTTGGGCAAGACCTCAGTGGAGAGCTCCATCAAGAAGCTGGTGGATGAGGGTGTCCTCGTCAAGCATGGGAAGGGGAGGGCAACCTTCTATACCAGAGCATAGTAAATAATTTGACTCCCTGGACGAAATGCCGTCCAGGGAGTTTCTCATGTTCCGTTTTCCCGTCGTAACCTTGTGTCCTGAGCTGGAAAATGGTAAAATGACAACAATAGACGAAACCTGTGGGTAGCTGCCCTATAGGTGAGCAAGGAGTAGGAGACATGATCACTGGCGAACTGAAAAACAAAATTGACCGCCTCTGGGAGACCTTCTGG
Source organism: Lawsonibacter sp. LCP25S3_E2 (assembly GCF_052117285.1). Classification (NCBI taxonomy): domain Bacteria; kingdom Bacillati; phylum Bacillota; class Clostridia; order Eubacteriales; family Oscillospiraceae; genus Lawsonibacter; species Lawsonibacter sp. LCP25S3_E2. Next base: position 2,518 of record NZ_JBQKJL010000033.1, read on the forward strand.
ACCGGCGGCATTACCAACCCTCTGGACGTGGTGGAGCAGATGACTTATCTGATGTTCATCCACGACCTGGACGCGGCCGACAACCAACGCGCCAAGGAGTGCGCCATGCTGGGCCTGCCCCACAAGAGCATCTTTGCCGATGAGGTGCAGGTGGGGGAGCGAACCATACCGGGTAATCAGCTCAAGTGGTCAGTGTTCCATGACTTCCCCGCCTCCCAGATGTATTCCGTTATGCAGGAGTGGGTGTTCCCCTTCATCAAGAACCTCCATGCCGACAAGGACAGCGCCTATGCCAAGTACATGGGGGACGCCATCTTTAAGATTCCCACGCCTCTGATGCTGGATAAGATTGTCACCGCCATGGACGAGATCTATGAGCTGGCCCAGCTCCAGGGAGCCGACGTCCGGGGCGACATCTACGAATACCTCCTGTCCAAGATTGCCACCGCCGGCGTCAACGGCCAGTTCCGTACCCCCCGGCACATCATCCGTATGATGGTGGATATGATGGCCCCACGGGCGGACGATGTGATCTGTGATCCGGCCTGCGGAACCTCCGGCTTCCTGGTGGCGGCAGGGGAGTACTTGAAGGAGAACCGGAAAGAGGAAATCTTCTACGATCGGGCGAAGAAAGACCACTACATGAACCACATGTTCCACGGCTACGACATGGACCGCACCATGCTGCGCATCGGGGCCATGAACATGATGACCCACGGCATTGACAACCCCTACATCGAGTACCGGGACAGTCTCAGCGACCAGAACACAGACCGGGAGAAGTACACTCTCATCCTGGCCAATCCCCCCTTCAAGGGGAGCCTGGACGCGGATATCGTGTCCGCCGACCTGCTGAAGGTGTGTAAGACCAAGAAAACCGAGCTGTTGTTCCTGGCCCTCTTTCTGCGAATGCTGAAAGTGGGCGGGCGGTGCGCTGTCATCGTGCCCGACGGGGTGCTGTTTGGTTCCTCCAAGGCCCACAAGGACATCCGCAAGGAGATCGTGGAGGGCAACCGGCTGGAGGCGGTGATCTCCATGCCTTCCGGGGTGTTCAAGCCCTACGCCGGGGTGTCTACGGCGGTGCTGGTGTTCACCAAGACGGGCCATGGCGGCACAGATAACGTGTGGTTTTACGACATGAAGGCCGACGGCTTCTCCCTGGACGACAAGCGCACAGAGATAAAGGAGAACGACATCCCCGACATTGTGGCACGGTTCCACAACCGGGAGGGGGAGAAGGAGCGTGAGCGCACCGAGCAGTCCTTCCTGGTGCCCCGTGAGGAGATCGCCCAGAACGGCTATGACCTCTCCATCAACAAGTACAAAAAGGTGGAATATGTCCCCGTGGATTACCCCTCCACCCAGGAGATTCTGGCCGACCTCAACGAGCTGGAGATGGAGATCACCAAGGGCCTGGCGGAGCTGGAGGAGATGGTGTGATGGCAAGATTGGGGGATATTGGACAAATTATTACTGGTAATACACCTAAAACGGCAGACGTTGAAAACTATGCCTCAAAGGATATTGCCTTTATTAAACCGAGTGATATCCAAGAAGATAAACTCACAATGTTATCAGAGGCAGAGTTCTATATTTCTGAATATGCAAGAGAAAGAGCAAGGATTCTTTCACCGAAATGTATTCTTGTAACATGTATTGGGATTGTTGGAAAAGTTGCAATAAATAATATAGAGTGCGCTTTCAATCAACAAATAAATGCGATTATTCCGGACACTAAAAGATGTGATACAAAATATGTAGCCTATGCCATACAAAGCCAACAACATAGATTACAAAACATTGCTAATGCTGCGGTTGTTCCCATACTTAATAAAACTCAATTTTCTGATATTGAAATATCCCTTCCTCCGCTGGAGGAACAGCGCCGCATTGCCGCTACGCTGGACAAGGTTAGCGACCTGATCGCCAAGCGCCGGGCGCAGCTGGACAAGCTGGACCTGCTGGTGAAAGCTCGGTTTGTGGAGATGTTTGGGGATCCGGTAAGCAATCCGAAGGAATGGCCAATTGTTGGAATCAAAGAAATTATAGGCGGTAAGGTTAGCAATGGTTTCTTTGCAAAAAGAGACGATTATATTGATGAAGGAAATGTTCAAGTACTTGGTGTAGCTAATGTTGTAAACAGAATGTATTCCAATATTGATGATTTACCAAAGACCAACGCAACTTCTGAGGATAGAGAAAAATACGGAGTGAAGTATGGAGATATGCTTTTCTGCCGCTCTTCTTTGGTGGCAGAAGGTATTGGAAAGGCATCAATCGTTCCCCCAAATACACCAAACAATGTTCTTTTTGAGTGCCATGTAATTAGGGTGCCGTTGAATTTGAAAAAGTGCATACCTGAGTTTATACAGGTACTTTCTACTACCAACTTCTTTAGACAGCAGATTATAGCTCAATCAAAAACGGCAACTATGACCACTATCGGGCAGGATGGAATATTAAAATCTCAAATAATTTTGCCTCCTTTAGAGCAACAACAAAAGTTCTTGCGATTTCTCAAACAGACCAACGAATCTAAATTGACGATTCAGCAGAGCCTTGATAAACTGGAAATACTGGAAAAGGCGCTGATGCAGAAATATTTTGGATAGAGGAATTGGGAGACATGAATATAACATTTATGATCGGAAATGGATTCGATATTAATTGCGGGATGAAATGCACGTATCGAGATGCCTACAGCGGGTATATCAGAATACCGACACTGTCACCTACCATTGCCGCATTTAAAAGGAGAATTGATGCAAACATCGATACTTGGGCGGACTTTGAAGTTGCAATGGCATCTGATATGAAAAATTATGAAAATGAACAAGATTTCTTATTTTGTTTGCGAGATTTCAAAAAGTATTTGAACACACATTTATTCGAGGAAGAGGAAAAGATAAAAGAGCAATTAAACAATACTTTTGTGTACTCTTCAGTAAAAGATGAGATGATTGAATCTATAGAATCTTTCTATGATGGGATTTCTCATGATATAAGCTATGAAATAAGTGAAAGGCTGTCAAAGGGAATAACACATTATCAAGTTATTTCGTTTAACTATACGGATATATTTGAAGCAGTTTTAAGTTATGCAATAAGAGTAGACTCTAATGAGATCATACATATCCATGGGAAATTAAACGATGACGTTGTTCTGGGGATGGATAGCTTAGAGCAACTACCACAAGTAAAGTATAATTTTTCAAAAAAAATAGAACGTGCGTTTATTAAGACACAATTTAATGCTGGCTATGATAAAAAACGAGTGAATGCTGCTAAGAAAGCCATAGAATCCAGTGATATCATTTGTGTTTACGGTATGTCATTAGGAGATTCGGACCTGACATGGAGAAATGCGCTGTTTCAATGGCTTCATTCTAAGCCTGATGCGCACCTGTTCTTGTATAATTTTAAATGCTCTTGTATGTCGGGAATGACAGTGGACGAGAGGATGGATAATGAAGAAGAGGCAAAATATGATATTTTGAGTAAATTAGGAATAAATGAAAAAGAGATTGAACAATATTTGCCGCAAATGCACATACCATGCGGGAAAAACATATTTAATGTGGAAGTGGCAATACAGAAAGGACTTAATACTGAAATTGATATTAATAAAAAGAAAGAGAGTATACGGAATGCTTTTGCCGGTAATACAACATGATTGACATATGGAATTGAAATGCTTATATGAATAGGTGATACTATGACCAACTTTGATTTTCTCCTCGCCGACCTTCAACTTACCTCCTTTGGGGAGGTCGCTGTCGCGGCGGAAAAAATCTATACCATCGACCCGGCGGCCTGTGTGCTGAACTGCCGCCGATGTATGGAGTTTGCCGTCAAATGGATGTACTCCGTGGACGGCGGGTTGGTCATGCCCTACGACGATCGTCTGGCTAGCCTCATGGACACTGAGGACTTCCGGGCCATCGTAGACCGGGATTTGTGGCAGCGCCTCAAATACATCCGCCAGACGGGCAACGCTGCCGCCCATAAAAACCAGAAGATTACAAAAGAGCAATCCCGGCTATGCCTGGAAAATCTCTGGTACTTCATGGACTTTATAGCCTGCTGCTACGGCACCACTTACACGCCCGGAGAATTTGACCCGGCCCTGCTGGAGCAGCAGACTGCCGCCCCGGCTCCCGTGCCCGTGCCCGAGGTGGATCTGGCCGCCCTCATGGCGGAAAACGAGGCCCTCCGGGCCGAGCTCACCGCCCGCCGGGAGGCCCAGCAGCCCAGTTATACCCCCAAGCCGCTGGACCTGTCCGAGTACAAGACCCGTAAGCTGTACATCGACGCCATGCTCACCGACGCGGGCTGGACAGAGGGGAAGGACTGGCTCAATGAGGTGGAACTGCCCGGTATGCCCAACAAGAGCGAGGTGGGCTATGCCGACTATGTACTCTACGACGACGCCCACCGCCCCCTGGCCGTCATCGGGGCCAAGCGCACCTGTGTGGACCCGTCCAAGGGCCGCCAACAGGCCCAGGAGTATGCCAAGATACTGGAAAAGAAATATGGCCGCCGCCCGGTGATCTTCCTCACCAACGGCTTTGACACCCGGATTGACGACGGGGCCTACCCGGAGCGGAGGGTGGCCGCCTTCTACTCCAAGCGGGATCTGGAGAAGCTTTTCAATCTCCGGGCCATGCGGACAAGCCTCAAGTACATCCAGGTGGACCACAACATTGCAGGTCGCTACTACCAAGAGGGGGCAATCAAAGCTACTTGTCAGGCGTTGGCCCAGAACCGCCGGAAGGCCCTGCTGGTCATGGCCACCGGATCAGGCAAGACCCGGACAGTCATTGCCTTGGTGAAGGTGCTCCTCCAGCACGGCTGGGTGAAAAATATCCTCTTCCTGGCCGACCGTAACTCTTTGGTCACCCAGGCCAAGCGCAGCTTTGTGAATCTGCTGCCCGACCTCTCCGTGACCAACCTGTGCGAGGAGAAGGACAACTACACGGCCCATTGTGTCTTTTCCACCTACCAGACCATGATGCGCTGCATTGACTCGGTGGAGGACGGGGAGGGGAAGCTGTTTACCGTGGGCCACTTCGACCTGGTCATCTGTGACGAGGCCCATCGCTCCATCTACAACAAGTACCGGGATATTTTCAACTACTTCGACGCACCCCTGGTGGGCCTTACCGCCACCCCCAAGGACGAGATTGACAAGAATACCTATGAAGTCTTTGAATTGGAGCATAATATGCCCACCTACGGCTATGAGTTGGCCCAGGCGGTGAAGGACGGCTTCCTGGTGGACTTCCTCACCGTGGAGAGCAAGCTGAAATTCCTGGAGGAGGGCATTGCCTACGATGATCTCCCGGAAGAAGAGCGGGCTATATATGAAAATACCTTTACAGATGAGAATGGTGAAATGCCCGAGCGGATCAGCTCCTCCAAACTCAACGAGTGGGTCTTTAATGAGGACACCATCCGCAAGGTGCTCCATCTGCTCATGGAAAATGGCCTGAAAATCGACTATGGGGAGAAGCTGGGCAAAACCATCATCTTTGCCAAGAACCACCGCCACGCTGAGAAGATCCTGGAAGTCTTTGGCAAGGAGTATCCCCATCTGCACGGCTACGCCAAGGTCATCGACAACTACATGACCTACGCACAGAGCGCCATCGACGAGTTCTCTGATCCGAAAAAGCTCCCTCAGATCGCCATCTCCGTAGATATGCTGGACACCGGCATTGATGTGCCCGAGGTGTTGAACCTGGTGTTCTTCAAGAAGGTCATGAGCAAGGCAAAATTCTGGCAGATGATCGGCCGGGGTACCCGCCTTTGTCCAGGACTGATAGACGGGGAGGACAAGGCCAAGTTTTATATCTTTGACCTGTGCGGCAATTTTGAATTTTTCCGCATGAACAAGAGCAAGGCCACGATGGGCCAGATGCCTCTGCAAAGTGCCATCTTTTATCTGAAAGCCCAGATCGTCTACAAGCTCCAGGACTTGGCCTATCAGACTCAGGAGCTGATTCCCTTCCGGGAAAGGCTGGTAGGGGAGATGCTCTCCAAGGTGCAGGAGCTGAACCGGGAAAACTTTGCTGTTCGGCAGCACCTGCGGTATGTGGAGAAGTTCGCCGATCCGGCCAGCTACCAGGCCCTTAGCTATGAGGACACCCTCCGTTTGAGGGATGAGGTGGCTCCGCTGCTCCAGCCGGACGTAGATGAGGCCAGTGCTGTTCGGTTCGATGCGTTGATGTATGGCATTGAGCTGGCCTATTTGGTGGGGAAGAAGTATGCCAAGGCTCGCAGCGACCTGTTCAAAAAGGTCAGCAGCGTGGCCGGTGTGGCTAACATCCCGGAGATTCAGGCACAGTCAGAACTCATTGAGAAGATCCTGCATACCGACTACCTGGACAATGCCAGAATCAATGAATTTGAGCATATCCGGGAGTGCCTGCGAGGCCTTATGAAGTATCTGCCTCCCAAAGGTGAGCCCTACGACACGAATTTTACCGACGACATTCTGTCGGTGGAGTGGAAGGAGTCGGAACTGGAAAACGACGACCTGAAAAACTACAAGGCCAAGGCCGAGTTCTATGTGCGCCAGCACCAGGACAAGCCCGCTATTGCCAAGCTGCGCTCCAATGTTCCGCTGACGGCGGAGGATGTGAAGGCGCTGGAGAACATCCTTTGGAGCGAGGTGGGCACCAAGCAGGACTACGAGGCGGAGATTGGGCAGAAGCCCCTCGGGGAGTTTGTCCGGGAGATCGTGGGCATGGACATGAACGCCGCCAAGGAGGCTTTTGCCCAGTACTTAAACGATGTCAACCTGGACAGTCGGCAGATCTACTTTGTCAACCAGATTGTGGAGTACATCGTCCACAACGGGGTAATGAAGGATCTGTCTGTGCTCCAGGAGCCGCCCTTTACCGATCGGGGAAGTATCGTGGAGATCTTCACCGATCTGTCTCTGTGGGCGGGAATCAAGGGCGTGATTGATCGGATAAACGCCGGTCAGGTAGAATAAGTTTCGCAAAAACAAAAAAGACATGGTTTGCAGATCTCTGGTAGAATGAAGTCGCGACACACCATTCGAAAGGAGACAGCAAACCATGTCCGAGA
>NZ_JBQKJL010000034.1:0-8790 GCF_052117285.1 Lawsonibacter sp. LCP25S3_E2
CGGCCACCGCTGACCGAATATAGGTCTTGTAGATCGGCGCCGAGATATACTCGCTCAGCTGCTCCGCCAGCTCCTTGATCTGCCGGCTGATGTTGGCCCTGGGATTGAACCGGGTAAAGAGAATGCCTCGGATCTTCACGCCAGGATTACAATACTTCTGAACGCTGGTGACTGTCTCATTGAGCTGGGATATCCCAGCTGTGGCGAAGATCCCGGCCGTGGTAGGGATCAGAATATCGGTGGCACAGGTAAAGGCATTCACCGTCAGCACCCCCAGGGAGGGAGGCGTGTCTATCACGATGAAGTCATAGTCGCTGGCGACCGGAGCAACGGCCTCCTTCAGACGATGCTCCTTGCCGGTCTGGGACAGCTCCTGCTCCGCCCCGGCCAGCATGATATTTGCCGGCACCAGATCATACCCTCCCTTCGTGTGCTGCATGGCCTCCTGGATGGTGGCCCCCCGTTTCATCACCTCATAGATTGTCGGGATATTGTAGCTCTCCACGCCGCAGGCCGTTGAGAAATTCCCCTGGGGATCGAGGTCAATCCCCAATACTTTGTACCCTTTACCTGCCAGTCCTGCAACAAGGGCCTGGGCAGTAGTTGTCTTACCGACGCCTCCTTTTTGGTTGGCCACAGCTACTATCATTGACTATCTCTCCTCTTTTGTAGAATTGTATTTATCTATAAATCTATATATCTATTTTACTATATATATTTTTTTATAGCAATATGTAACTGCAGGAAGCAAAGAAAAGCCGGCCTTGTTTGGCCGACTTTTTCTTGCTTTATTCCCACTTCCAGGGCGACTCAACCAAATGCACTGTGTCCTCGGAATCGGCCCGATAATAATAAAAGTCCGTGCCAAAGGCCCGGAAGCGAATATGCCACAGGCCACAGAACTGGATCTTCTCAATATCCCTCGCTCTGATCCCGATGGTACGCTCCACATCTTCCTTCAGCTCTTCATCAGTATAGCGGCAATTCATATCAGCCCTCCGCTCTTTCGCGCGCCCACAGGCCCACTGGAGACACACCAGGATGCCCAGGAATATACCAACCATCGTCATTGTACTCAAAGGAGACGGCCCGCCATGTGCCGCCATCGAGCCGATCCGGGAGTAGCACCTCCATACCCTGGCCACAGTGAATGTCCCAACCATCCCAGGTCAGGCGATCACGCTCCGGCTCGTAGCCGATCTGCAAGATTTTTCGAGACATGGCTCTCCCTCCAATCAGTCCTCATAATGCCCCCGGCACGATAAAACGATAATGCTGTCATTTTCAACGGTATAGACGAGCCGGTTTGTATCGTCAATGCGCTTACTCATACCCTTGATCTTCCGCAGCAGCTCCGCTTTTCCTATGCCCTGTACTGCCCCATCACGCTGCAGCTCCTGGAGCAGCTTATTGATCCGCTTCAGCGTTTTCTTATCCTCTGACTGCCAGTACAGGTAATCCGCCCAGGCGTCAGGCGAGAAGGTAATGTTATGTGCCATCGCCCGCCATCGCCTCCAGCTCCTCCATCGTTTTCACAATCCCAAAGCCGGCGCGCACCTGCTCCAGACCTCTTTCCAGCTTTCCAAGATAGGCAGCATTCCGCTCTGCCTTTTCCAGCTCATTAAACCGTTCCTCGCTGATAATCACCACATTTTTTTCAGCTTTCCTGGTTACAATTACCGTTTCTCCTCTGTCGGTCACTCTGTCGCAGAAATCCTTCAAGCGACCACGGGCAGTCGAAAAGTTAATTGCGATCATAGTACACACCTCCATTCCATATTATGCACCATATTTTGTACTATATATTGTACCACATTAAGCCAACCAAAGCAAGTGCAGCTTATTTCAAATCCCACCACTTGCGAATAGTCTTGGGATCAAGACCCGTATCCCGGTGGCAGTCGGCCTTGCGGCCCTCAGGATGCTGCTGACGCCACTCATACACCTGCCTCTCAGCCGTCCCACTTCCTGCTGGCCTTCCCTGTCTCGCCTCTCCCATGTCCTTCAAAATTGCCAGTTGTCCCCTGGCCAAGCGCAAATGCTGCTCTCGTCTTCGCCCATTTCTTTTATTCACAGGTATCGTCAATCCTGAAAGTTTGGCTATATCGTCCCTGGGAAATGTCACATAGTCCTCGTTGAACATCTCCAGGGCGCACACTACATCATCCTTTGTGAAGCGGTTGATGTCCTCCACACTCATATCATCATAAGGTTTCAGCAGAGAAAAGGCATCCTCCCTTAGCTCCTCTTCATCTATCCCGCACTTCTTCGCATAGATCGCCAGCGTCATAATGCCATAGAACCGATGGCCAACCCGGATCTCATCCCCGATCCGATGCAGCCACCAGTCATAAAGGTCACGCTTGACCGTCCAGCGGCCCCGTCGCTCCTTCTTAACGATCCGCCGCTCATACCAATCCGGGTACTTCTCCTTTGCCTCGGCCAGCGAGAGCCGCCCCTTCCGCATAAGACCCAGGAGCCGCTGCTGCTCCCCGTTGCTATCCGGGATAAACTCCAGTAGCTTCTCCAGCGTTATCCGTCCGCCAAGCCGATAAGCTGTCACTGGGTACTCCCGTCCCAGCTTGGAGCCAGACCCTACCACCCGGAACCCCTGCAATATGCCTTGCATCTGCGGCTCCTTAATGGTAGAGGTATATCTGTTCCAGATCTGCCTGGTGAGGGAATACTTCAGCTCCTTCAAACATTTCTGATTGTGCGGGTACATAGGGATCGGCTCCTCCAGAACATAATACAGGTGAAGCCCCGTTCCACTGTTTACGACAAAGGTTGCCTGGGGAAGAATATCCTTGTTCATCTGGTGCAGCGTATCCCGGAGCTGGGGCATTCCGACCCCATCCAGGTCAAAGACCAAGGCATAGAGATACCGGGCATTTTTACCGCACCGCTGCCGGCCAAAATAGGACAGAGGGGACATAATAGTGAAGTCTGTATCAAAGACCTCCGACAGCTCCGACAGTTCATCGGTGATGGTATAGCGTTTAGCCTTACCTTTCGACTTAATCTCCAAGGCAATCCCTGCACCTCTTGGCACCGTCACCGCAATCCCGTTTCCCTTTGCGTCCTCAAAATGGCCTTTTCTCTCAAAACTGCCCACTGGGAAGATCTCCCGGTAAAACTCAAAAGGAGTGACCGGCTCCAGAAACTTCTCCAAATGCGCATTCTTTTCTTGATACAACGCCCGCAGCTGCTCCATGGCGGTCTGCTGATCCATAGCCATACGCTCACCTCCAAAAGAAAAAGTAGCAAAAAGAAAATCCGCTGCGGCGGGGAACGCCTGCGGGCGAGAAGGGGGGAAAGGGGGAGCCAAAGAGCGGCCCCTTCGGGGCCTTAAAGAGAAAGTCACCTCCCCCTTTCCCCCCTGGCTCCGGCTGTGGAAATGATGGAAAACCCTATCGGGTTTACCACATTCCCACAGCCTCCGCCCACCCCCCTTTTTCCCTCCGACTTTCTCCCTATCCGAGAGAGAATTTCAAGAGATTTTTTGAGGGCCTAAGGCCCATAGGGGGGCATATATTATCAATAGATTTTTTCCCTATTTTTCGACAGAACAAATTTCCCCCATATTTACACTCGCACAGGGCTCACTTACACGGCATATATTATCAATAGATTTTTTCCCTATTTTTTATTGTCATTATAGCCTGTCCTGGACCTTCTTTCAAGGTTCCTGGACAGGCTAATTTCAGACATTATCTTTCCTGACTCTGATAGGGGCCGCATTGGTACGCCGCAGCGCCCATCCGCTCTCCAGATCCCGCCAGCACCATCCACCGTCAGGATCTCGCTCCAGCTCGACCTCAATCCAGTGACCGGCCACCTGGATCTCCAATACCGCACCTTCCTCCAGCTGCTCGGTCTCAAGGCCAGTCCAAACAACTACCATGCGATGAACAGTGGTATCTTCAGAACAAATACCTGTTTTCATAGTAACCTCCTCAAGTGGCTCTATAACCTTCCTGCACCAAGCTCTGTATGAAGTCAAACCATTCCATCACAGAAGAAAATACCACTTCCTCATATCCCTCACAGGGACTCATGGAAACTATCTTCTCACCGGATGAGTACCACACTCTTTTTTCTTCCGACTGCATCACCCCGGTCCCTTCCTTCTCATCTCGCTCTTTGATCTGCTACTGTCCTGGCTCTCATATCTTCTGGCACTCGGCTCAAAGGTTTTGTATGGAATATGCTCACTTCCCAATATCCTGTCTTAAAATTCATTCTCAGCCCCTGCTGGCCACCCAACGCAATATTCCGTTCCAGAAACTCTGGCTCGACTTTTTCATCCGATATCAGGTCCTCATAATCACCAGCATAGCGCCCGTTTATTCCGATTCTGCCTATGACCCAGTTGCCATCTCTGGAAAACAGTTCTTCTCTTATTTGTGTTCTTGCCTGCTCCTCTGTAAACTCCGCTGAATACGGACTCTGGATAGTTGTTTCCCAAAGCGTCACCGTCCTCCATGTCCTCCGGTCCGCTTTATACCGATATTTTTTCTCTGCAGATACTGTCACCACATAGCCGCTATGCTCTTTTTTAGGTTTGAGCTCTCTATCCGCATTGGCTCTCTCCCTGGAGATCCGCAGCAGGTTCTCATTCAGACACCGCTGATACGCTGCCTCCTGTTTTACTCTCTCCAGTTCCGCAGCAGCGGCCTCTGCTGCCTTTCTGGACTCTTCCTGCACCTGCCACAGCCGGCTCTCCGACTCTCTTCTCAATGTTTGGAGCGCCCGTTCCCCATCCGCCCTGGTAACGGCAGCTTCCCTTTCTGCAGATCTTTTTTCATCCAGGATCTTGTCATACTCTGCAGCCTTCAGGATGACATGCGTACATTCCGGATCGGAGTGCCCACCAGCAACTTCCGTATAACCACCCAGCATCTTTTCCCGAACAAACTTTGGCACCCCAATCCCTCCTTACAAGCCCCGAATATAATTGTTGGCCACCACTTCAATCCGGTTATGTCCCAGGGCCTTACTACACACCAGCATAGCAGCCTTGTCCAGCTTCCTACCAGCCTCGTCCTTCCTGCAGGTATAAACTTCACTCTGATACTTCCTGCCGGTCCCACGGTTCACTCGGTCATAAGGAATCTCCTCAATGGCCCTGGCTTTCGCCTTATAAATGATCGTGGCGTACTCCGCCCGGTACCCATGTATATCGGCACTCTGATGGATATGCTGCCACACCTTTTCCTCTGCCGGTGTGCTTTTGATCCGTTCCACGATCTGCTCCGTATTCGGCCCAATAATGGGGCTCATACGCTCCCGTCCGCCCTTTCCGTTGCGGACATGGGTAAAGTAGTCCCCCTCGAACAACCGGGTGTCCTGGAGCATTTCAAGCCGCTTTGTGTCAGCTGGCGTCAGCTCCGCTGCCGACCGGCTCTCCAACTGGGAAATCTCCGCCTCGATCTGTTCCCTGGTGACCAGGTCTTTCCCTCGCAGTTCTCCCAGCTCCGCCCGGCGCAGGCCCGTCCCCTTGCAGAACTTGATCAGTTCGTCATTATTGGTCTTTGAAAAATGCTTGTCCCTCACCCGGTCCCCGCGGCTCCGTTTGATATCCTCCCGGTTCCGTTTTGGGGGCTTGAAGTAGTTTTCATCATCCGGAGAAATGCCGTACAGCTTTCCCATGGCCTTGGCCTCCAGCTGGACCGTCCATGCAGAAAGGCCCTGATCCACTCTGGTCTGCAGCCACTCATTCACATATTTTTTTGCGCTCTTCAAAGTGGTGCATTCCGGGTGATTTTCCTTGATATACTTGATGAAATACTTTGTATGCTTCCAATATGACTTGTAGGTGTTGAAGGAGAATATCTTCTCCTTCTCTGTTCCGTTGGCCACGGCCTCCTTCTTACTCTCGCCAAACGCCTGCATCCCAGTTAGACGATCATAGGCTTGTTGATGAAGATCCTTGGAGTATGCCTTATTGCGTCGGCCCATGCAGCATCCTCCTTTCTTGCGAAAACTATATAACTATAAATCTATAAAAATATATTTATAGTAAACTTTTTTTCTATAATTCTGTTTTTCTATAATTCTATTTCTCATATAGTTCGTTAAAGCTAAGGCCGCCTCATGTCAGCTCCCCTCGGAGACTCGGCAATCGGCAAATACACTTTTTAGCGTCTTATGTGTGACGGTTTTGGGATTGCTCCCGACACTTTTTTGAACTGCTTATGTGTGCAGCCCCGATTTATTGAGATCTACGGCAGTTCGAGATCTGTCGGCACTTTTGTAGAGGGTGCGGCTCTCCAGGAGATCTACAGTATCCTGGCTACTATCAGAAGGTGGGTAGGGACACGATACATTTTGCTTACCCAGGCTTTCACAAAGATTACTTACTCTGGGGTCCATGGTGCGCTTTCCAGTTCACAAAGGTTACTTCGGCAAGCCCGCACACCATACAGGAGTATCAACCCTGATATGGCTTCTGTATTAGCAAACTGCTAAACCCCTGACCGGCAGCTCCCGGCCAAGACGCTCTGGGCCTAATTACTATTTACCCTCGCCCAGACGAGCATCGAATCCTGCTGCAGCACTCAGCTGACGCCGACCGCAGCCCCGCAAAAACACTCTTCTAACCCATCCTCATACTACCATAAATAAACGAGGAAGTCAACAGCATACGCAGAAAAACAACCGGATAACGGTTTACCCGTTCATAATATAAACGGGTAAACCGTTAAAGAAGGTCCGTTGCAGATATATTCTGCAACGGACCTTCTTTTTTTCTACATCTTACCTAAAACTCCATATAGAACAGTTCATCATGAGCAACCAGACCAATCTTTGTTGCCAGTCTCTGTCGCATCATCAAGTAAATGGAATAATTTATTCCTGACCCACTTCTTCCCACTTATAAAAAAGATGCAACAACGGAGCTTTTGTAAGTGGTAATAGTAATCCTACAGACATTTCATACACCCAAAACAAAGTGCAGGAAACAGCACTGGATAAAAGATGTATTCCCAAAATTACGCCAAAGAGATACTTTTGATTGCTTGTTACTCTTTTCCTAAATGAATGAATAACAGTAAAAGCAAGAATATAAAACGCTCCCCATAATAAAAACAGGTTGCTTAATCCTCCTGGCAATCGTAAAAGAGGAATCCCCTCCAACAACCAAAATATCATCAATGATATATCCATAAATTTTATTTTTACATTCATTGGAGCCTCCACCGTTGGCCGCATCAATAGGTCTTGACCTCACAATTTACATACTCATAATAAGTCATCCCATTTGCTTCAAATTCAGTATATGCTACGACATGAGACCAAGTGTTACTTCCATTCGACCACATATATTCTGTGTATGTGCCACTAATTTCACTATCCAATTCATCAAGCGCAATACCTATACTGATAGCTCCAACCAATAATCCTAAATCAGGAACAAGTAACGAAACTATAAAACCGGATATAGTTGCCTGTAGATTTTCTATCCGTGTATCCCCCCTCCTATAGCCAACATAGCTATATCCCTGTGGTGGAAGGTGATCAGTTTTCAGACACGCTGCATTTGGAGGCTCTCTCTTCATGGGTCCTTCTGAAGCAGGAACCCAAACTTCCCCCTCTAATAGCTCAACCCCTGGTGGTAGTTCTTCCAAATTATCTTCCGTTTCCTCAGTTGCAAATGCAGGAATCAGAAGCATAGGCGTAATCATCGCAAGCACCATGCATATGCTAATAAATTTTTTTAACGACTAAAGCCATTACCACACTGAAAACTCGTTTCAGTCTCATTTCTTCCCCTCCCTTCTTCTCAGATCAGAATTCTAATTCAAAATCATTTGTATTATCCGTTTCTACCTCACTCCTTTCTATCTCATCCATTTGCATAGACTTTTTAGGCTCATCTCTTAAAAGTACTATGCAAAGAAACACTACAACAGTAGCCATAATTGCTACAAATATCAAAATCCATCTCTTTTCTATACCAGGTACTGCTACCTTTTCATCTGGCTCCTGTGGTACAGGATCTGGCGCATCATCATGAAGCAAATATTCTAAAGGAACATTATACAGCCGGCCCAAAAACTTTAAATTATCAGTAGAGGGAACTGCAGCCCCAACCTCCCATCGAGAAATGGCCTGACGGGATACATTCATAATCTCTGCAAGCTTCATTTGGGACAGTCCTTTTGCTTTTCGCAAAGAAAATAACTTCTCCTCCAATTTCATTCTCTACACTCCTAAAGTACAAGAACACACATTAAATGTAAACCGCAAGCGGTTTACATTTAGGCAATCAACGATTGCCTTTTTCATTTTTTCTTGTTGAATGATTCAATTTATTTTATATACTCTTCCAATCCCCGACGTAAAAGATCATTGACCGTTTCAGTCAAATTTTTATCCTCCTCCAGAGCCATCCTCCTAAGTGCTCTATCAATATCCCGATCCAGAAAATACGACCGTTGTACCCGGTTCTTCTCCTTGCTCTTTGCCAAAGGCCGTTCTGGAGCCACTTGCTCTGACTCTCGCCCAGCTCCAATAATTGACTTGAACGCAGCCTCCTGGTCAAACTTTGCTTTTCCTGCCATCACTCATTTACTCCTTTCAGAAACTCCTCGATGAACGCCTTATAGTCCTCTGCCACGGTAGATTTTCCGGCATAGTCAAATATGTCAGCCCGATTTGCCTGGGCCTCCTCCACGGCCACCGCTGACCGAATATAGGTCTTGTAGATCGGCGCCGAGATATACTCGCTCAGCTGCTCCGCCAGCTCCTTGATCTGCCGGCTGATGTTGGCCCTGGGATTGAACC
>NZ_JBQKJL010000035.1:0-8679 GCF_052117285.1 Lawsonibacter sp. LCP25S3_E2
GAACGGATGGACGGCGCTTCACGCCGTTTGGAATGGAACGGCTACGCCGTTTGCGTTGGAATGGGCGCACCGTTCCTCCGGAACGGGCGCTCCGTTTGACTGGAATTCGCAAACGCAAAACAGGTAGATATTTGTTCAATCATTTTCACTTTGAAAGGGAGACAAATGGTATGGAAGAATATATGTTGTTTCGTTTGATAATTGCAGGAAGCACAACTGGCTTGTTTGTGCTGGTAATGGGTATGTATAAAGGGCTTCAAGTAATGGTGAAAGTACATCACGCAAAGAAAAAATAGAGTTATGTCCAATCGAGAAGGGAGTCTTAATGATGATAGATATGCTGAAGGCGGCGGAAAGGGCCAAAGCGGCTGGAGTCGATGTGGTGATTGGCCTGAGTCCCTCAGAGCCGTGGCCGGACACCCAAGCATTAGCAGCAGACTTTGAGTGTGTGTCCGATGAAAGAGTGCTGACAAATGGGCAGTCGGACGACGACAGGAACCTGGATGCCTGCTTGAAACGGCGGCCGCAGCTCGTTTTGGTGGACGATCTCTCCCACAGAAATGCCGACAATTCCCGCCACAGAAAACGCTATCAGGACATCGAGGAGCTGCTGAAAGCGGGGGTGGACGTCTATACCACGCTGGATATCCAACACATCGAGAGCATTCAAGATTCGGTGTTTTCCATCTTGAACGGCCCGATGTTGGAGCGTATTCCGGATCATGTGTTTGACCGGGCGGCCCAGGTGGAGTTTATTGATATTGAGCCGGAACGGCTGCAGCAGCGGCTGCTGCGGCAAAAGAAGAGAGCCTTGCTTTCCGGCTGCTCGTTCTCCCAATTAAGCGCCCTTCGGGAAGTGGGGCTGCGCCGCTGCGCGGACCGGGCAGCTTTATACACCCAGGTCAATCACACCCAAACAGGGTACCGCACCCATGAACATATTCTGGTGTGCCTTTCCTCCGCGCCGTCCAATGAGAAAATTATCCGGACAGCCGCCCGGATGGCAGGGGCGTTTCGCTGCGGCTTTACGGCGCTGTTTGTGGAAACAAAAGAGTTTCAGTGGATCACGCAGGCGGATAAAGAGCGGCTTCAGGCCAATGTCCATCTGGCCCAGCAGCTGGGCGCATCGGTTGAGACGGTTTATGGAGATGATGTGGCCTACCAGATTGCGGAGTTTTCCCGCTTGTCAGGGGTGACAAAGATCGTGCTGGGCCGCAGCGGTATGCCGCGCTCCTGGCTGGGAAAGGCATCCTTAACCGAGCGGCTGATTGAGCTTACTCCGGAATTGGATATCCATATCATTCCGGACAATGGATCAAACAAGCATTTTTCCGCCCGGCATTGGGAGATTATGCACATGCAGGCCGTATCCGTGATGGATCTGTTGAAAAGCGTGTCCATTCTGATTTTAAGTACGGTAGTGGGATTTTTGTTTTACTACTGGGGATTTACGGAGGCCAATATTATTACCCTCTATATTTTAGGCGTGATGTTAGTGTCCGTATCCACCAAAAGCTCCGTCTGCAGTTTTATAGCATCCATTGTCGGCGTGCTGACCTTTAATTTCTTTTTTACAGAGCCCAGATTTTCTCTGCACGCTTATGACAGCGGATACCCGGTTACCTTTCTGGTGATGTTTCTTGCTTCGCTGATTACTGGATCCCTGGCCTCGAGACTAAAGTCTCATGCCAAGCGCTCTGCCCAAGTGGCGTGGCGCACCAAGCTTCTGTTTGAAACGGACCAGAGCCTTCAAAAGGCACGCAATCAGGAAGAAATTATTTCGGTTACGGCAAGGCAGCTGCTGAAAATATTTCAGCGGGATATCGTTGCATACCGGGTGAAACAAGAAAAATGGATGGGCCCGGAAGTATTTCTATTGGATGAAGCCAAGTCCGCTGACCGCTACACCACGCAGAAGGAACGGGAAGTGGCACAGTGGGTCCTTACAAACAATAAACGTGCGGGAGCGGGAACAGAAACCCTTTCGGACGCCTGCTGTATGTATCTGTCGGTCCGGACCGGTAAGCAGGTATATGGGGTTGTGGGGATTGCCGCATCGGATAAGCCACTGGATTCCTTCGAGACAAGTATCCTCTTTTCGGTTCTGGGAGAGTGTGCGCTTGCCCTTGAAAATCAAAAAAACCTGGAGGAAAAAGAAGCGGCTGCCGTATTGGCAAAAAATGAACAGCTTCGCGCCAATTTGCTGCGCTCCATTTCCCACGATCTGCGCACGCCCCTCACCTCCATTTCCGGAAATGCCAACAATCTGCTCTCTAACGGGGACCTGTTTGATCCCAAGACGAAAAAGCAGATGTATACCGATATTTATGATGATGCCATGTGGCTCATTAATCTGGTGGAAAATTTGTTATCGGTCAGCCGCCTGGAAGAGGGGCGGATGAACCTACATGTATCCACAGAACTGATGGATGAGATTGTTGCGGAAGCTCTGCGGCATATTAACCGGAAGAGCGCAGAGTACCACTTGCATGTGGAAAACAGGGAAGATTATCTCCTGGCTCAGGTGGACGCCAAGCTGATCATTCAGGTCATTATCAATATTGTGGACAATGCCATCAAGTATACGCCGCCAGGATCTCAAATTGACATTGGGTGGCAGAAACGAGGAAACTTTATTTATGTTTCCATGGCCGATAACGGCCCTGGGATTCCGGACGAGGCCAAACCTCATATTTTTGATATGTTTTACAGCGCCTCCAATCAAATTGCCGACAGCCGCCGTAGCATGGGGCTGGGATTGGCACTGTGTAAATCGATTATCAACGCACATGGAGGAGAAATTGTCGTAACGGATCATTTCCCCCATGGTTCCATTTTTACATTTTCTGTCCCAGCAGGGGAGGTAGAACTGCATGAATAAACCATTAATTTTAGTGGTTGAAGACGATACACCGGTACGCAACCTGATTGCTACTACGCTAAAAGCACATGATTACCGCTTTCTGACCGCGGCGAACGGGGAATCGGCGGTTTTGGAAGCCTCCTCCCATAATCCAGATATTATTTTGCTGGATCTGGGGCTGCCGGATATGGACGGGGTGGAGGTCATTCACAAAGTCCGCTCCTGGTCGAATTTACCCATCATTGTGATCAGTGCCCGGAGTGAAGATACGGATAAGATCGATGCACTGGATGCCGGTGCAGATGATTACTTGACAAAGCCTTTTTCGGTGGAAGAATTACTGGCACGGCTTCGCGTGACACAGAGGCGGTTAACCGCGCTTCAGGCTGACGCAGCCAATGCAGAAGCGGTTTTTACAAACGGCAAGCTGAAAGTGGACTATGCGGCAGGATGTGCATTTTTGGATGGGCAGGAACTCCACCTGACCCCAAGTGAGTATAAGCTGCTGTGCCTGCTGTGCAAAAATGTGGGAAAAGTACTGACCCACACCTTCATCACACAACAGATCTGGGGCCGGAGCTGGGAAAATGATGTTGCCTCGCTTCGCGTGTTTATGGCAACGCTGCGTAAGAAGCTGGAAAAAGGACCGGGCTCCCCGCAGTATATTCAGACGCACATTGGTGTTGGATATCGTATGATGAAAGTTGAGTAGTTTAACAGGGGAGATATTCTACGAATTACAAAAGAGCCTCTGATTCTGTCTGTCCCGTTCACTGATTACTGAGCTTCTAATTTAGGCGAGGGGAATAACCACCGGGAGTTCCCTCTGGTCTTGTACTCCGTCAACACCCTATCGGATAAAAAAACAGCACCTCCGGAGTACCCGGCGGTGCTGTTTTCCTGTATATACGTGAATTATAATATCTCACCTCTTGAACAATGATATTCGCAGTGGATTCCCAAATCGTCAAGATACTCCTTCAGGGTAGAGTTGGGGCGGGAAAATTCAAACATCTCAGCGATGATAGTTTCCGGTTTTTTCGCGGAATTTTTGGAGAGGGAGGCCAGCAGTTTTTCTGCGTCCTCTCCCTCCAGGATGTAACTGTATGCGGAGCCGTCCTGAATAAAACGTTCTCCGTCATCCACCAAAGGTGTCATACCGGAAATAAACAGCCGTTCTCCCTTTGCCTCGACCCGCAGCCAGGACAGAGGGGCGCCAGTCCATGTGGCGCCCCCCCGCCCGTAGAGAGCGGTCAAAAGCGGATAGTGTATCATGGCAATCCTCCATTCAGTTCCCAAAGGGCATGCCCTGCTCGTCGTACGAATCGAATTGGTCCAATAGCACCGGGTATGTCATCGTATGTTCTGCGAGCTGGTGGTAGAGCGGATGCTGTTTCAGGTCGTATTTCCGAACAGCTCTGGGAGTACTTCCCCGCTCAAAGAGCCATGCTTTGCCCAGGGGCATGTTCAAAATCCCCCACTCAGGCTTGTTGGCCTTGTTTCCAATGAAACGTGCGGTTTCCAGACTTTGACCGCCCAGGTACAGCAGATGATCGCAGTTGTCGATGATGGTCATGGCTTTGGAGTGGCCATAACAGCTTTCCAACTGCGTGACACTTTGGAGCACCGCGCTGACGCTGATTTCCCGGCTGCGGATGACAGAAATGATCTTGTCGAAGTCGGGAATATTTAGGTTGGCGAAGTCGTCCAGGTAGAGCCGCACCGGAATTTGGAGCCGGTTGTCCGGACGGCTATCTGCCTCCGCAATCAGCGTCTGAAGGGCCTGGGTGTAAAACAGCGAGGTCAGGGGAGTGAGGGAAAAGTCGCAGTCACTCACTTTCACAAATACCGCTGTCTTACGGCGGGATATCTCAGCAAAATCCAGTTGCCGGGGGTTCAGGAACAGTTTCTCTGCTCCGCTGAAACCAAAACTGGAGAGTTTCTGAGAAAGAATGCCCAGAATGGAGCCGTACATTTTATCGGCTTTCTGGCAGAGCTGGAACCGTCTCCAGCGACTGGCGGCAAAGCTGGTTGGATTCAGGCCAGACAGCTCCAGCATGAGGGTGTCCAATACCTGTGGCGTTCCCACCTCATCAAACAGGCGGGTGACACTGGTTAGATTTTGTTCCTCCGGGGGCAGGCACTCCAGCGTATAGGCCACCAGCGCCTCCATCATGTTCCGGGTGATGAGCTCCCAGAAAGGCTGACGGGGATCGTCGATGGGGACCAGCGCTGCCGAAATGGTCAGGATATCCTGTTCGTGGTAGCAACCCCGCGTTTCATCCCATCGGATAAAGCGAAAGGGGTTATATCCACACGGGGAGTGGAACAGGTCCGTGAAATCCAGTTCCATGACCTGGAAGCCCCTCCGCTCCAGCAGAGGGGCCACCTGCTTGCAAAGGCTTCCTTTGGTATCCGTCACAATGAAGGATTCCTGGGTATCCAGCAGATTTGGCAGGACATAGCTGCGGGTTTTTCCACTTCCGGTAGGCCCGATAATGAGGTCGTTGTTGGCCAGTCCGGTCTCCCAGGTGTTGTTGTTGACGGAAATGCCTTCCGCCAGAATGCGGAAACTGTTGTGATTCATGTTAATAACCCCTTTCTTCGTTTTCTTTTGGTATCAGGCTGTCGATGACAGCGTCTGCCAGGCCGAATTCGACGGCCTTCTCAGCCTCGAACCAGGTGTCCTTGCGGCTTACCTGATAAATCTGCTTCAAAGTCTTGCCGGTATGCTTGGCAAGAATGCTGCAGATAATTTTGCGGACACCCATCAGGCGTGAACTCTTTTCCTGGACTTCCAGTGCACTGCCGGAGACTCCGCGGGGCACCAGCGGGTCGTGAATCAGGATTTCGCCATGCTGCAGGATTTCCCGGCGATTTCCGGCGGAGAAGAGGAGCGCCGCCATACTGGCTGCCGTACCCACACATACCGTCCGGATGCTGCATGGGATTGCCTGCATGACATCGTAGATGGCAAGTCCCGGATTCACCTGTCCGCCGGGGCTGTTGATATAGATTGTGATTTCTTTGTCCGGGGAATCGGCGGCCAGATAAAGCAGCTGGCTGTTAATGGAATCAGCGGTATCACGGTCAATCTCCCCGGATAACCAGATTTCCCGGTGCTGAAACATGATGTCCTCGGGGCTGATGCAGTCCGACCCCTGGCTGGTTTCCCGGAGAATCCGGGGTGAAAATCGCATATAATGCATAATTTATTCCTTCCTTTCTTTGTTTTGTTCCTGTGCTTTTTTGATTGCGGCAAATGGTTCGACAAGCGTCCAATATAGGAGCTGTTTCTGCTCCTCGTCAACAAGCTGCTCCGCCTGTATGACAAGGTCAATTACGTCCTTGCGCTCCTGAGCGCTACTTCCATATTTGCGGATATGCGACTGATAGACCTGGTCGTATTTTTCCGTTTCTCCTGTTATTTCGCCGATTGCGTCGAAAAAGTTCATATCGTACAGACCAACGGCCACAGGAAAGGAATATGTGCCTCGGGCAAGCTGCAGGCGTTCCTCAAGAGGAACCAGCCGTCTTTTTTCTGTTTCTTCGTGGTTCATGTTTTTGTATCTCCTTTCTTCGCGTCCCATATGGGACTGGCCAGCAGAAGGAGCTCCGTCGTGAATTCCTCGTCGTTCGGGTCAATCATGGCGGCGACCTCCTGATAGGTCGGGTTTTGCGTCAGCTCCAGTCCAAGGTGGCCAAAGAGCGTTTTCCATTTGGTGGAGCGGCCGAAAAACGCCTTGATGGGTGTGTTTCCCCATTGCTGAATCACACAGGGGCAGTATTCAGACTGGCTGACCCTGCCGCGTTTTGCGGTCTTGATTCGCTCGGACAGGGGGATTGGATGTACCGTCACAGTCATGGTAAACTCACCCCCTTTCCAGAGCGGAGTTCTGGCGGTCCGGCCGGAAGGGCCGGACCTGTCTCGGCGCGGGGGAAGCTTTCTTGCTGAGGAGATGGACGCTCCTCGCGCTGAGACAGGTTTTCTGTGTGGGACAGCCCTCTTTGTCCAAATAGTAGCTTGTCTGGACCACATAGCGGACCGTAATGCGGTCCCCTTTGCGCAGGGCGGAGTAACAGTCGGTTTTCCTCTTCGGGACATAAGCGACCAACGTTGCAGTATGATTCAGTTGGTCGTTGTTGAGGTTTCCGGTCCGGGACTCCACGTTCATCCGGAACAGGTAGGTGCGGGAGCCATCTCGGTTGGGATAGGCGAGCGGATTGGCACTCAGCGCGCCTGTAAGCGTGCCCCACGCGCCAAGATATTTCGGGCGAAGGGAGCTTTCGGCCTTCTGGGAGCGGCTGTTGGAACTGACTTGATGAGTTGCATTTACGTTCATGGTAATTACCTCCATTATAGTTTTGTTGATCAAAGTGGAATGGTACTGAAATAATTCCGATGATGCTTACGGCTTGTGAAAGGCTGATGTTGATTGTGGTGTGCCGGCACGCCCTCGCCCACGGCCGGCACGGTGGCTTCCGTCGGGTTTGTTCCCGACCGGCACAACATTTTTATGGAGAGACCGCCGGCGAGAACACGCGGCCGCTCCTGGAAGCCATGTGGACCTGAAACTGGACAGTGCGCTCCAGCCCAGGCTGGGTGGTTGATTTACCATCATGTCGGCGGGCGCGGATTGGGAGGCGGCTTTCCGCCGCTCGGCTCGCCGTTTCCCGCCTTGCCGTGGAAATCGCCGGACGGCTCCTCAAGCGGCGATAGCAGTGTGGCGATGTACCGGTCCACTTCCGCCGAGGAGGGTGTCTCCAACATCATCTGGTGGAGATAGGAGCGGGCGGACGGCTCGTCCCAGTGGCCCATCTCTCGGAGATTGTGGAGTACCGTCACGGCGTCCACCGAAGTGGCCTGCTGACTTAGAGACCGGATACTCAGGAATATCTCCCGGTTCCGCTGGATGGAGAAGTCATCAGGACTCAATTTGTTCAGAACGTTCGGAACGCAATTGGGGTCAATGAGCATGGAGCCAAGAACGCCCTGTTCCGCTTGCACGCGCTTCGCCTGTTTCGATGTATACATAATGAGCACCTCCATATAAATTGATTGTTACAGGCAATGTTGTTGACTGGTAGGAACCATATGAACGGAACTGAAATCCCTCCTTTCGCGGCGTCTGCCCGTCCGTTCTCCGGCAGCACTACTCACTTCACATTTGCAACCGGCAGGGCGCTAGCCCTGCAGCCGCCGGCGGTAGGCGGCGGCCTTCCCGTACCTACCACGTCCATGGTTTTGACCGGCAGGGGGCCTGAGCGCCCTGCGGACGCCGGCGGCACGCGGCGGCCTCCCGTCTTCCATGTCCACAGTTTCCACCGGCAGGGCGCTAGCCCTGCAGCCGCCGGCGGTAGGCGGCGGCCTTCCCGTACCTACCACGTCCATGGTTTTGACCGGCAGGGCGCTAGCCCTGCAGCCGCCGGCGGTAGGCGGCGGCTCCGTCTCCACCATGTTCATGGTTTCTGCCGGCAGGGCGCTAGCCCTGCAGCCGCCGGCGGTAGGCGGCGGCCCCGTCTTCACCATGTCCACAGTTTCTCCCGGCAGAGCGGTAGCTCTGCAGACATGGTAGCCATCCCGTTGGTATGGAGCGCCCAAAAAGGTTCTTGATACGTGCCGACCGTCGAAGAGCTCCGTCCCGTGCCGTTAGGTACGGGCAGTCAATTATTATTTTGCTGCGAAGCGGCAAAGACCCGCGGGGGGGGGGGGGGGGGGGGGGGGGGGGGCGGGGGGGGGGGGGGGGGGGGGGGGGGGGGGGGGGTGGGTGTGTTTTAAACCCCTACCAAATAACAACTCAACTACAACATAGTAT
>NZ_JBQKJL010000036.1:0-7678 GCF_052117285.1 Lawsonibacter sp. LCP25S3_E2
CGGGCAAGAAAGTAAAGAAAATGAAACGGGGCTTTCCCACCAAGCGGGAGGCTCTGGAGTGGGAGCGGACATTCCTGCAACAACAGACCGCCGACCTGGAAATGACCTTTGAAAACTTCGTGGCTGTCTATGTGGCGGACATGAAAGGCCGTATCAAGGAAAACACCTGGGGGACGAAAGAGCATATCCTCTACAAGAAGTTGGTGCCGTACTTCGGCAAGCGGAAGATGTGCGACATTCACTCCAAGGAGGTCATCGCCTGGCAGAATGAAATGCTGGGTTACCGGGACAAGAACGGCAAGCCCTACTCTCCGGTGTACTTAAAAACGCTGCACAATCAGTTGAGCGCCGTGTTCAACCATGCGGTACGGCACTACAATCTAAAGGTCAATCCCGCTGCCCAGGCGGGCAATATGGGAAAGCCAAAGGGACGGGAAATGCTGTTCTGGACAAAGGCGGAGTATCTGAAATTCGCCGAGGCCATGATGGACAAGCCCCTTTCCTATTACGCCTTTGAAATGCTCTACTGGTGCGGCGTCCGGGAGGGGGAGCTGCTGGCCCTCACTCCTGGCGACTTCGACTTTGAGAAACAGACCGTCACCATCTCCAAGTCCTACCAGCGGATTAAGGGCAAGGATGTGATTACCGACCCCAAGACCCCTAAGAGCAACCGGGTCATTCAAATGCCCGCTTTCCTCTGTGAAGAAATGCGAGACTATATCAAGAGCCTGTATGGGGTGAAGCCCACCGACCGCATTTTCACGGTGACAAAATCCTACCTCCACCGGGAGATGGACAGGGGTGCGAAAGAGGCCGGGGTAAAGCGGATCAGAATACACGACCTGAGGCACTCCCACATTTCGCTGCTCATTGACATGGGCTTTACGGCCCTGGCAATCGCTGACCGGGTGGGACATGAAAGCATTGATATTACCTACCGCTACGCCCACCTGTTCCCCACCCGGCAGGCGGAGATGGCGGACAAACTGGACATGGAGCGAAAGGGGGCCTAAATCATGTCAGTGAAAAATCTTGACCGACACAACCGCTGGAGAAACAAAACTGTGGCTTTCCGGGTGTCCCCGGATGAGGACAGGGAAATTGAAACCGCTGTGCGGCTCTCCGGCCTTACCAAACAGGACTACATCACCCGACGGCTGCTGTGCCGGGATGTGGTGGTACAGGGCAACCCCAGGGTGTATAAGGCCCTGCGGAACGAGCTGGCCGCCGTTCTGGAAGAACTGGAGCGTATCGAGGCCGGGAATGGCGTGGATGGGGAGTTGCTGGACACCATCCGGCTGATCGCCGCCATCATGGACGGCATGAGGGAGGATTGATAGATGGATAGATTGCAAGAGAAAACGACTGCCCCATATCCGCCTGTTGGCGCAGACGGGGGACAGTCGCTCTCACAAAAACCTAACCAAAGTATAGCAGAGGGCGTGACAGAACACAAGCCCCCGGAAAGAGATTTGGAGGAAATCCTGCGGCAGATAAGCCGGGTCAATGACCCGGCCTATCTGCCTACCGTGTCTATGAATGACCTCTACGAACAGGTGTACCCCGGCAGACCTCCTGTGGTAGACGGTCTGCTCTATGCGGGGACATATCTCTTTGTGGGCGCTCCCAAGGTGGGCAAGTCCTTTCTCATGGCCCAGCTTGCCTATCATGTGAGTATGGGCCTTTCCCTGTGGGGGTATGAGGTGCGCCAGGGGACAGTCCTCTATCTGGCCCTGGAGGACAACCACCGTCGCTTACAGGAGCGGTTGTACCGGATGTTTGGAGTAGAGAGTACCGGAAACCTGTTCTTTGCCATCGGAGCTAAGCAGCTCGGCGGTGGCCTGGAGGAGCAGCTAAAGGGCTTTGTCCGGGAACACACGGACACCCGGCTTATTATCATCGACACCCTGCAAAAAATCCGGGAGGCCGGGGCAGAGAAGTACAGCTATGCCAACGACTATGAGGTAATCACCAAACTGAAACGGTTTGCCGATATAAGCGGGGTTTGCCTCCTGGTTGTACATCACACCCGCAAGCAGCAGGCCGATGATAAGTTTGATATGATCTCCGGCACCAACGGCTTATTGGGTGCGGCAGACGGGGCCTTTCTGCTCCAAAAGGAGCGGCGGGCAGACAACGCCGCCACCCTGGACATTTCTGGGCGGGATCAGCAAGACCAGCGCCTCTACCTCAAGCGGGACGAGGAACGGCTTGTGTGGGAGCTGGAGCGGCGGGAAACGGAGCTGCGGCAGGAGCCGCCTGACCCGGTGTTGGAGGCTGTTGCCGCCCTGGTAACGGCGGAACGGCCAGAGTGGAGAGGGACGGCCACGGAACTTGTCGCCGCCCTGGGGCTGGATATGAAACCCAATGCCCTGGCTATGCGGCTGAATGTCCGGGCGTGGCGGCTGTCCTATGAGTACCACATCCACTATGAAAGCGCCCGAACCCATGCCGGGCGGAGTATCAAGCTCACGTTGGAGGAACCCCAGGCGTGACGACCGTGACAGCTGTGACAGCTTTTCGGAGTGCGGAGGCGGTGTGTAAAACATCGTCACGGTCGTCACGGCTGTCACGGGGAGCGGGGGCGAAAGTCAAGGGGGGCATACCTGCGGGTGGAGATTGCCGCAAGTCAATACAACCCGTACCCCTTGACTTTCGGCCCACGGAAAACACTTGCCGGGCGGTGGAAAGGCCCCTGGCCTTTCCACCCTGCCCAACGGCGAGTGACAAAGTTTAGGCGGGGTGCAGGGTGCCCTTTTCAAAGGGCGGCCCTGCTGGGGGAGGCAACCGCAGTTGCCGGGGGCAAAGCCCCCACACCACCCCGTAGGGCGCAAATGCGCTTTTGATGGCCGTCAGGCTGTCAAAAGTGCTTTTGCGTTACTTTCGCAGAAAGTAACAAAGGCTCGCCGCTTGCGCGGCGGAAAAGGGAGGAGGGATTGATTTGAAAAGGACAATCAGCGCCATGGTGGGCCAAGGATCGGTGAACCATAACAGTAGAAAATTCCACGCCAAGAACACTGACCCGGAACGCTCCCACTTGAATATAACCTACTGCCAGGAGAATATCAAGGCGGTGTACCATGAACTCTTTGACGAGGCTCTGGAACGGTACAACGCTAAACAAACCAGGGCCGACAGAAGGATAGAGGATTACTATGAGAAGATCCGCTCCGGCAAGCAGGAAAAGCCGTTCCATGAAATCATCCTGCAAGTGGGCAATCGAGATGATATGAGCGCCGACAGCGAGGAGGGACAGCTTGCGGCAGCGGTTTTGGACGAGTACATGAAGGGCTTTCAAGAGCGCAACCCCCAACTCCGGGTGTTCTCTGCCCACCTCCACATGGACGAGGCTACGCCCCATCTGCACATTGACTTTGTACCATTCACCACCGGGAGCAAGCGAGGGCTGGACACGAGGGTATCTTTGAAACAGGCGTTAGCGGCCCAGGGTTTCCAGGGCGGCACCAGAGGGGACACAGAGTGGAGCCAGTGGGTGCGCTCGGAAAAGGAGCAGCTTTCCCTGGTCATGGAGCGCCACGGGATTGAGTGGGAGGACAAAGGCACCCACGACAAGCACTTGTCTGTGCTGGACTACAAGAAAGAGCAGCGGGCAAAGGAGATCGCCGTTCTGGAGACGGTCAAGGCGGAGAAAGAAAACCAGGTGGAGAGCCAGGAACGGCGGCTCAAAGAACTTGCCCCGGCGGTGAAAAATATGGAGCGGTTGGCAGCGGATTTCTCCGCCAATCCGGAGGAGATTTTGCCGGAGCCGGGAACGCTGGAAACAGGCCGGGCCTACCGAGAGAAAAAGGCAAAGCCCCTGCTGGCCCAAATCGTCAAGGTGCTGCGCTCCCTGTATCTGGCCTATGTGGAGCTGCGGGGGAAATTTGAGCGTCTGCAAGGGGACTATGGCCGGGTGAGGGAGAGCAACATCCGCCTGTCTGATCGATTGCAGGAGGTCAAGTTGGAAAACAAGGCCATGCGGCAAGTCTCCGCTGACTATGAGCGGGTCAAAAGGGCCTTTGGCCCAGAACAAGTGGACAGAATATTAGAGGCAGCTTACCAGCAGGAACATGCCGAAAAGGAACGGAAACGGGCCGCAAAGTCAAAAATTCGGATAGACGCACGATAATCACCAAAACCGGAGGGTATTCCAGTGAATACCCTCCGATTTTATTTGTGGAATCGGTAAAATGATTTCTTGTTTTTTAGAGCGTACTATGATATACTGCTATTATCCTGATTTGAGGAGTCTATCAAATATGCGGCAAGGTATTCTTAAATAAAATTTGATAATGGGCGCAAAAATGATTGCCCCTTGCAGGGGCTTGGTTTTTGTACCCAATTTTAAGAATACTTTTGCCTTTTTAGTAAATATCGTGACGGACCGCGGCTTATGTAAGTCGTGTATGTTTCTGTGTGTCCGAAGTCATGATCCCCAGCGGTAAAAGTATTAGCCGCTGGGGATTTTTGCGCCCATTCGGGCCTTGTATGGAGGATAGACATGAACATTATCAATATCGGGATTCTTGCCCATGTAGACGCTGGAAAGACGACCTTGACGGAGAGTCTGCTATATGCCAGTGGAGCCATTTCAGAACCAGGGAGCGTCGAAAAAGGGACAACGAGGACGGACACCTTGTTTTTGGAGCGGCAGCGTGGGATTACCATTCAAGCGGCAGTCACTTCCTTCCAGTGGCACAGATGTAAAGTTAACATTGTGGATACGCCCGGCCACATGGATTTTTTGGCGGAGGTGTACCGCTCTTTGGCTGTTTTAGATGGGGCCATCTTGGTGATCTCCGCTAAAGATGGCGTGCAGGCCCAGACCCGTATTCTGTTCCATGCCCTGCGGAAAATGAACATTCCCACCGTTATCTTTATCAACAAGATCGACCAGGCTGGCGTTGATTTGCAGAGCGTGGTTCAGTCTGTTCGGGATAAGCTCTCCGCCGATATTATCATCAAGCAGACGGTGTCGCTGTCCCCGGAAATAGTCCTGGAGGAAAATACCGACATAGAAGCATGGGATGCGGTCATCGAAAATAACGATGCATTATTGGAAAAGTATATCGCAGGAGAACCAATCAGCCAGGAAAAACTTGCGCGGGAGGAACAGCGGCGGGTTCAAGAAGCCTCCCTGTTTCCGGTCTATCATGGCAGCGCCAAAAAGGGCCTTGGCATTCAACCGTTGATGGATGCGGTGACAGGACTGTTCCAACCGATTGGGGAACAGGGGAGCGCCACCCTATGCGGCAGCGTTTTCAAGGTTGAGTACACCGATTGCGGCCAGCGGCGTGTCTATCTGCGGCTATACAGCGGAACGCTGCGCCTGCGGGATACGGTGGCCCTGGCCGGGAGAGAAAAGCTGAAAATCACAGAGATGCGTATTCCATCCAAAGGGGAAATTGTTCGGACAGACACCGCTTATCCGGGCGAAATTGTTATCCTTCCCAGCGACAGCGTGAGGTTAAACGATGTATTAGGGGATCAAACCCGGCTCCCTCGTAAAAGGTGGCGCGAGGCCCCCCTCCCCATGCTGCGGACGACGATTGCGCCGAAAACGGCAGCGCAAAGAGAACGGCTGCTGGACGCTCTTACGCAACTTGCGGATACTGACCCGCTTTTGCGCTGCGAAGTGGATTCCATCACCCATGAGATCATTCTTTCTTTTTTGGGCCGGGTGCAGTTGGAGGTCGTTTCCGCTTTGCTGTCGGAAAAATACAAGATTGAAACAGTGGTAAAGGAACCCACCGTCATTTATATGGAGCGGCCGCTCAAAGCAGCCAGCCACACCATCCATATCGAGGTGCCGCCCAACCCGTTTTGGGCATCTATCGGACTGTCTGTTACACCACTCCCGCTTGGCTCCGGCGTACAATACGAGAGCCGGGTTTCGCTGGGATACTTGAACCAGAGTTTTCAAAACGCTGTCAGGGATGGTATCCGTTACGGGCTGGAGCAGGGCTTGTTCGGCTGGAACGTAACGGACTGTAAGATTTGCTTTGAATACGGGCTTTATTACAGTCCGGTCAGCACGCCGGCGGACTTCCGCTCATTGGCCCCGATTGTATTGGAACAGGCATTGAAGGAATCGGGGACGCAGCTGCTGGAACCTTATCTCTCCTTCATCCTCTATGCGCCCCAGGAATACCTTTCCAGGGCTTATCATGATGCACCGAAATACTGTGCCACCATCGAAACGGCCCAGGTAAAAAAGGATGAAGTTGTCTTTACTGGCGAGATTCCCGCCCGCTGTATACAGGCATACCGTACTGATCTGGCCTTTTACACCAACGGGCAGAGCGTATGCCTTACAGAGCTAAAAGGGTATCAGGCCGCTGTCGGCCAGCCGGTCATCCAGCCCCGCCGTCCAAACAACCGCCTGGACAAGGTGCGCCATATGTTTCAGAAGGTAATGTAAAGATACATAATCGTCAAGACGGCAACAATCAGAAGTTATGGAGGGTAACAATGGAATATCGTAAGGAAGATTTAATGGAAGCAAAAAAGCAAATTTTGGGAGTGGGAGAGAACATGGGAACAGAGGAAAGTAAAAAAATCTGGGAGGAGAACGCACAATTTTGGGATAATGCAATGGGTGACGAATCTAATGAATTTCACAGAGAGGTAGTGCGTCCCAAAGTAACGGAACTTCTATCTCCTAATCCTGCGGATTATATTTTGGATATTGCGTGTGGCAATGGAAATTATTCTTCGTATCTTGCACAAAGAGGCGCTTCGGTTGTCGCTTTTGATTACAGCAAAAAAATGATAGAATTGGCTAAAAGACGGCAATCACAATATGCAAAACAAATTGAATTTTGTGTGGCGGATGCGACCAATAGAAAAAGTATATTAGAATTAAAAAGAAATCGAGCCTTTACTAAAGCAGTTTCTAATATGGCAATTATGGATATTACGGATATTGAACCACTTCTTATGGCTGTTTATGAACTGTTGCAGGAAAGCGGAATTTTTGTCTTTGCAACGCAACACCCTTGTTTTGTCACGTTGACTGAAAAATATATGACACCGCACAGTTACTATGATATAGCGATTGAAGGGCAACCGAAAGAGCAGATTTATTATCATCGTTCCATACAAGATATTTTTAACCTTTGTTTTAGAGCTGGATTTGTCATTGATGGATTTTATGAAGAATGTTTCAAAACCAACAAAGAAATTCCTATGGTAATGATAGTAAGGCTTAAGAAGGTAAAACGTGATACCTTACAATAAATTCAAGTTTGTCGGGTAAATAGCAAAGCCAGCCGAGCCAGCGGGCGGTCAAGATGAACGGGCTTCGCCCACCGTTGACAGCCCCGCCCGGTTTCGCAGTTAGGCAGTCAAGGAGCGACAGCAAGGAGTGCTGCCGCCCCGCACTATTATTCAGAGAGGGGGAATTTCCATGACAGACCAGAAAGCCTATCAAGAATATATCCAGCGCAGGTACAACGCCTCTTGCAAGGCTGTTATCCGCTGTGCCTGACAGCGTCCGTCCGTGCCGGAATTATGTAGAGCTCCACATAATTCTGTTGTATTTCCCAGCCTTTTGTGATACTATTTTGATACTAATAAACTTTACAGCCGAAAATAGCAGGTGGAATATTAACATATTTGCGAAAGTTTTTCCTGCGAAATCACCTCAAATACACCCTACTATATCTGAATTTGCCGA
>NZ_JBQKJL010000037.1:0-7266 GCF_052117285.1 Lawsonibacter sp. LCP25S3_E2
CCAAAAAATCCATGTGGCCGGGCGTATCCACAATGTTAACTTTACATCTGTGCCACTGGAAGGAAGTGACTGCCGCTTGAATGGTAATCCCACGCTGCCGCTCCAAAAACATGGTGTCCGTCCTCGTTGTCCCTTTTTCGACGCTCCCCGGTTCTGAAATGGCTCCGCTGGCATATAGCAGGCTCTCCGTCAAGGTCGTCTTTCCAGCGTCTACATGGGCAAGAATTCCAATATTGATTATTTTCATGTGATTGTCCTCCCTTTACAGCCCCAAAGGGCATAAAAATCCCCAGCAGTAAAATACTTTTACCACTGGGGATTATAAGTTGCGGACATACACATATACAGCATACACCTGTTTGTGATTGCTGTTTTTGGGGATATGTCAAAATTGATAAGGCAAAAGTATTCTTAAATTGGGTACAAAAAACTAAGCCCCTACAAAAGGAGCTATCATAATCCTTTGTTCCCACTATTTGATTATAGTTTTATTTAAGAATACCTTGCCGCATATTTTTTACTCCTTTTCTGGATTAAATCATTGTATCACATCAGTTTTAGGAAAGCAAGTACCTAAAAGAAATTTTTCTTCCCCTTACCCGCCCCGAAAACGCCTTGTAGGGCGTTTCTGGGGCGTTTACAGCCCTTTCTTAAATTCCTCCACCAACAGATCGCTCAAAGCCTGTGATGGGCGTATTTTGACCGTTATATGCCCCTCCGGTACGGTGTCCCACCATTTGCGGATCGTTTTCGGATCAAGTCCGGTGTCCCTATGACAATCGGCCTTGCGTCCCTCTGGATGCTCCTGCCGCCACGCATAGACTTGCGCTTTCTTTTCTTCTGCCCCTTTTCTTCTCCATGTGCCGCCAGGATAATCCACTTCCTGCACCGCCCTTGCTCTTTTCAAATGCTCTTTCTGTGATCTACCATTCCTCTTGTTGCGCTCGATGCGAACATCGGTCAGAGCTTCAATATCGGAAATCGTGAAATTGTAATACTCCTTGTCGTAGGCTTCCAGCGCACTCCGTATATCTTCCTCGGTCAATGCGTTCTCATGCTTCACCATCTGCAGATCATCAAAAGCCTCTTTCATATCCTGCCGGAGCTGCTGCTTCGACACACCGCATTTGTAAGCATAGATAGCAAGGCACATCAAAAAGAAATACCGATGCCCGCCCTTTATCTCTCCGATCTGCCGCAGCCACCAATGGTAGAGCGCATACGGATCATCACCATGCACCTTTCCGGCAATATCCCACTTCTTGCGTCCTTTCTCGCCTCTAACAACAACACGCTCATACCACTCCGGATATGCCTCCCTCGCCTCAGCTCGTGTCATTTTGGATGGGCTGAAAGGCTTATTGACATCCACCCTGTTTTCTGGCTTTGCGTAGGCGTTCAGATAATCCAGCGTTACCCGTTCTCCGGTACGGAAAGCGACCAGCTCCGTCCCATGCTTGTCATTGATGCTGCCCACCATGCGGAAGCTCTGATTGATGGATTGATACTGGATCGCCTTGACCTGCGAAGTGCTGCCATACTCCCATAGCCGGAAAGTGAGGTCATATTTCAGACTTTTAAGCTGAATTTTTATATTCGGGTATAGGTCAATCGGCTGCTGGAAAACATAGTAGATATGCAGCCCTGTCCCCGACAGAACAAGGAAAGTCGGCATCGGCAACCGGCGCACTCGCTCCGGATCGCCGCCAAAGCGCAGAAAGAGGTTGCGCAGCTCGGCAAGACCTACGCCATCCAGATCGAAGATCAGAGCATACATCCGCTGGGCGTTCTCCAGCCTGTTCTCCTTTCTGCGATATGCAAGACCGCTGCACAAAGTAAGGCTGTTCCCCTCGACAAACTCCATGTAATCCTGTTCCCATGTGTCGTTATACATCTTCCTGCGCCGGAGCTTCTTATCCTCGCTCTGTTCGTCCCGATACAGATACACAGCGTTCGGATGGGAAAAATCCGTGTGCCGTTCTCCGGAGTTCTCATTGTCCGGAAACAGCTCTTTATAAAACTCATAGCCTCCGACCTCCGGATATTGTGCGCTCAAATACTCGTAGCAGCCTCGATAATTCTCGGTCATATTACCACCTCACAAAAGAAAAAGTACCAAAAAGAAAATCCGCTGCGGCGGGGATCGCCTGCGGGCGGGAAGGGGGAAAAGGGGGAGCAAAAGAGCGGCGGCTACGCCGCCTTAAAGAGAAAGTCACCTCCCCCTTTTCCCCCTCGCTGCGGGGCATTGAAAGTGCCGCCACTATGGAAAACCCGATGGGTTTACCACAGTGGCTTGGAAAACCTCTAACGAGGTTTACCACACTTCCAACACCCCTCCGCTCACCCCCCTTTTCCCCTCCGACTTTCTCCCTTTCAGAGAGAAAAAATATAGGTTGGGAGTACCCTTACAGGGGGCTTACAGGGGGCTTAGATTATCAATACAGCAATTCCCTATTTTCAGTTGTTATTATAGCCTGTCCGAAAGAGATTTTCAAGCCCTCCGGACAGGCTTCTTTTACAGCTCCATGCCGCCCATTCCTCGCTGGTGCTGCTGTTGCTCCTGCTGCTGTCCAATCTCCGGATCGGGCAGCAGCTCCCTCGCCTTTTCAAGCAGAGGACGCAGACGCTCCGGCAAGTGTTCTTCCAAGAAGTCCAGCATCCGACCGATGCCGTCCGTCAGACGCTCGGTGAAGCTGCGTTCCTCCTGCAGCTCGGATTGCAGATAATAGTTTTCATCGCGCAGCCTCCGGTTTTCCTGTTCAAGCCTCTGCTGCCGCTGCGCTTCTTCCAGCCGCTTCTTCATGGACGGCACCTGTGACCGCAGACGGGTGTTTTCCTCCGTCAGCTCCTGTACCTTGTGCCGATCCGTCACGCTGCGCAGTGCCATTTTCTTTAGCTGCTCGACCTGATCCACCGTCACGCCCTTTACTGCCCCTGTGAGCGTCTTTTCCGGCTGAATATCATGCAGGGGTGCATTTACCCTGTCAGCCTCCTTTAAGAGCCGCACAGTGCCTTTCAGAGCGTCCCGCTGCCGTTCCAGCTCAGCAACCTCCCGCTCTACTGCCGCTGTCTGCTGCTGCACCGCTTCCAGCCTCGCAGCCGCTTCCTTGAACTGCGGCAAGTCCATGTGCGGTCTGTTCGTGCCGAGAGAGATAATTTCAAAATCGTGCCGCTGGGCGATCTCCGTCAGAGCTTCTTTCTCCCGTTCCATCCACGCCGCCCATTCGGTCTGCTTTCTGCCGACACCGACAAACCCCTGCTGCTTCAATGCCTGTTTCATAGATACCCTTGTAGAAAGTCCTCTTGACTGCTCCGTTGCCACAGGGATAAAATCGACATGGAGATGGGGCGTTGCCTCGTCCATGTGCAGCACCATATTGAACACCCGCAGATGGGGGTTGCGTTCTGCAAAAGACTCCGCAAAATCTTTCAGAGCTGCCGCCGCCCGTTCTCCGTCCGGCGTACCGCACCCACAGTCGCTCATGTTGCCGATCTGGAAGATCGCTTCATGGAACAGCTTTTCCTGTTTACTCTGCCGGATATGCTCATAGTAGTCCGGTATCTTATCTCTCGTTTTGGTTTTCTTTGCGTTGTAGGCTGCGAGAGCTTCATCAAAGACCATATGATAGACCTGCTTCAGATCCTCGTTGCAGAAAACAATGTTCTGCTCCGTCCGGCTCCGGTCTACATTCGCCGCTGAGAAGCTGCGGTTGTTGTGCCGGATGCTCCCTGCACCTGTCATACCCGAAATCGTAACTCCCATAAAATCGCCCCCTTTCCGCTTATTCTTCCGTCCTCTATTTTATCATAAATTTCCGCTAAAAACAACCTCTTTGTTACTTTCTGGTGAGAAAGTAACGCAAAAGCACTTTCACACCGCCACCCCATCGGTGCAGCGGTGTGAAAGTGCTTTGCGCCCCTAAAGGGGAGGGGTTGCCGGAGCTGCTTCACTGCCGGCTCGTGCCTGCTGCTCTGCCAGCTCCGGAGGGGCGCTGCCCCTGCCGTCTGCGGACGGCTCCCCGACCTTCATCCCACCGATAAACTGAAATTTAATACTCAATGACAATTTTCTTGCACTTCTCGCAGAGCCAAGCCTCCGCAGACGCTCCACCAAAAGGTCCACCGATTGACTTTTCATTGAGTTTGATTGACTTGCCCCCACCAATGTTGAGGGCCGCAATAACTCGTTCTTTTTCGCTCCAATAGACACCATCTCTGCATTGAATACAACCAAGTTGCATTTCTTCACCACAATACGGACATTTCATTTTAATCACCCCTACAAATTCCCGATTTGTCGTTCTGTTTAGTCCCCAAAGAACCTACTAAACCAGCTACGCTTTTGAACCGGTTCTGTCTCACGCTCCGGCTGATCGGCTCCGGACTTGCCGGAAAGAAGCTGCTGATGCATTGTCCCAGCATGGAGAGCCTGGGCCGCTGCCGCAGTCTGCTGTGCCGTCACCAACGCCGAGCTGACCTCCGCCAACCTTGCGTTCAGTTCCTCGATCTGCTTGTCCTTTACAGCAAGTTGCTCGCTTTTCCGGTCTAATTCTCCCTGCAGCATAGCGATCAAAGTGGTTTCGCAAGTTTCGCAACTTGCTTTCGCCTGTTGCGAAACTTGCTTTCGTTCAACACCTAAATAATGCTGATATATGGCGGTTTTTTGACTTTCGCTGATTGCGAAACTTCCTTTCGCATCTTTCGCAACATGGTTTCGCCTACACCATGCACGAACTGCCTGTTCCGACACGCCACATTCTATTGCAATTTCCGTTATTACACCCGCCAAATATCATCACCACTCTTTCATCCGGAGTTAATCTCAAAACAAATCGCTATGAGATCCCGTCCTTATCAATTTCAAAATCAAAGTCTGCCGAACAACTTTATAGACCAACAGCCAGTCCGGCTCGATGTGACATTCTCTCATGTCCTTATAATTTCTGGAATTAGTGAGAGCATGATCTCGATACGCCTCCGGCAACGGCTGCTCGTTACACAACAGCGTGATCACTTCCTCCAACTTCTTCGGATCGCAGCCTCTCTTGATCGCAAGCTTGTAATCTCGTTTGAACTGCCCCGAAAACTCCGGCTTAAGCATTCAGCGCCTCCATCAGATCTGCAACGCTATCAAACGGACCATACATATCCTCTCCCTTTTCTGCCGCCTCCATCGCCGCATAGGTAACAGCATTCGGCTCGTCAACCTTGACTTCAAAGGGAAGTCCATGACACCTAAGTGCCTGTCGATAAAAAATACCCGTTGCCGTACTCAAATCCATTCCGAGGGACTTAAAGAGAGCTGCCGCCTGTGCTTTCAGCTCCGGCTCCATTCTTATCGTCATATTTCCTTTAGCCATAATAGCACTCCTTTCCTCGTCATTTTTAGCTTGCACTAATATTATATTCAATATTCGTGACATTTGCAAGTGCATTGCAAATGTTTTTTTGCAACTTTTCTATGAACAGTGCTTTCTATATGCTAACACCGCAGCGTGAATGCTCATGTACGGTAAAGTATGCGGCAAAGCATGAAGCCCGGTTTATGAAGCTCCTGATTGAGCAGAACGAGGACGGGGGCAAGCGCAGGAACGCCGCCAAGAAAAAGGAGCTGGAAGCCACCGAGAAACGCATAGCCGAGTTATCCGCTATCTTCAAGCGGCTGTATGAGGACAGTGTGACCGGGCGCATATCAGACGAGCGTTTCACAGAGCTGTCGGCAGACTATGAAGCAGAACAACGGGAGCTGAAAGAAAGAGCCGCCGCTATCCAAGCGGAGCTTTCCAAAGCACAGGAAGCCACCGTGAACGCAGAAAAGTTTATGAATGTTGTCCGGCGGCATACCAGCTTTGAAGAACTTACCCCTACTCTGCTGCGGGAGTTTGTAGAGAAAATCGTTGTGCATGAGTGCAGCTATGACGAGAACAAGACCCGCAGACAGGACATTGAGATTTATTATTCTTTTGTTGGCAAGGTGGACTTGCCCGAATAACCGCCCGACCTATCCGACACAAGAGCTAAGTGCCGGATAGGAACGGCAAAATTTTTTACACTTCTATTACTTCTTTATCGCACATCAATATACATTTAGGGGGTGAAAAAGCCTTATTTCGCGCGGTTTTCAAGCCTCGTTTTCGGTGGGGTAATATAAAAACCCTTATCTTTACATTACCTTCTGAAACATATGGCGCACCTTGTCCAGGCGGCTGTTTGGACGGCGGGGCTGGATGACCGGCTGACCGACAGCGGCCTGATATCCTTTCAGCTCTGTAAGGCATACGCTCCGCCCGTTGGTGTAAAAGGCCAGATCAGTACGGTATGCCTGTATACAGCGGGCGGGAATCTCGCCAGTAAAGACAACTTCATCCTTTTTTACCTGGGCCGTTTCGATGGTGGCACAGTATTTCGGTGCATCATGATAAGCCCTGGAAAGGTATTCCTGGGGCGCATAGAGGATGAAGGAGAGATAAGGTTCCAGCAGCTGCGTCCCCGATTCCTTCAATGCCTGTTCCAATACAATCGGGGCCAATGAGCGGAAGTCCGCCGGCGTGCTGACCGGACTGTAATAAAGCCCGTATTCAAAGCAAATCTTACAGTCCGTTACGTTCCAGCCGAACAAGCCCTGCTCCAGCCCGTAACGGATACCATCCCTGACAGCGTTTTGAAAACTCTGGTTCAAGTATCCCAGCGAAACCCGGCTCTCGTATTGTACACCGGAGCCAAGCGAGAGTGGTGTAACAGACAGTCCTATGG
Source organism: Lawsonibacter sp. LCP25S3_E2 (assembly GCF_052117285.1). NCBI lineage: Bacteria > Bacillati > Bacillota > Clostridia > Eubacteriales > Oscillospiraceae > Lawsonibacter > Lawsonibacter sp. LCP25S3_E2. Next base: position 6,754 of record NZ_JBQKJL010000037.1, read on the forward strand.
ATGCCCAAAACGGGTTGGGCGGCACCTCGATATGGATGGTGTGGCTGGCTGCTTTGAGCGGCCGCTCCATATAAATGACGGAGGGTTCCTTTACCACTGTTTCAAGCTTGTATTTTTCCGACAGCAAAGCGGAAACAACCTCCAACTGCACCCGGCCCAAAAAAGAAAGAATGATCTCATGGGTGATGGAATCCACTTCGCAACGCAAAAGCGGGTCAGTATCCGCAAGTTGCGTAAGAGCGTCCAGCAGCCGTTCTCTTTGCGCTGCCGTTTTCGGCGCAATCGTCGTCCGCAGCATGGGGAGGGGGTCCTCGCGCCACCTTTTACGAGGGAGCCGGGTTTGGTCCCCTAATACATCGTTTAACCTCACGCTGTCGCTGGGAAGGATAACAATTTCACCCTGATAAGCGGTGTCTGTCCGAACAATTTCCCCTTTGGATGGAATACGCATCTCTGTGATTTTCAGCTTTTCTCTCCCGGCCAGGGCCACCGTATCCCGCAGGCGCAGCGTTC
>NZ_JBQKJL010000038.1:0-5853 GCF_052117285.1 Lawsonibacter sp. LCP25S3_E2
TTTGCTTGCTCCTTTCGAATGTTTGTGTGGTAACTTCATTCTACCAGAGCCTGCAAGCTATGTCTTCTTTTATGCGATTTTCAATTTGCGCAACTTATTGTACCTTATCTATGGATTTGGTTTAGCTCATTAGGCGTATCAGTATTTAACAGGCTATAGTCAAAGAATAGCGCCCGCTGACATCCGTGGATATTCAGCGGGCGGTACTGCTTATTTGGGGGATTTTATTCTGGGTACTTTATGTGTACGTTTTGCTGGTGTTCCGCCGCTTTTAGAAAGACGGCATGACCATTGAGTAACACCGAGAGTTGGGCCTAATATATGAACTGAGAAATCATGTTCTCAGCCGATATTTTTCCATATATATTGCAGAAAAGATAGCCTGAACTATCATTTTGATGCTTAATGCAATGATAGACAGGGGCGTTCCTCGGTTACTGCGAACATGCCTCATTTCTGAATTTTTAAAAGGTTGCGCTCTTTTCATAGCAACAAAACTGACTTCAGCCCATATTTTCTGTTTTCTCATTATGTAAAGTCATTCCGAGGTATTGAACCTTAAATACCCTCTGTAAAACGCAGGATAGAAGTTGCTGGCAAAATTTTTTGCGCACACCGACTATATTAAAACAAGTCTTACGGGAATCGCTAGGAATCAATTTACTATGTCCAGAATCTCCATGCTCATTTGACCACTCTGTCGTCCCATCATGCTCCATAACTCCCTTATTTCAATTATTCCATGGGAATGGGGGAACTTTTGTCAGCAGGTCCAATCCTTGACACTACCTAGAATAGGTAGGGCCAAGGATTAGACTCATTTATAGTTATTTAGATATTATTTTTTTTATTCGTTGAACATTCTTCTCCAGCGTATCTTCTGCGTTTAGAAAGAAAATCTTCTCTTCTGGAAAATATTCCGGCAATTTTTCATAATAGGAAATCGTACGCTGCAAGAAGTTACGCTCTTCAAATACATCATGTGCCTTTCCACGTTGTGCAATCCTTCTGCACAAAACCTCTGAATCTTGCGGCAGCAAAATGAAGATAAAATCTGGAACTAAACATGTCCAATTTTTCTCGATCAAATAGTTTGCATCCACACCTTGCAATTGTTGGTATGCCAGCGCAGAATATTTGTATCGGTCACATACAACAATTTCACCTCGCATAATCGCTGGCATGATAAACGCTCGGATATGCTCTTTCCGATCTTCTACAAAAAGATTTGCAAAGGCATAAATATCTATAATTTCTCCTGATCTCATTATTTGACGCAACTGTTTTCCCGGCTCACTATCATATGTCGGCTCACAAGTGTAAACTGCGGCAGTGCCTTCGCTCTTCCAATGATCTACCAATAATTTTGAAAGAGTAGTTTTTCCGCTGCCATCTGGCCCATCAATTGCTATGAACATACTAGAATCCTCTTATAGAATATCTTCTCCAAAAATTCCTTTTAAAACACGGTCTTTGTGGCGTAATTTTAGATAGCACAAATAAAAAACTTCGATAAAAACAATTATACAGTAAAGACTCTGAGCTCCAGAGATATATATGGTATCATATTTTTTTATGTTAGCTGTAAGGAATTCATTCCCTGTACAGGCAAAAATAACAAAAAACCAGAAACAAGATAAAAATAAGCTTGCCTTTCTTAAACGTGATGCCCATACATCCATCTGATCATTAACTTTTGGAGGTCGACTCAACATCGTAAGTGAAAAGAGAAATAAAAAAGCTACCCATAAAAAATCTGCTTGAAATCCAAAAATATCGGGGAAATATTGCTCTACTCCTGCTAAACGCGTCCCGTCAATACCAAATCCTAACGCAAAAGAAATAAACAATCCCATCATGTATTGTCGATTGCCTCGACTGTGATCATCCGTCATGTCAAGACATATCATTATTTCTGAAACACTGCTAAAGTCTTCCGCGCCTAGGGATATGTCTTTTGCTGCAAATCGATATTTTTGCCTAGACTTAATTTTTTCTTCGCACCAAAAATCAAACTCTACCGTCATTTTATTGGGCACTGGCCCTATACCATCATGGTACTTGTCATTTTCATTTTTGGCATGCACTTCTCCCCGTTTCGGACACGGGCAGTCTGTACATTCTGAATTTACATGCTTATGTTTGATTTCAACAGTCGCGTTATGTGTATCAATATATGTTTTTACCGGAGGCGAAAAATACCATGTAAAATCTGGACATAGGAGTGCATATGGATGGTTCCCCTCTACACCTTCACAGTCCTCCTTCTTCGGATTTCTCGGTATCGGATTCTGGATGCAATAGTTAAAATCTTTGTCATCAATATCGGCTTTGAACTGAATGGTAGTGCGTATCCAATTCACCAGTTCCATTCCCGCTGGCATATCATCAAAAGGAACATCAATCGCATAAATATCTCTCTTGGTATAGTCTTCTTTTATCATTTCTACATCTGCAATATCTATTCCCGTTTCCAACTTTCCAGGAATTGCTTTAGAATCCAAAAGCCATCCGTAAAACGGTTTTTCTTCATGTACATAAAGCATCTTCTTCTTGGAATATTTAGCTAAAGTCTCATTTAAACACTTTGGAAAATGGCTTTCTAATGCATTTTGATCATTATAAATTACTTTACAATTATCTCCCCAGACTTTCCTTAAATATGGAAGCTGACAAAACATACCTTTTTTAGGAATATCTGTAATATCCTCGTGCCGAATATATTTAACCGCGTTGGTTTCATTCCCGGCGATTGTAATATCAAAGAGCATTCTAAAATCCGGTACTTTCCCAAATTCACTGCAAAAAGGTTTCTCTTTCTTGAGCTTTTGTGCATCATACCCGTCACTTGATGCTCCGATTATTGTGGCAGTATAGATATGAAGTGACTTGCGATCCATCCCAACAAAAACCATCTGAAAAAACTTACGCAACATAACTGTTTTAACTGATTTGGATGTTACATTTCGCATAGCAAAAGTAATTGTCAATCCCCATCATCGCCTTTTCTTTTATTTTACAGACACAGAAAGCGTCTCTTCCAATAAAGAAATGGCCTTCTTATGTCTTCCTCTAAGAATTCCGATAGCAGGAACTTCTATATCTCTCAATTCCAATTCACTGTGAAGCAATTGATAAAAAATGCCCGCACGCTTTAATGTCCCTTTATTCGAATATATTCGACTAACTGCACAGGATGGAGAATTTTCAACTCCAAGTATACACAAAAATTCATATCCACCAGCCTGCATGTCAGCAATTTGGTCTGCCGATTGTTTAGCTAATTTTGCACAGTGCTCTATATACCCTTCTAACGCCTCATAACGTAAGACACCGCGCTTTTCTCGTTGCAGCCCATGAAAGAATCCACGAAACATAGACTCTGTGCATGGTAATGGTATGATATCAACATTAAACTGCATAATGCAATCTAAAAACTCATATCCCCAGTGATGACCGGGCCTTTTTTCAACCTGTAATCCTGGAGCTAACATGCACGCCGGTACCAAAACAGCATATCGTTTTCGCAGTTTAATATTATCAGTAGATTTCATCTTCGGTAGTCAGTGTTGTCTCATTCTTCATAGCGACCGTCCGTCGCTCAATCAAATTTTTAAGCTGAGGTTTTATTTCAGCATCGTAATATGCAGCTAAGCTGTCCTTTTCTTCTTTGCTTAATTCTTTCCCCAAAGGGCAACCAATCCAACATTGCGGTTCAAATGTTTTAGGCACAAGCCCTTGTTCCATTAATTCCAATTTGCGTTCCCAGTTATCTTCTAATTCATACACAGGAAGTTCAAGGGAAATATGATATTCATTGACCAAGGCTTCATAACGTTCCACCATTTCAGGTAATTCCACAAAGAAACCTTGTACTTTTCTTGCGCCTTCAGCAATAGTGGGAATACTATGTGCTTTACAATACGCTATTGATTCGATATACATACCAGTATGACAAGCTAAACAAGGTATCTGTGCGGGTCTAAGATTAGGATATTTTTTATTACTTTCTTGAAGAGTTTGATATAAAAAATTTTTCTGCAAACGATATAAATGAGCTGTTATATTTTGAATTCCTACAAACACAGCTTTTTCAGATCCGTATCTCTGGATAATACGCTCTGCTACCGCCTGAGCCCCTCTCAGATTAGAGATACATTTATTGTCATAGGTAATCATATGCACCCGTCTACCCTGCTCTATCAATCTACATGCAGACAAAAAAGAATCGCGCCCTCCAGACAACATTAACAATATAGAATTTTTCTCCGACTCTGGCATCTAAATTAGCCTCCCTTTAAATTTCCCTTATAACTTTATACAAGAATGTTTTTATAAAAAACTTTATAAGCCATATAATTATAACACATTTTATTGATTCGGCAAAATAATTTTTAACTTTAGGAACATTTGTTCTATTTAGCATAACACATATTGATTAGTATGTCAAATAGTAGCTTTTTATTATAATAATCAATAATTTAGCTCATGTTTTTTAATTATGAGCACGTTAAATTAGGATAAATACACCAGAATTCAAATTGAAGACAGCTCTAGGGTTCTCCAGTGGAAACAGGAGCTGAGGGGCATTGCTGCAGATAACGGCCTGAACCCAAACCAGATTGGAGATTAAAAAGCTGAGTTTCTGGAGCAAATACCTGATGTTTTCGAAAAACGAGTCATGCCAGAGCGGAAAAAGGAAAGGACGCTGTTACAAAAACGATGGTGTCAGTGCTGAATGTGTAGTGACCGATAAGTGGAACAGCATCCTGGAGCTGAAAAACATTGCCGTGGGGCCTGCGGATTTCATAAGTAGCATCTGATTGCTATTGAGTGCAACTGGTGGATATGGTGTACCTGTAAATAGAACTATGAAAAGCGTTGCGCCTATAGGCACGCTGCTTTCTCCTTGTAAAACTTTTGTATCGGGCGTATCAGTATTTAACAAGCTATAGACAAAGAATAGCACCCGCTGAAGTCTGTGGATGTTCAGCGGGCGCTACTGCCTTTTTAGTTGTCCTGTTCGGGGTATTTACCATAGGCGTTTTTCCAATTTTCAGCTGCTTTCATGAAGGCAGCATAATCATGGGCGCTGATAAACTCCAGTGCCTGCTTGTATTTGGAGTATTTATAGCCGGGATGGTTGAGAAAGGCCTGAACGGTCTCGCAAAACTCGTACTCCGCGCAGTCTACGCAGGTGATGTGGCCTTTAGTCAGGCAGCATTTCTTCATCCTGCATTTGGCCCGGCTCAAATCCCGGGAGCCATCCAGATACCCCGGTTTGCAGCCCTTGCAGGTCTTCTCAAATTCACGGCAGGTCTTGCAGTAGGCGCCGCAGCAGCCGATTTCCTCTGTACCATTCATAGGGAGGAACTCCCTTCAGAGCGATAGAGCTTCAGAAAATCGCTGATGCTTTCTTCGACTGCATGTAGGGACGCTTCATCGCCGTATTTGATGTTGATGCACCGCTTTCCCTTTTTGCAGGCAGGTAGGCTTTCGGCCAAACGGTTCAAAAACTCCTCATCGGAAAAATGAATAGAGAAATGTTTTTTCGCTGCGGAGACTGCCACATATCCCTCATTCATCTTTTTCCCCAACAGCCACATGGGCATAGAGAAGGAGATCTTATTGGTCAAATGGGGAAATTCCGTATTCATAAATTCAATGAATGAACAGATATGTCGCTGTTGCTCTTCATTTAACGACGCCACATACTCGGAAACAGAAGCTACACCCATGTTACGGTGCCGTCAAGATTTATGCGCAAAATTATTTGCAGGCTCCGGCTGAATGAAGTCAGCCGGCAATAGAGGCGTCGTACAGAGCCGCCTCCAAGTGCTTCATGTTCATGTA
>NZ_JBQKJL010000039.1:0-5620 GCF_052117285.1 Lawsonibacter sp. LCP25S3_E2
CTCAGATAGTATCTTCCAGTCTCCGAGACTCCACGATACTATCTGCTATTATGGAGATATTTTCTCACACCAGCTACATTCCAGCAATCCGCCGCCAGGTTTGACGGTTACATAAAAAATCCCCCTATTCTGTGTTGTTTGATTTACAAGCACAGTATAGGGGGAATTTGCTTTGGATGGGTCGCCTGGCGGGCGACAAATCCCGCCGCTCCGTCAGGCTTCAAACAGGGTGATCTGGGTGCCGTCCTCCTCCAGGAGCCGGAGCAGATCCTGGGTTTTGAGCCATACGGTGGCGGTATTGTCGTTGGGATGTACGCCGATCAGGCCGGAATCCTCCAGAAAGGACTGGTCCAGCCAGAAGGTCACCTTGTGTACCCGGTCATTGAGCAGGCCCAGGGGCGTCACCGCGCCGGGGATCAGCCCAAGCGTGTCCATCAGATCCTGGTCTGAGGCAAAGGTCAGCGGCCGGGTGCCATTCTGTTGCCGAAAGGCCTTCAGGTCGACTCGCTTGTCCCCCTTGACCGTAATGAGATAGTAATTACGCTTTTTGTCGTCCCGGATGAAGAGATTCTTGGCGTCGGCCTCTGGGTAGGGCAGGTGGATCTCAGCCACCTCTGCCATGTTGTAAACAGCTTTGTGCTCCGTCACCTCATGCCAGATGTTTCTGGCGTTGAGGAGGGCGTAAATCTCCTGCTTGTTCATATCCGTGTCCTCCTGTGGTATAACCTGGTCTTTCATCAACGGGAGTTCTTCTGTTCAGGGTTAAAGGAGATCCACTGGATTGCACAGGCCTTTCCAGGTCTGAGCGACCGTATGATGTATGTGCTCTAAGGCAGAAAATTGCGTCTGATGTGCAAATATAAAATAATAGCGATTTGTGTAGCGAGGATATTCCAAAAGCAAGGTGTGGTCAGCATGCAGGAAGGCGTTCTGAAAGTTCAAAACGCCCTGGATGCACACTTCCTTTTTGGTCATCTGGGGACGGTGCTGATAAAGAATCACGCTTTGCCCACGGTCATAGTAGTCCTTGACCTCCTGCCAGGTGGTATGCTTTTCCTTAGCTGACCTGCGTTCATGCATCTTTGCGCTCTCCAGGCCATTATCGGGATCAAGGAAAACAATGTCTGTACCAATAGTACTGGCCAGGGCCGCTTGATGCCAATGTGAACGGTTCGCTGGAACCAAGGCGTCTGAGAAAAAGGCTGCTGTAAGCACACCACTTGCTTCTATTTCTTCGATGCTGCGCTTTTGCCGGTGTACAATATCGGCTAAACAGTCAAACAGTTCAGAATCATAATGTCTGTATATTTCCGGCTTATCCAGGTATGAAGTATATTTCCCATCCTCTTGCTTGCCCGGACGAGTGGGAATCACCCGATACCAGTTGACTGCCAGTCGAAGACCAGAAGCGGTCACATTCCGCAAAAGACCGTACTTTCCGTAATCTCCAATATCTCCAACATAGTTATCCTGCATGCGGTCATCCTCCCAGCAGGCTCTGGTCAAAGGCGAAGAGAGCCTCGTTGATCTCAAAGATGTTGTAGTTCCGGTGGGCAATAAAATACTCCACGATGATATCGAACTTGCTGGCATGAGAGAAGGCAAAACCTGCTTTCCCCAGCATCTCTCGGGCTTCCTCCAGCGGCAGTTCCAGGGCAATGGCAAAGGCCATGGCGGTGGGCTTGGAGGGCTTATAGTGAACATCCGAGCGGATTTTAGAAAAGAGTTTACGGTCAATATTAGCCTTTTTGTAACACTGGGCGTCAGTCATGCCACACTCGTCGATCTTTCGCAGCAGCATCTGAGAAAAGCTTTCATCCAGTTTGCTGAGGGCCTCGTCCAGGCCGAAGGGGGCTGAGGTGCAAGGGGCAGGCATCCATTCTTCTTCCTCCATGGCTATGGAGGCCATGGCCATCCGGCGGCGCTGGGTCTCCCTGCTGTCGGTGTGGGCATCCACATAGCGGTCATCGATGTACGCGGCAATGTCGGCAAAGAGTTTTCCGCTGATGGTGTAAGCAGCCCGGTCAAAGATCACCAGATACACCGTCATGTCGTGGGTCAGAAGGAAGTCTCCGATGGTATCCACCGCCACCTTTAGGGCCTGATCCTTAGGGTAGCCATATACCCCGGAGGAGATCAGGGGGAACGCCACCGTTTCACAGTGATTACCCAAAGCCAGTTCCAGAGAGGAGCGGTAGGCAGAAACCAACAGTTCCCGTTCCCTGTGGCTGCCGCCCTGCCAGATGGGACCGACGGTGTGAATGACAAACTTTGCCGGTAAGCGGTAGCCCTTCGTGATCTTGGCCTGCCCGGTCTTGCAGCCGCCCAGGGTACGGCACTCGGCCAGCAGTTCCGGTCCGGCGGCACGGTGGATGGCACCGTCCACCCCCCCGCCACCCAGCAGACTCTCCTTGGCAGCGTTGACGATGGCGTCCACCTTCATGGTAGTAATATCATTTCGCACGATATGCAGGGGCATGACGACACCTCCTCACTTGATAGGGTCATCATACCATAAGCGGGACGGTCTGGCAATCGAGCAGAGGATGGGGAGCAGTTTTCTGGATGCCCAGCATCTTTCGAAGAATCTCATAGTGCTTGGCCACCGTATGCCGGGTCACCTTAGCCCCCTTGGCGATGGTGCTGTAATTCGTCTCGTCGGGGTAAATTTTCATATACTCCCAGATCTGCCGCTGCTTCTTGGTAAGTTTTTCAGGTGATGGGATCCCTCGCAGCCGGTCCAGGATTACCTTCCGCTCGGCGTTCAGCTGCTGGATGAGCACCTTCAGTTTCTCTTCACACTCTTCACGGGTATGGGCGTAGACGCATTTGGAATGCTTGGTACCATCTGGCCAGGTGGGCGAGTAACGCCCCTCGAAGATGTGGTCGTTGATCTCAGTAAAGAGATACTGACACAACTCTCCAAACTTTCGTAACCGGGACAAATACCCCATCTGCGGAGGGAGGAACGGCGTTTCTTCGCCGCGCCTTCCTCCGCTTTTTCTTTTTGCCCGTATCCTTGCCTTTTGGCTGTGAGACAGGGATAATGGAATCAGGAACAGGAACTGTGATTTTGGGAGGAGGCATAACAATGAGGGCATTGGTATTTTTGTTGAAACTGCTGTTGAAGATCGTGATGGTTCCGGTGATTCTGGCGCTGACCCTGTTCGTTTGGATTTGTGTGGGGATCGTCTATGTCTCCGGTCTGGTGCTGGGGCTTATCAGCATGGTGATCGCCCTGCTGGGTGTGGCGGTTCTGCTGACCTGTTCCCTGCAAAACGGCATTATCCTGCTGGTGATGGCATTCCTTATTAGTCCCTATGGTCTGCCGATGGCTGCCATCTGGCTGCTGGGCAAGGTGCAGGACTTGAAGTTTGCCATTCAGGATTTGGTTTATGGATAAAATGCGCGGTCACAAAAATGCCAGACAGTGTCTGTTAAATTGCTATATTTACTTCTGTGCTACATCCGTGTATAATAGTAGCACGAAAGGAAGTGATGGATGTGACCAAATCAGAACGGTTTGAGCAATTAGACAGACTTCTGACCGAGCATGATGGGATGCTGCAAACCGCACAGGTAATCGCTAGCGGAATTGTAAAACCCATTTTTTATGAATATGTCAAAGAGAAAAATCTTCAGCAGGTTGCTCACGGAATTTATGTCTCCGAGGACACCTGGATTGATGCGATGTTTCTGTTACATCTGCGATGTGGTCAGGCAGTATTTTCCCATGAATCAGCGCTATTTTTCCATGACTTGACAGACCGGGAACCATCTCCATACGCTATCACGGTGCGCAGAGGGTACAGCACCACTCGCTTAAAGGCAGAGGGCCTTTCTGTTTACACCATCAAACCAGAACTATATGAGGTAGGGCTGACAACTGGCCAAACACCTTTTGGGCATACGGTTCCTGTCTATGATATGGAGCGCACCATCTGCGATCTGCTCCGCAGCCGAAGCAGCATGGAAATACAGACTTTTCAAGGTGCGCTGAAGATGTATGCCAGAAGAAAGGACAAGGATCTGCGGACTTTGATGCGGTATGCCGGTATGTTCCGGGTTGAAAAAATTTTACGGCAGTATTTGGAGGTGCTTTTATGATAAAGACAGCAAGGCAGCTAAAAGATTTGATTCGCAATCTTTCCAGAGAAAAATCTGCGGATGCACAGCTTTTAATGCGAAACTATATGATGGAGCGTTTTCTGGAGCGTATTTCCCTTTCTGAATATCGTGATAAATTTATTCTGAAAGGCGGGATGCTGGTAGCGGCAATGGTTGGACTGGATGCCCGTTCCACGATGGACTTGGACGCTACTGTAAAAGGAGCCAATGTTAATGTAGAGGAGATCGAGAACCTGATTTCTGCTATTGTGAGTGTGCCGATTGATGATGGCGTCAAATTTCAGCTGAAAAGCATTTCAGAGATTATGGATGAAGCGGAGTATCCTGGGATTCGGGTCAGCATGACTACAACCTTTGACGGTGTGGTGACACCTTTGAAGATTGACATTTCCACAGGGGATGCCATTACCCCCAGGGAGGTACGCTACTCTTTCAAGCTGATGCTGGAAGATCGCTCCATTGACATTTGGGCATACAATCTGGAAACCGTTCTGGCTGAAAAGCTGGAAACAATCATCACCAGAACCACCACCAACACCCGCATGAGAGATTTCTATGACATTTATATTCTGGATCAGCTCCACGGGAACACATTGAACAGGCAGACGCTCTATGATGCACTGTTGGCAACTGCCAAAAAACGCGGAACCGAACGGCATCTTGCAGAAGCTGTGGATGTTTTGAATGAAGTGGAAAGCAGTCCTGTGATGCAGAAACTTTGGGAATCTTACCGCAGGAAGTTTTCCTATGCGGCAGATTTGGAGTGGAACATCATCATGGGGGCGGTTCGCAGTTTATATGCGCTCAGTGAAAAGGAATCGAGCCTATGAAGAAGCATGGACATTATTGTAAAGTCTGCGGAGAATATAAGGCTAACGAAAAATTTTCCGGCAAAGGTCATGCGGCGCACATCTGTAAATCCTGTGCTTCTTTATCGCCGGAGAAACAAGCGGAGCAAATAACGGTAAACCGCTTACTGAATCTCCCTTGGCGGTTATTAAAGGAGCAGATTTCCTGGCTGAAAAAACGAATGAAAGATAAGCGCCCGGAAGTTCGTGCACTGGCAAAAGAACAATACGAGATGAGGTTTCCTCCAAAACAGTTAGAGGACACCGATGACGATTTTGATTTTCTTGATGAGAATGATTTTATAGAATAACGAAAGCGGTCTGCACCATGCAGGCCGTTTCTTTTTTGGAAAGGAGGCTCCATCTATGGCAACCACACGCATCATGCCCCTGCATATCGGCAAGGGGCGCACTGAGAGCCGAGCAATCAGCGATATTATTGATTATGTGGCAAATCCGCAAAAGACCGACAACGGAAAACTGATTACCGGCTATGGCTGTGACAGCCGGACCGCCGATGCGGAGTTTCTGTTTGTATTCTGTCAAGTAAAAATCCCTGGTTTTGCCAAAGCAAATTCCTTGGTATTGCCACGGGAATTCCCTGGTTTTGCCACGCTATTTTACCCGCATGAGAGCGTTGCGCA
>NZ_JBQKJL010000040.1:0-4687 GCF_052117285.1 Lawsonibacter sp. LCP25S3_E2
TGATTACTGTCAGACCATTTACTCTCCCATTCTAACAGCTTCAGCTTTGAGATGGAAAAAGACGCGGCTGGCTGCCGCGCCTTAAACCGTAACTATATTGTAGGAGGTGAAAAAGTATGGCAATGCGGACCAGAAACCAGGTAATCGCCTTCCGGGTAACCCCAGCCGAGAGAAGGCAGATCAGCGCAAAGATCAAGCGCTCCGGGCTGAGCCAACAGGAGTATCTGCTGGATGCAGCCCTAAATCATCCTATCTATGTGATGGAGGAGCTCAAGCCAATCCTCTCGGAACTGCGTGCCTGGGGCAAAAACCTGAACCAGCTGACTGCCCTGGCCCATCAGGGGCGAGTTCAGACTGTCTATCTGCAGGAGCTTACCGCGGCCCTGGGAAGGACCTATGAGGCGGTCAGCACACTGGCGGAGAAAGGTCCGGTGATTCATCACGGCGACCTGTAGCTTCATCAAGGAACGCAAGCAGACGGCTGGGAGCATGAGGCAGGTGATCCAGTATATATCCCAGCCAAAGAAAACCATAGACGAGAAAGGCAACCGCTACCTGACGGGGGTCAACTGCGTGGCAGATGTGGCCATGCAGAGCTTCATGGCCACTAAACGCCTCTACGGAAAAGACACTGGCACCTTCTTCTACCAGTACACCCAGTCCTTTTCCCCGGAAGAAGAGCTTACTCCCGCCCAGGCCCATGAGATCGGTCTGGAATTGGCGGAGCGATTCTTCCCCGGCTGTGAGGTCCTGGTAGCAACTCATGTGGACCGGGAGCACCTTCACTCCCATCTGGTGGTCAACTCCGTCCATCCGGATACCGGGAAGAAACTCCATTTCACTCCCAGATCGCTGGAGCAGATGCGGAAGGTCAGCGACCAGATTTGTATGGAACACGGCTTGACCACTCTCAAACCATACCGGCAGGATCACCGGACCCGTGGTCTGAGAGCCGGGGAATACCGGGCCGCTATGCGGGGAGAGAGCTGGAAGTTTCAGCTCATCACTACGGTAGAGGCGGCCATGCAGCGTGCTGGCAGCCGGGAGGAGTTCATACAGGAGATGAAGCGTCGGGGCTACCAGGTACGCTGGGAGGAACGTCGAAAGCACATCACCTACATCACACCTACTGGAATGAAGTGCAGAGACGATAAGCTGCACGAGCTAAAGTTCAGAAAGGAGAATATGGAGCATGAGTTTGGAATACGAAACCAGGCAGCAAAACAGCGCCTTAACCGCACTCAAACAGCGGGCAGCACCGCCTGCTCTGACGGACCAGAAGCCCAATGTGCTGTACACCATGCCAGTACAGACCGTGGAGCGGCTGGAGGAGGTCCTGCGGCAGACCTTGGCGCTCCAAAAAACGATCCAGACATCCATGGTATCTCTGGCCACAAAAGAGAGCCTGGAGCCGCTGGCTACGGCGGAACAGCTCCATCAGTGGCTGGAGCAGACACAGGCCCTCAATCAGAAAACCCATCGGGCGATGGGAGAGATTCTCTCCGAAATGAGAGAGGAGCACAAACGGGATGGGAGGCAGAGAGACGAGTTTACCAGGGAACTCTCCGAGATCCGGACAACCTTTCAGAAGGATACCCAGGAGGCGATTGCCTCGCTCCGCAGATGGATCCCCTTCATTGTCATGAGTTCAGCGGCGGCGGCAGTACCGGTGTGCATCCTGATGTGGCAGACGCTGACATAACGGATGAGGTGCTTCGGCTGCTCTCCAGGCTGGAAGGAAGTAACGATGACTATGTTCTGGATGCTACCACCAGACATAGCCGAGGAGACCGAAAAGCACTGGCGAAAGAACAAAGGAAAAAGATTGCCCTGGGGCATAAGGAAGATGACCACGAGCAGGGACAGCAGATGATGTGACGTTGGGGCTCTGCACGCTCAAGTGCGGAGCCCTAAGCGTATTAAAAACTACATCGCTAATCAAAGAATAAGGGCGGAGAAAATAGTACGCCGTTAACAAAGATATCCGCAGAACCTTCTCCAGGCAATTGTTACTGTTCTGATAACTCTGCCTATTCCCTATGGCTATCCATCGGGAAAGCTGGTATTGTGTGTTGCTGCAAAGGAGGCGACACACGATGAATGACTACATGACTGCTCTATACCAGCGGTTCTTCCAGGAGCCGGACTTCACAGAGCTGGAGAAAGAAATTGAACAGACCCGACAGGAGGTGCGAGACTGTCTGGACAAGCTGCAGCGGCGTAAATTGATGCAGCTGGTGGATGCCCAAAACCTACTGCGGGAGAAAACCTCTCTGGCCAGCTTTATTGCAGGCTTTAAGCTGGCCTGGGGCATTGCGAAAGAGTTGGAGGCAGACGGTCTGTACTCTTTCGGCTACGAACAAGAACAGCGGGCTTGCAATGCAGCAGAACAGGAGGTGACACCTCATGGCAAAGAAACGGTCTAATGGAGAGGGCAGTATCAGAAAGCGGAAGGACGGCCGTTGGGAAGGGCGATACACCGCCGGGTATGATGCCAAAACTGGCAAGCGGATCATCAAGAATGTGCTGGGCAAGACCCAGGCGGAGGTCAAGGAAAAACTGAAAAAGGCTTTGGAGGAGTGCCAAGGTGTGGAGGTCAGCAAGGCAGCTGATGAGTACACCGTAGCCACATGGCTACGCACCTGGTACGAGCTCTACGCCAAGCCCAATGTCCGCACCGCCACGGCAAATCGCTATGAGCTCATCATCGAGCGCTACACCATTCCCAGGATCGGAACCATCAAACTAAAGAAGCTGACCACCCGGCACCTGCAGAAGCTCTACAAAGAGTTATTGGAGGACGGCAGAATACATGTTGGAAAAGGAGAAACAAAGGGACTGAGTACCACTACCGTCCGCAGTGTCCACCTGATGCTCCATGCGGCTCTGGAACGGGCGGTGAAGGAACGGCTCATCCCCAGGAATCCTACTGAAGATTGCATCGCTCCAAAGCCTCGCAAGATCGAGATGCAGATTCTTCCCTCTGAAGACATGCATACCTATCTGGAGGCAGCCAAGGCCCGAGACCTGCTCCCCATGTTCTATCTGGAATTGGTCAGCGGCCTTCGGAAAGGGGAGCTGGTCGCCCTGCGGTGGGATGATGTGGACATCCAGAACAAAACCATCTCGGTCAGCAAACAATATGTCCGCAACCCGGACGGCTCCCTGGAGCTCACCCGGCCCAAAACGGAAAACTCCGTACGCC
The DNA here is from genome assembly GCF_052117285.1 of Lawsonibacter sp. LCP25S3_E2. Taxonomy (NCBI): domain Bacteria; kingdom Bacillati; phylum Bacillota; class Clostridia; order Eubacteriales; family Oscillospiraceae; genus Lawsonibacter; species Lawsonibacter sp. LCP25S3_E2. The sequence continues at coordinate 3,206 of NZ_JBQKJL010000040.1, forward strand.
TGGTGTCCATCCCGCAGACAGCGGTGGACCTGCTGATCCAGGAGCACAACAAGCACCCGGACAGCCCCTACCTGTTTCCCTCTCCCATCACCGGAGAACTATACCACCCAGATTCCGTAGTCAACCTCCACAAGAAGATCCTAAAGGACGCAGGACTGCCCCACATCCGCTTCCACGATCTGCGGCACACCTTCGCCACCACAGCCCTTCAGAACGGTGTGGATGTAAAGACGGTGTCCTCCATGCTGGGCCACTATGATACCGGGTTCACCCTCCGCACCTACACCCACGCTACACGGCAGAAGCAGGACGAGGCTGCAGCCACCATGGGAAACTTCATGGCACAGGTCATGTAGGGCAGAGAGAAAAAAGCCGGGCGGGAAGCGCAAACTTCCCGTCCGGCACTCTTTAGCCCTTTCCGCATGTGGGTCACGGTGTGGGTCAACCAACTGACCCACATTTTGACCCACATCAAAAAATCAAAAATTGCAACAAAAAAGCCTCGAAAGCCGAAGTTTTCAAGGCTTCTTGGAGCTGCTAGGCAGATTCGAACTGCCGACCTCATCCTTACCAAGGATGCGCTCTACCGACTGAGCTATAGCAGCATATCCGTCCCCCAAAAGGGGAACTATTTCAACAGCACAAGCTGGAATTGTTAAATGGCGACTCGGAAGGGACTTGAACCCTCGACCTCCGGCGTGACAGGCCGGCGTTCTAACCAACTGAACTACCGAGCCATTTAAGCAAGTCGTGAAGATATCAAAAACAGATTGCTCTGTAATACTCTGGCAGGGGCAGAAGGAATCGAACCCTCGGCACGCGGTTTTGGAGACCGCTGCTCTACCTGCTGAGCTATACCCCTATATGTGGTGGGCCTTCACGGGCTCGAACCGTGGACCGACCGGTTATGAGCCGGCTGCTCTAACCAACTGAGCTAAAGGCCCATAGCCGTGACCTATACTTTTAAAAAGCGGCTTGCCGTCATAACTGGCGGCAAGCCGCGCATGGCGCCACCTGTTGGACTCGAACCAACGACCCTGCGGTTAACAGCCGCATGCTCTACCGACTGAGCTAAGGAGGCAAGAAAAAGGGCCTGACCCGTTGGGTCGGGCCCTTTGTGTTGGCGTTACCTATCTTCCCGGTCCGTCTCCAGACAAGTATTTTCGGCAGAAGCGAGCTTAACTTCCGTGTTCGGAATGGGAACGGGTGGACCCTCGCTCTAATCAACACCAACTTACTTTCTTCTTGAAAAGAAAGTAAGCAAAGAAAACTCAAGTTTTTCTCTCCTTACCGTCTTCCCAACAGTAAGTATTATACCCAAAACTGTGACAATGTCAAGTACTTTTTCCAATTGGAAAATACTTTTTAAAATGGTGACCCGTACGGGAATCGAACCCATGTTTGCGGCGTGAGAGGCCGCCGTCTTAACCGCTTGACCAACGGGCCGTGTGGTGCGCCTTCAGGGATTCGAACCCGGGACCC
>NZ_JBQKJL010000041.1:0-4451 GCF_052117285.1 Lawsonibacter sp. LCP25S3_E2
CATGAACATGAAGCACTTGGAGGCGGCTCTGTACGACGCCTCTATTGCCGGCTGACTTCATTCAGCCGGAGCCTGCAAATAATTTTGCGCATAAATCTTGACGGCACCAAGTTGCCACGACTTTTGCCATGACAGTGCTTCAAGGTTAGCTGTCGCCTTTTCCTGGCAGGATACCTTTGGCAATTGACTCGAAAAAACTGTCCACTTTACCACCGGCAGCGGCTTTGTCGGAAGAAAAAATATGCTGGTAGATCTGTTTCATAGTTACATCTGTGGACCATCCACCCCTGGCCATAGCCACTTTATCCACGATTCCCAGTGATAGCATGACAGAAGCGTTGGTGTGCCGGAGGCCATGGACACCTACGAAGTCGATCCCGTTCTGATCACAGATCCGCTTCATGGTTTTATAGAGAGTATTGGGGTGGAAGCGGAAGATCCGGCCTTCATGCTTTCCAGGGTAGCTTTTGAGCTTTTCCAGGATATAGCCAGGACACTCCAGTGTGCGCCGGGAGGCCTCGGTTTTCAGTTCTTCACGGAGGACGTATCCCTTATCCTTATCTTTCACATATGTGCGGGCCACTTTGATGGTGCCTGCGTCAAAGTCCACGCAGTCCCAGCAGAGGCCTAAAATCTCAGACCTGCGCATTCCCAACCAAACGGCCAGCAGGATCGGTAGTTCTACCGATTCGCCTTGGATTGCCTCAAAGAGATCCATCATGCCCTGCTCATCCAGGTAGCTGTGCTCCGCTCGTTTACGCTGTGGCAGACGGAGACGTTTGGTATTGAGCTCTTTATACTCTCCAATGACGGCAGAAACCAGGCCCAGAGCGTTTTTAATCGTTTTGGCGGATACAGTCTTAGCTTCTTCGTTGATGGCCTCCTGGAGCTCCACAGGGCTGATTTTGGCCACCTGCTTCTGCATGAGACACTGGAAGCGGTTACGCTGGATCTCCCGGTAGCCATTGATGGTGGAGGGAGAGAGCACGTTTTCACGAGCAGATATATAACGGTCTATGGCGTCATGCAGTGTGATGTGCCCTTTTTTGTGTTCGGATTCCGACCGGGCCAATTCCACCAGACCGGCCTTCATTGCCAGGGCCTTGGCGTTTGCCTCCTCTGGCGTGTCACCCAATGCAGAAGCCTTTTCCCCGTCCACCATCACCCGGCAGCGCCAGCGGCCGGAGGGGAGCAGCTCCGGCTTTGGTTTCAGCTTTGCGGCCCGATCCAGGAGCCGCTGCTCTTCTTTCTTTGTCATAGCTGTCCCTCCTTAAAACGAATGTTCCATAATGTGGTTTTTTAGAAGCCGCCCCATTGAGGGGCGGCGTTTGTGTGCATGGAAACATATAGCCGGGAGACGATGTTATTCGACTACTTGAACGGTTGAACCTAACAGTACGATTGCAAGAGTATGTCCCCCTCCGGCATTTTCATAGCTGGAATAAGAAATGGGAAGGCCGGTAAAGCTGATTGCAGTATTATCATAGACATCTGGAAGAGCTCCATCATAAAGAATGACATAAAAATTGTAATCATCATCTTCAACGATGATATTTGTTACAGTATGTCCGTACCATGAACTTTGAAGGATCTGCAGAACTTGACCATAATTGCAATGATATAATTATCCTTCAAATCCTTCAAGCGTTTTGGTCATCATGGGATAGGTGAGATCCGAATTGATCAGATCTGCAGCACTCTGAGCGGCTTCTTCTGTATTAGCTGGGAAGAGCATTAGATTATTTTTTACAAAGACTTCGTTTTCTTTAGAAAAACTGTATGGAATAAAACATCTTGGAGCTAAATTGTTAAATAGCTCATATGTATTTGGTGTAAAAACTCCGTCAGTATATGTTCCTTCTTCAATTTGACCAGTTTCTGACCAAACAATTTTACCAGTTCCATTGAATTTTCCATCAGAAAATTCACCAGTATATGTCCATTCGGATCCGGCGTCATTTATTGTAGAAAATACCCCCTGACCATTAGGGATGTTATTAATCATTTCTCCAGTGTAGGTACCTTCGCGCGTAACAGTAGTAAGATCACCTGAAACCTCGTCCCAAAAGTCAAGGGTAATAGTTATTGATTCGTTTTCTACACTAGTCACTTGAGAGGTGGATGACGTGGATGGCTGCTGACCACAGGATACGAGAGATAGAGAAAGCAATAGTAAAAAAATAAATAAAAATTTTTTCATACTGCAAATTCCTTCCATGTGTCCAACTTGGACACATTTATTTTTTTGCCATATTGAAAGAACCAAACAAATGTACTATAATCGTATCACAAACAGAGAGGAGCGATACGATGGAAGATGATCCTGCACGCCGCATCCAAGAATTCCGGGCGCTGGAGCGCCTTCTCAATCCTCAGCAGGTTTATTCTGTTCTTGCTTCTGTGCAGGAGCATTATGAGCCAAATACCGCATGTATCGCAGTGCTTCCTCTTGGAGATCAGGGGGAAGAGATCTGAATATCCGCTCATTCTCAGATGGGGGCTCGGCCGTTGTGCCGGGCTCTATTTTTTCGCCTAAAAGTTCGCTGGTAGTGACGCCGAGATAATCTGCAAGGAGTTGAACTTTAAGAACAGAAGGAATACTACCTTTTTTAAGATTATCCATAAAATTACGGCCAGCACCACTTGCTTCGCATGCAGCAGTAGGGGTAATTCCTTTTAATGAGCAGAATGATTTTATATTTTGTACAAAAACTTCCACATTCATTAAGCATCACTCCTATATAAATAGAATTAAGTAATGTGACGAAAAAGCATAAATTTATGTCGAATGATTGACAGACATAAATTTACGGATTATGATTTACTCACAGCAAGCACTCAAAGGCAACTGTACTGATGGCCTCGGTCGCTCAGGCTATTACTGCTTTTCAGCGGCCGCCCGTACCATCCGTACAACCATGTCCTGCTGATCCGGTGTCAGCTTCCGGAATTCATCCATAAGTGCTTGCTCTGCTTGCGTGAGATCATCGTCCTTGGAAAGGGGCCTTATTTTTTCACCTAATAGGGTGCTAGTGGGTACTCCTAAATACTTTGCAAGCATTTGGACCTTCGTTACAGATGGAGTCTGCCCACGGTTTATATCACTTAAAAAGCTTCCACCTACGCCAGCTTCTTTGCAAGCGTTAGTTGGTCTAATTCCCTTTCGCAAGCAAATGATCCTGACGGTTTGCACAAAAAGATCTTTATTCATGGAAATTACTCCTATTATAAAGAAAATTGTGTATTACGTAAAAAATACAGAAAACAATATTAAATTATTGACAACACGTAATTACGGATTTATTATTTACTCACAGTAAGCAATCAGGGCAAATACCAGATTGCAACTTAACACACAGTTTATTTTAACACGCTTACTGTGCGTAAGCAACATGAAAAAGAAAGGAGGGTGCCGGATGGAATATGATCTGAAGCTCCGTGAGCTTCGGGAAGCGAGGGGACTATCCCAGAGAAAGTTGGCTGATGAGATCGGCGTTACGCCGGGAACGGTGGCACTGTGGGAGCTTGGACTGAGAAATCTGTCTATGCAAAACTTGATCGTCCTGTCGGATTTTTTTGGCTGCACCATTGACCGGCTGCTTGGCCGAGACGGTCAGACCTCTGCCTACAGTGGCTGCGGTTAAAAAAGGGAACAAGGAAGCGGGTGTATGATGGCTCTTTTGTTATGGGCATAAAAAGATGTGGCCGCAAAGTAAACTTTGCAGCCACATGGAATATCGTAGCACTGTAGATGCCGCAGCGTTCAGGTTTGCACCCAAAACCAAATCACAACCCAGCGTAAGCGGTTGTGATTTGGAAGCGAGGAGCAGCAGAATGAGCGCACGATGAGCTTTGCAATGAAATGAAAAAGCTCGTCGCAAGCGATATGTCGCTTGCGACGAGCTGGTGCCGGTGACCGGACTCGAACCGGTACGCTGTCGCCAGCGGTGGATTTTGAGTCCACTACGTCTACCAATTCCATCACACCGGCAGGTGCAAAAAGCATTATACACGATAACCCTCCCGTTGGCAAGAGAAAATGAAAGAGTTTTTTCTGCTGTTTCCCAAGAAATTTGGAAAGAGGTTGACAATTGCATAAAATATGATACAATGACTCGGTAAAATGCAATGACGGAACCAAGCACTGTATGCCGGCCATCAGCGAGGGGGGAGGGTGAGAGCCCCCGGTCACAGCATTTGTGCCAGCCATTCCTGAGCGGCCCGGGATGACCGGGACGGCCCATCCCCGTGAACGGATGACTGAGATGCTCACTTTCGAGCAGATCAGGGTGGTACCGTGGAATTTTCCGCCCCTGACGTTGTCAGGGGCGGTTTTTCTTTGAGGAGTCCTGCAAATAAAAGTCAAGTCCTAAAATGAAAAAAATCCCGCAAAGTTTGCGAGATCAAAAAAGCGCAACAAATCAAGCTGGAGAAAAGACTTCCACCAGCTG
>NZ_JBQKJL010000042.1:0-3875 GCF_052117285.1 Lawsonibacter sp. LCP25S3_E2
ATACATGAACATGAAGCACTTGGAGGCGGCTCTGTACGACGCCTCTATTGCCGGCTGACTTCATTCAGCCGGAGCCTGCAAATAATTTTGCGCATAAATCTTGACGGCACCTCATTCAGCCGGAGCCTGCAAATAATTTTGCGCATAAATCTTGACGGCACCCCCGTCGCCCCAATCGGTCAAACATAAAGACAAGAAGGATGTCAAACTTATGTTGTTTGGCATCCTTCTTGATTTGCTGCAGCACTCTGCGGTCCGCTGTGGGGGTCTTAAATCCTGAGATTCCTTTCTCGTAGAACTCCTTGATGATTTTCCAGCCGCGAGCTGCGGCGAACTCCTGGCACGCCTGCCGCTGCATGGGAATGTCATCCTTGTGCAACTGCTGGACAGTGGATACCCGATACAGGCAATAGACTCGATTCATTGTACACTCCTCCTTAGGTAGAATAAGGGGATTATACAATGGCACAAGAGATCAGAAAATTAGCGATACCAGGATTCAAGCAATTCACGAAATTTTTGGTAAGAATCTATGCGATGGGAAGTCGTTTTTGCTCAGAAGAGCATTCCTTAGAGTATTGGTTTAATCTCCGTAGTCGATGTAACAGATTTATTTCCTAAAATATCACCCTTACCATATCTGAAAGTAAGAAAAACTTCTTTTACAAACTTTTCCGAACTATTTTGCGGGTCACGGGCTTGAAGAACAACTTCAGCGTCCGCAACATCGTTAAAAAAGATATCTATATTTTTCTTATCAATACTATACAAATATTCCTCCCCTACGCCCTGAGTAATGATATCCCAAAGCACCCTATATATATTATCTTTTGAAACAATAGTCGCAATATACTGTTTGAAAATTTGGGGATCAGATTCGCTACAATAACTATATAATCCCAAAATGTTCTTTTGATGATAATATTCATCAGAATACAAATCAATACTTTTTTCGAGAATAGTCTTACAAAGGCTATTGTAGAGTTGAGTAAGCTGGCTTTTTCTGTTTGGGTCATTTTTATCTGAAAAGGTGTTTTTATTCGAGTACCAGTATATAATTTCGCGAATTATTTCAATTTTTCCATATGAATAAGATGCGTTAGACAGGAATTCTGCAAATTCTTGTTCTGAACAAGATGAAAGTCCCTGCGCAATAATTAATGCACATCTCCGTCTTGCGCTCAACGATAAAAACTGAAGCGAATCATCCACATTGTAAATCATGTTAAATAAGGCGATAGGCAGATAGCGGTAATCTACAATGCAGGGACCAACCTGACTTTGCAACTGCTCAAACCATTCCTTCTGCTGTCCATCCGGAGTCTGAGTAAGAGCAGTCTCCAATTCGTCTGTAATATAGCTTGGATTTGCATGTGAATGAATATTATTTAGAAAAGTCAAGACACTTTGGTGAATAGACATATAGTCATTTGATGTATAGCTAAAATACAAATCAAAGTATTTTCCACTACAAATCCTCATGTTATTGGATATATTGGAATATTCTTGATCCGAACTAAAAGCATAATCTGCTATAATATCTTGATTCTGTTTGTACCTTAGGACATATGGAAACATAGTAGCGAGCAGCTCTAACAAAGATTTTTTTGTGGATAAAAAGGAATTGAAAAATGCCTTTCCTTCCCCATTAAATTTTTCTTTTTCAAAATTTTGCTGCCATAATCCCATATCGTGGACTATATCATGAGAAATAAAATAGTTTCTACTACGATATATTTCAAAATAAGCATCTGGTGCAATGAAGCGGATAACCTCTATTGCTAAAAGATCGGGTTTGTACAATTTTGTTTTTTGACAAAAGCACATAGAAAAAGCTGAATTTATAAGCCTTTTAAACTGTCGCAAATCTTTTACCTCAGAACAGATGTACTGCAAAAGTGGAAGATACGCTGCCTGGTTTTCTTTTTCAACTCCATAAGCCAAAAATATATTCTCAATACATGCAGAATAAAGTGTTTTTATTTGATTCTTCGTAATAATTGGAACCTTTATTTCCTGCTGAATAATTTTGTCGATATAGTGACTATCCATATCGTTTGTTTCATTAAATATCTTATTTATTCGTTCTCTGTCGTATGATAAGACATAAATTATTTTAGGAAGGCTAAATATTGTACCTATGAGTTTAAAAAGAAAAATTACATTTTTGGCATCAGCGCGATCTATATTATCAATAAAAAAGACAACAATTTGATTCCTTATCTGTAAATATGAGCTAATCTTCCGTTTTATTTCGCTAAGGCTTTCTACACTGGTCTTCGTATCAAATGCTATGGGTTTTATAACTCTGCCAATAGCATATCCATCAACAACAGCAGAGCTTAAATGTTCCATTATATGGTGACTCTGTAAGATGCTAAATTTCGTACCAGAACTTTTAAATATCGCATCATACATTCCCCATAGAAGAGCTTCTTGTGTACCAAAAGCCCATGGGTCAAAATTCTTAATTAAGTGCAGTTCTTTTGGATCTGAATTGAGAATGCGTTTTACATTGTTGAGAATTGTTGTTTTCCCGCTTCCCCATGGACCTTCAAGACCGATGACAAAAGATTGTGATGACCTGCAATTTTGGATAGAATATACCACCCAATTTATTAAATGACCTCGATTAAGTAAATCATAGTCCGCGTCAGCTTCTTCAATTAAAATAGGACCATCCTCAGTATAATTAAAAGCATTATTGTAAACATCTTTTAAGTCTACAACATTGGTTTTGATTACTTTTGCTCTCCTCTGAGAATAGGTATAGAATATAACCCGACTCAAAATTAAAAGAAGGCAGAATAGGCAAATTGCAATAGATACAATAAGCTGTGCAGAATGCAAAAACGCTGCATTAAAAATACAATATGTTAGAGTCGCAAAAAATAGAACGATAAATATTCCATCAAATATATTAGCAGAGGCAACCGTAATAAGCCCAAAGAAGTGAATATGAAATAACCAGCAAAAAGTAATTATAATTGTACTTAATAAACCGACCGTTAAAATAACTGGTGAGGTCAAATCAGATAATTGTGTTAAAATATTATAAAAATCAAGTATAAATAACACCGCGCCAAGAAGTACTGATAGCATTATCGCTTTTGTTAGCGAAAAAAATATATTAAAATTTCTGATGTAATCTCTAATAATCATTATGATAAAACCTCCCAATTTAGCGTTGACCTAAAACATACGCCCAATGGTTGCCCTCACGATATCTTTTTAATTTGCAGTCTGCAGCTAAACCAGAAAGGATTCTATTTGCCGTTGCAGCCGATACCTTGCACAATTCCCGCACATCAGCATTCATGATATAGTCATGTGTTAGAAGATAACTCTTGATCTTATTCCATCGAAGCGCTGCTTTGTCCAACTTTCCATCGCTCGTTTCATCGCTCAAACTAATCGCTTCTGTGAGGGATGCTTTGATAGCTGAAAGCATAAACTCAATAAATACTGTAGATTCACCCATGTCGTTAGATGTGTTGATAGTTGCGTAATACTCTTGTTGGCGATCATGAATAATGGACTCCACCGGAAGCCAAGCAAAGATTGCGTTCCATTTGGAAAGCAAAAGGGTATGCCATAAACGCCCCACTCTTCCATTTCCATCGGCAAAAGGATGGATCAATTCCAATTCATAGTGGAACACGCAACTTCGGATAAGCATGTGTACTTCACTGGCCTTCACCCAGTCTAATAACTCCAGCACCAGATCGGAAACATATGAGGGAAGTATTCCAAAATGCAGAACATTGTATTCTGTCAAGTAAAAATCCCTGGTTTTGCCAAAGCAAATTCCTTGGTATTGCCACGGGAATTCCCTGGTTTTGCCACGCTATTTTACCCGCATGAGAGCGTTGCGC
>NZ_JBQKJL010000043.1:0-3510 GCF_052117285.1 Lawsonibacter sp. LCP25S3_E2
TATACAAAGAGTGTCTGCGTATAATTCAAAAAAAGATGCCGAAAGTAATTGTCTTTGAAAATGTTAAAGGTTTGCTTTCGACAAAGTATATTGATGGACGCAATTTAGCAGAAGTCATTGTTGAAGATTTGTCTACCATGAATGGCGTGGGATATAATGTCGTGCATCAGCTTGTAAATGCATCGGATTATGGTGTCCCTCAAAACCGTCAACGAGTTTTGTTTGTGGGTGTCCGCAAAGACTTGGGCATTACCTTTGAATTTCCCAAAAAACAAACTAAAGAAAATCTGACGCTGCGTCACATTTTAGATGTGCCGCCGGAAGTAGCCAACAATGTGGATTGGGCACTTTCGCCGCAAGCACTGGACATGATTAGATTTATTCCCGAAGGTGGCTCGTGGAAAGATGTTCCATATGAACATTTAGCTCCTCGTTTCCAAAGAATCCGAGATAACATGAAAAAGTACCATTCGCCCAACTTTTACCGTCGTTTTTCAAGAGATGAGATTTGTGGAACTATGACAGCATCTGCTCAGCCGGAGAACTGTGGCATTATACATCCTACTGAAAACAGAAGGTTTACTGTACGAGAAGTTGCCCGCATTCAGACTTTCCCCGATGATTTTAACTTCTTAACAGATACAGCACGAAACATTACAGCAATGTATAAAGTCATAGGAAATGCTGTGCCGGTCATGTTGGCATACAATATCGCTTCGGCAATAATGGAGCAAGTATTTAAGAAAAACACAAGTGAAAAGTAAGGGGATAAGAGAATGGATACAGATAAAGCATATCTATTGGGGTTAATCATAGGTGGAGGTGTATTTGGAAACGCAGAAGATGTTTTCAGCATTCGCCTGCCATATAAAAAATGGGGTTCATATCTTGAAAATCCACAGCGTGCTGGAGAAATTGCAGGAGATATTCTACGCAAAGTAGGGCAAATGTTTCGGGCTGTCTATGACCTTTCTGTTCAATATGAAACCACTCCCGGAGGGACTTGGACAATTCTTTGCGAAGGCGATACAACAGCGGTAAAAAATGACCTTATGCATTATGGCATTGTGTGTGAAGGCGAGCTTCGTGGAAGTGCCGATATAAGCCAGGTTGTATCAGAATTAGTTGATGATAATCTTAAACGCCGCTTTATTGCTGGATTAGCTGATACAATCGGAAGTATGGCAAAATCACAGCGCCGTTTTACCGATGAGCATCAAATTATTTCTTTTGAAATCAAGGGCTACAACTTTAAGTTCGTATGTGATTTGTGTCGACTGTTGTACAGCATAAATTGTATTCCCGATCAGGTAAACTGGAATCATCCAAATATCCATTGCACAAACGATTCATACTACGCTCAATGGAACAAAGGCTTTAAGCTGCGAATTTTATTGGATCAATATGCTCAGTTTGGTGCATTTGCGTTTAGAACTAAAGCAGAAACATCAAATGAAAATCGTAGATTACAAAGGGAAACTCATGCTGCGGAAAGATGTGAAACGAGGGATATGCATTTCACTCCGTCCACAGTGCATCCAGCTGAAAATGATACTCGTTTGCCAGAACTGATTAGGGGTGGGCATTACATTCATTTCAGACATTTTTGTACGGTAATGGGCTGTGAACACGCTCCATACTGTAAAATCAGGGAACAGTTTGAGCATATTGGAGAACTGATTAACCCATTCCCGATTTTGCATAAGGATAGCTACATTCAGATTGAGGAGATTATTCAAGCAGATCCCCTACTGTCGGGACGGGAATACACTTCTCTTAATGTAAATATTGGAACCCTAATAGACCGGTACAAGGAAGATAAAACAGCTTTGTTATACGGCACTACTGCGAATACTGGTTATCCAATAGCCGAAATTCTCCAAGCGGTTGCCTATGTCATTGCAAACGATGACGAACTCTCTGGCAAGCGTCCAAAAGGATATTTTCAAATTGTTGAACGCCATTCACATGATGACGCAGATTTATCGGTTGAAATAAGAAAGCCTGATCTTCTCACACCATTGGTTATTGTGGGAAACGGTCGTGGTGCTTTAATTGGTGCTCGGAATCCTAATGTCTACAAACGCTTGGTAACAAATTCGCCGGACAATGAATATAAATTGCTCGTTCGTCAAATTACTGAGGAGGACTTACGAGATGCCCGGTAAACGCAGCCGAAATGAAGTTTCGTATTATCCAGAAATCCAAACTTTTATAGAAGCTCAGCTTAAAAGTAATTTCAGAGCGAAACGCCACAAAGAACTCAGTGTTTTTTGGGGTATCGGCGAACTGAAAACCAATTTGCAAAGAATTATTTCCGAACATCCAGATAAATGTACCTGCGTTAAAAATTTTGCGAATCGAGTGCCCCCGCTAAACCTTGATATTTTTGCTTTGATCACTGATGGAACGCAATTTGAGATTTTAATTCTTGAAGTCAAGCTGATGAACAGTGCAGGGCTTAAAGAATGGTCACAACTTGTTGGATACTGCTTGGTTTCAGGCGCAAAATATGGTTTGCTGGTTAATATTGATAATGGGGCAAGTCCACGCTTAGCGCATATTCTTTCTACTGAAACCCATATTTCTGATATTCAGACCATAGTTGACGGAGAGAGTCATGAACATTGTCTTGGATTTATGCAGTGGGATAGTCTAACGCAGAATTTTGAATATAGTAATCTGGGGCTAATCAAGTCATTGTCCGAGTTAAGCAATCATTTAGCGGATGAATTTTCATCTTAAAAACATAAAAATAGTGACCAAGCCAAAGGCGATCAACCGTAAAAAGTTGGTCGCTTTTGTTTTGCCCATTATTCAGAAAGGAGCCTGACCCCCATGAATGAAAAACTGGAAAAGCTGAACCGTCAGAAAACCGCAGCCGAGAAAAAGCTGATTGCCGCCCAGCACAGGGAGAAGCAGCTGGAGCATGAACGGAAACGCCTGACACGGAGCGAGAGAACCCACCGGCTTTGCACTCGTGCCGGGATGCTGGAGAAGTTTCTGCGTGAGCCTACTCTGCTGACCGATGACGATGTGATGGAACTTCTGACCTTCCTCTTTCACGGTGAAGCCGCCCAAAAGAAGTTGGACACACTCATTGAGGAGCGGAGAAAAAGGCTGACAACGGACGGCAGCGAGAACCCCTTGTTTTAACAAGGGCGCAATTATACACCGCCTAAAGGTGGTGCATTGCGTTCTGCCGAAAGCCCCTTGCAGGGAGCTGATGATTTCCGCACAGGATAAACCCTCTGCTCCAATCATCCAGTGGAAGCTGCACTTCCCCTGCGCTGGCTAAAGCCAGCTACCCCTTTGCCCCCTGCTGTCCGAAAATCCCTGCCGGACAGGAATTTCCGAACAACAGGAATAGAACCCGATGACCTGACCGCTTGCAGCTTTGCAGACGGTCTTTTGTTTTGCCAAAGGAGATGATGAAGTGGCAAACCCTCATTTTGAAATCAAAATCACGAAGCGAAGTAAACGGCAGTCAGCTGTTGCCGGAGCTGCCTA
>NZ_JBQKJL010000044.1:0-3429 GCF_052117285.1 Lawsonibacter sp. LCP25S3_E2
GCAGACGGTCTTTTGTTTTGCCAAAGGAGATGATGAAGTGGCAAACCCTCATTTTGAAATCAAAATCACGAAGCGAAGTAAACGGCAGTCAGCTGTTGCCGGAGCTGCCTACCAGAGCGGCGAGAATCTGTTTTCCGAGTATGACCAGAAGCACAAAGACTACCGGAAAAAGGAAGGTGTGGTCTACACGGAAATCATGCTGCCGTCCCATGCCCCGATGGAATACGCCGACCGGGAGCAGCTTTGGAACGCAGTGGAAGCAGTTGAAAACCAGTGGAACTCCCAGCTTGCCAGACGGTTTGTGCTGGCGCTGCCCAGAGAAGTGCCGGAGGAACTGTATCCACAGATGGTGCAGGACTACTGCAACCAGTTTTTTGTTTCCAAAGGCATGATTGTTGATTTTGCCATCCATGACCCCAAGCCACCGGGACACAACCCCCATTGTCATGTGATGCTGACTATGCGGGCAATGGACGAGCATGGAAAATGGCTTCCCAAAGCCAGAAAGGTTTATGACCTTGACGAGAATGGCGAGCGTATCCGACTCCCGTCCGGGAACTGGAAAAGTCATAAGGAGGACACTGTTGACTGGAACGAGCAGTATCATGGGCAGGAGTGGCGCACCGGCTGGGAAACAGTGCAGAACCGTTATCTGGAAATGGTGAACAGCCCTGTCCGTGTCGATCTCCGTTCCTATGAAAAGCAGGGGCTGGACATCATCCCCACCGTCCACATGGGAGCAGCTGTCACACAGATGGAACGCCGTGGCATCCAGACCAATATTGGCAATCTGAATCGGGACATCAAAGCCGCCAACCGCATGATGAGCGTGATCCGCAGCACCATTCAGAATCTGCGTGACTGGATCAGCGATATTCTGGAAGCCCGGAAAGAGCTGCTGGCAGAGAAGAAGCCGGAAACCGCATCACCCGACCTTATCAACCTTTTGCGGGATTATCTCAATCTGCGAAAGGCAGAACGCCGGGATTGGTCAAGATACGGTCAGCAAAAAGGTGCAACAAAAGATTTACAGTCCTTTGTCAACGCCACCAATTATCTGAAAGACCATGAGATTTTTACGCTGGAACAGCTGGACAGTGTGCTGGAGGAAGTGAAACAGAAATCCGGCAGCGTCAGCACCGGCATGAGAAAAGCCGAGAGCCGCATGAAAGTGATTACCGGCATACAGAACGCCGTTGCCGATTGTCAGCAGCATAAAGCTGTCCATGACAAGTATGTGCGAATCGGCTGGAAAACGGTGCAGTCCGTTTATGCGGAAAGCCACCGGGACGAGCTGGACGCATACAACAAGGCGTATCGTTTTTTGAAAAAGCATGGTGTTGACTTGAATGTTGATCTGGAAGTCCTGCAAGCGGAGTATGAACAGCTGCAAACTTCTCACGCAGAATATACCGGGCAGCTGGCGGCAGTGCAGGAGGAATTGAAGCCGCTGAAAGAAATCCGTTACTGGGTCAACAAGGTACTCGCCCCGGAACAGGCAGAGGTCAAAAAGAAGCCAGAGCCGAAGCACTCTGTCACCGAGCAAATCAAGGACTATCAGGAGGAATCCAGAAAAAAGGACGAGCAGCACCGGCAGGAGAAAAAGCAGAATATGGAACTGTAAGGCATCTGATTTTCAAAAGAAATCGGGTGCCTTTTGTTTTGTCAGGAGGTGGAATTTTGAATGTATTTGAAGCGGTCAAACAGAATGTGACCACCAGACAGGCAGCGGAGCTGTATGGCATCCCTGTCAGCAGAAACGGCATGGCGGTCTGCCCTTTTCACAATGATAAAAACCCCAGCATGAAACTGGACAGGCGTTTTCACTGCTTTGGCTGTCAGGCTGATGGGGATGCAGTGGATTTTGTTTCCCAGCTGTTTCAGCTGCCCAGCAAGGAAGCCGCCATGAAGATTGCTGATGATTTTGGGATTGCCTATGACAACCGGCAGAAGCCGACCGTCAAACCCCATATCCGGGAACCTACCCCAGAGCAGAAATATAGACAGGAAGAAATGCACTGCTACAAGGTCTTATGCGAATACTTCCACCTTCTCCAGAAATGGGAACAGCAGTATGCCCCGCAAACGCCGGAGGATGACCTGCATCCACTCTTTGTGGAAGCCCTGCAAAGAAAAACCTACACAGAGTATCTGCTGGATAGTTTTCTGGACGGATCGCCGGAAGAACACCGGGAGCTTGTAGCACAGCAAGGAAAAGAGGTGATGAAACTTGAACAGCGAATTGCAGAATGGACAGCAGCTGGAACTCTGCACCGTAGAACAGGTCAGAAGCAGCCTGGAACAGACCGAGAAAGGTAAGGTATCCAATGCCGCAGCCAACTATAAACGGGTGTTTCAGCTTGACCCTCTGCTGAAAGGAGCGATCCGAAAAAATCTGCTGACAGAACGAGTGGATATTGTGAAGCCCCTCGGCTGGTATCGGGACAGCCCGACCCTGACCGATGTGGACATCAAATATCTGCTCTTGTATTTTGAGGAAAACTATGGGCTGACCATCGAGAAAAAGATACAGGATGCCGTGATGGTGATTGCCAACGAAAACCGCTATCACCCTGTCCGGGATTTTCTCAATGCCTTGCAGTGGGACGGTATAGAACGCATCCGCTATTGTCTGCATCGTTTTCTGGGAGCCGATGCCGATGATTACACCTGTGAAGCCATGCGGCTGTTTCTGCTGGGAGCAATCTCACGGGCGTTCCGTCCCGGCTGTAAATTTGAAATCATGCTCTGTCTGGTGGGCGGTCAGGGAGCCGGAAAGTCCTCGTTCTTTCGGCTGCTGGCAGTTCAGGATGACTGGTTTTCCGATGACCTGAAAAAGCTGGACGATGAAAATGTGTATCGCAAGATGCAGGGACACTGGCTGATCGAGATGTCGGAGATGATTGCCACCGCCAATGCCAAGAGCATTGAGGAAATCAAATCCTTTCTCAGTCGCCAGAAGGAAACCTATAAAGTGCCATACGAAACCCACCCGGCTGACCGAAAACGGCAGTGTGTGTTCTGCGGCACTTCCAATACGCTGGATTTTCTGCCCCTTGACCGCACCGGCAACCGCCGTTTTGTGCCGGTCATGGTACATCCAGAGCTGGCAGAAATCCACATTCTGGATGATGAACCGGCAGCAAGAGCCTATCTCATACAGGTTTGGGCAGAAGCAATGGAGATTTACCGCAGCGGAAACTTCAAGCTCCGGTTCAGTCCGGCAATGAACGAGTATCTGAAAGTCCACCAGCGAGACTTCATGCCGGAGGACACCAAAGCCGGGCAGATCATCGAGTATCTGGAAAAGTGTTCGGATAACATGGTCTGCTCCAAGCAGCTGTTCCGGGAAGCCCTGGGACACAGCTTTGACGAGCCGAAGCAATGGGAAATCCGGGAGATCAACGACATTATGAACAACAGCGTGAC
>NZ_JBQKJL010000045.1:0-3179 GCF_052117285.1 Lawsonibacter sp. LCP25S3_E2
TTTGCTTGCTCCTTTCGAATGTTTGTGTGGTAACTTCATTCTACCAGAGCCTGCAAGCTATGTCTTCTTTTATGCGATTTTCAATTTGCGCAACTTATTGTACCTTATCCACGCTTCACAGAATTTTCCCTCTCTTGTTGGCCCATTATAAGGCGGACCGGCCCAGCTGTCAAACAAAAACCGCGCCGGAGGCTCGAAGCTTCCGGCGCGGCAAAACCTATTAAACATCACAAGTACTATCAAGTATCAAGCATCAGACCAAATCTTGAAGCTAGTTCGTTTTTAAACGAGTCATATGTTTCACCCGATTGTACAATTACCTCATTGATATCAAACCACATATCTGTTGAGGGAGATTCTGTAAACAACTTATCTACTTGTTTTTGTTGAAGCCCCACGAAATATATCACTGTCCATTTTTCACGCCAACCTGCTCGACTTGCTTTTAAATGTGCTTTCTCTGCTTCTCCTGCACGGTTATGCACATTTGCAACATCCTGTCCGCCCTTAATTTCAATACAAAGAAGTTTTTCCTCAGGTTCCCCTTCTAAAAAGATAGAAATATCTGGATCAAAGCTCGGAACGACTCGGTACAGATCACCGGCACGATTTTTAAATTTTAAACATTTTTCTTCATCCGTGACCAGTTCTACATGAAAGGATTTGACAATCTGCTTGATCGTTTCAAACACATGCAGGGCTGCTTGCGCACCTATTATGTTTCTCCAAACTCCATCCCCATATACCCCCAAGGTCATAAGCGGCAATTCTGCCAGATCCTGCACTAAATTTGAACGATCGATGCCTTTTAGCAGCTGTGACATGGTATCATTTATCGCACAACATAAATTACCAAGTTCTTCTTCTGCACTCTCGTCAATTTTACCATCATGTTCCAATGCTTTAAAGACAGACAGTCCGGTAGCACTGGTGTAAAATTGCTTTTCACTAATTCCCATTAGAAGCCGATAGTATCCCAAAAGCATAGGATTGCGTTTTAAGATGCAAGGCAACGCAAACATGACTTCCTCCCGGATGCCCAATCCCTGCAAAATCGTCCGGCTATCTTTACTGACAAAGCGAACAATTTCTTTATGTAAATCATCCGGGTCAATGGTTGCTACCGCAGCTCTAAGATTTGATCCCAGTATTTTTTTACGATAGTTATGAAGAATTTTTTGCATTTTAATTTGCTTTGCTGTGGATGGGATAACAATGTCTCTCACATTTATTCCTCCATAATGCTCATTCCTTCTGAGCATAACCGTTTAATTGACATTTGGTAATAGTCCGGATTAAGCTCAATTCCAACAAAACGCCGGTGTAATCGTTTTGCAGCCACAGCAGTGGTCCCTGACCCCATAAAGGGATCTAAAATCAAATCATTTTCATCTGTTCCAAATAGGATACATGGTTCAATTAATTCTACGGGATATACAGCAAAATGTCCTGATGTTTCCTTATTCGCCTTGGTATTGATACTCCATACATCTCGAATTCTTCGTCCATTCGGCCCTTTTTGGGCATCGACATAATACTTATATTTTTCACTTTTGGAAAACAAGAACATATACTCATGGCATCTTGTCGGACGGTCTCTGACACTTTCCGGCTGACAATTTGGTTTCTCCCAAATTACATCAGAGCGAAGATACCATCCCCGCGACTGCAGCGCAAAGGCTAATCGCCACGGTACGCCAATTAGCTCTTTCGCTTTCAGTCCTTCCGGTGTATCTGGCCGAATTGACATTGCACGAGCTTTATTCTTGCCATCAGGCGCACGCCATTTCCGTCCCCCCGACGTATAGCTATCCCCAATATTCAGCCAAAACGTTCCATCATTCTTTAATACTCGTCTTACTTTATCAAATAAATCAGCAAGTGTGTCTATATACTTATAAACGTTTTCTTCCAGACCAATTTGACCATCAATATTATAGTCTCTCAATGCCCAATATGGAGGCGAGGTAATTACACATTGTACGGATTCATCGGGCATTTGGTCTAAAATTTTTTTTGCATCTCCCAGGAATAAAGAAGAAGTATCCGAAAGCATCTTCTCTACCTTACTTTGATCTATACCGGTACTCAAAACAACAGGAGTAGAAAACAACGACTTCTGATACATCAAATCGTCACAAATTATGCTGTCTTTTTTCTGTGGTTCCTCAAACAATTTCAATTTCCTCCAATTCGGGATACTCCCCACACTATGTAGATATATATATTCTAATCCCAAAAATCAGTTTTCCTCATCGGGAATGAGTACAGCATGGACAACTACAGCTGTCACTCGTCTATAAACTCTACGATCTCCCCTATATCACACGATAGGGTTTGACAAATTCGATGGAGGCTTTCCATCGACACATACTCATTCTTACCCATTTTGGCCAGAACATTAAAGCTAATCCCTGCAGCATCTTTCAGCTCGGTTCGATTCATCTTTTTATCAATCAGCATCTTCCAGAGCTTGTCATAACTGACTGGCATAATCAATTCTCCATTCGTTGTCGAATTCTTTTATACTATACCACATGACGCACATGGCAGCAAGATAATCTCACGAAATTATGAGATTATATAATTTTTATATGAGATTATGTTCACTCTCTTTATCGCGCTATTTGCAAATGATGATAGTCTCACCTTTTCCATCTCCCATAGGGATGCCACAGAAATATCCCGGTATGACGCTGGGCTTTCCGGAGAAGTCTGCCGATGCGTGCCTATCAACAGGCCGCCACCTGTTAGAGGCGGACAAGAGCTTTCCAGAAGATTCAGGCAAGTGGCGCTACCACTATCCGGAGTTTGATAAACCCCAAAACTATGTGAAGGTGCCGCCCCAGAATCTCTTTTGCTCCTGGGACTCACTGGCCATAGAAGCTGCCGTTTGCTGCACGAAATCATAATAAAACAAAAAAGAGAGCTAACTGACAAATCAAAATCAGTTAGCTCTCTTTTTATGAATAATGAAAAAGTGTTGCCAAATCGTTGCCACAGAGGGCTTTAACCACTCAAAAAACCAGTCATATCAAGCTTTTTCGAGCCTCTGAAATCATTCCCACTCGGCAAATTCAGATATAGTAGGGTGTATTTGAGGTGATTTCGCAGGAAAAACTTTCGCAAATATGTTAATATTCCACCTGCTATTTTCGGCTGTAAAGTTTATTAGTATC
>NZ_JBQKJL010000046.1:0-3142 GCF_052117285.1 Lawsonibacter sp. LCP25S3_E2
GCAACGCTCTCATGCGGGTAAAATAGCGTGGCAAAACCAGGGAATTCCCGTGGCAATACCAAGGAATTTGCTTTGGCAAAACCAGGGATTTTTACTTGACAGAATACAAACCTCCACAAGAAGCTCCTGAAGGACGCAGGGCTCCCCCACATCCGCTTCCACGACCTGCGGCACACCTTCGCCACCACAGCCCTCCAGAACGGCGTAGATGTAAAGACGGTGTCCTCCATGCTGGGGCACTACGATGCCGGGTTTACCCTCCGCACCTATACCCACGCCACACGGCAGAAGCAGGACGAAGCAGCAGCCACCATGGGCAGCTTCATGGCACAGGTGATGTAGGACAGAGCGAAAAAGCCGGGCGGGAAGCACAAACTTCCCGTCCGGCACTCTTTAGCCCTTTCCGCGTGTGGGTCACAGTGTGGGTCAAACTCGCAATGCGTAAGACTCCTCTTAAACCAGCCCCCACTGTTTATTTTGATAGTCCAGAACAAGTTTTATCGCATACTTGACATCCTGCATGACTTTATCGGCATCCTCTTTTGAAATTTCGATCTCCAGATATTCAGGCACAAAATGTCCTACATCACTTCGTAAATAATACCGTCCGTCTCTCAAAATAATCTGTTCATTGTCTTGATCAAAAATTACCATAAGATTTCCTCCATCTTATTGAATGGGGACAACTGTATATTGTCCAGGTAGAATCTGATCTACAACTGCCTCCGGAAGTCCACCAGATGTATATCCCCCCGGCAACCAAAAAGAATTTACTCCAAGTTCATTTCCCGTAGGCATTCTCAGACCAGTTGGATGAGCTATGTCAATTTTCACTGGACTTTTTCCTAAAGTACCAGAATCTAACCCAAGTAGTTGTTCCAGAATATGAATATCACCATTTGCTTGTTTTATTAAATCGTCAGCAATAGATGTAGGCATTACAAATGTCCCATCCGGCGGTCCTACCGCCCCCGTAGGGGCCTTTGCATAGAATTTTGTTACGCCACCGCGAAACAAATCTAAATGTTGATCGATATATTCCTGAGAAAGATATGTACTGGGATTCGGCCGCTGGCCTTTTGGTGCTTTAATTATATCATCGATTTGAGAAGGTGTCAGCCCCGCATTTCGAATAAGGTCATCCACATCATCTGTCAATGTACCAGCTGCACGCAGCGCATCGTCGGTGCTTCCAGACAGTATTTCCTTTACGTTGATGGCAGCTTTATACGCAGAATAGACAATTAATACTGTACCAATAATGTCTAGCCAATGCTCCAATGACCAGGGGTCTTCTGGTGCTATTGCACCCGAAAGTGTGTCTAATGTTCCAAATGTAAAAAAGTTAACGATACTGTACAGATTTGGATCTTCTACCATCGCATCGAAGTTAGAAACAATGCCACCCCACGCACCACTGACAATTCCAAAGGTCAACCAGTCCAGAAAGCTACTAAAGCTATCCCATTTTCGCCCACTACGCTCTGCTTGGGCATTCAGCAGAGCATCAATCAAATTTTCTCCGTCCTTCCAAAGACTCGATAAATAAGACGCAACTGCGGAGGCTAAATCATATATTCCATCTTGATCCAGAATGTTTTGGGCGTAATTCAGAACCATGTGCTCTAAAACAATGGGAATTTTTGTAATGCGCTCTGCAGAAATTCCAAATGGAAATGTACTATGTTCAATTAAGTAGATACCACCAGTTGTTCCTCTTCTTTCTGAATAAAAACGCTGAATAAAGGCCTGTTCATCCATTTTATATAACAGTTCTGTCTGGGAGTCCATGACCAGTAGCTCGCAGCGACAATTTGGATGCAGTGGAGGAATTGGAACATCCGCAATCGAAAATACATGCCCGTGATAGGCATTACATGTTTCACAAGTGTCAGCACTCTGTTCGCTCAGGAAAAGGAAACGGGTGTACCCCTGCTTCGTAAAATCTTCTAATGTAAGCCAGACCGAAAACTCTTGATCGTACCGATTAAACTTTGCGGATAATGTACGCATTCCTGTTTCAACTTCAAAATATGCTTTAGAGATAGCTGTATCTGTAACCAAATGATCTTCTAGCTCTTGAGTATATTTTGAGATGACCTGGTGAGCAAAACTATGTGGAAATAACTCCATGTCCCGTTCAAACGTGTGACGGAGATAGTATGGAGCTCTGCTATCAACTTTGAATTTTTTGAGATATGTAGCCGTAGCTGTAGTAAGCAATGTCTGCAATTCTTCCTGTTGCGGGGAAATCGTTTTTTCCGTAGTCGTATTCAATCTGCTGGAAAGCTTTTTCTGATAAAGTGAGTAATTCGATACACCGTTTTTATTAGGGATAGATGGCCCTGGCAGCAGATATGAATTCAAATTATTTGTCATTTGTGGCCTCCTGACATACAAAATATTGGGGACAAGAAATTGTTCTTATATGTAGGAGTAAATAGAAAAAAATTGCACACAGACGTACAACAGTTTAATTACATTGTAAAAAACACATAGTAAAATTTAACTCGCTAAGCAAAGAAAAGACACCACCAGCAATTTCCCCGCCGTTTGCCCCTGTAGGCCGCTGTGTGGCCTCTTTCCGGGCAAGGCAGTGTAGTTCCTACCCTACAAGGTTTTACGGCGGTTTCCCCTCTTGTTTGCCATTGACATTGAGAGGCTATCGGGTGACGAAAAAAAGCAGGAGAAACTGTGCCACATCTCCCCGCAGTGCGGATAGAAACCGACAGTCGTGTGGAGACGATTTTACCCACCCTTGGGTGGGGCAAGCAGAGCATTTGGCTTGCCGCGAGCGGCTGCCAAACGCCTTTTTGCGGGCGGAAGCCCGCACCCACTTTCCGCTGACCGCAGCTGCGCCTCCTCTCCGCACCGCAAGACCTGCGCCGCAGAAAACAAAATAAGGGCTACACCCAAGCACCGTAATTGATAACTTTCTCTTAACTCTGCCCGTTTGCCCTGGCTATCCACAAAAATGTTTGGTATGTTATCGTTCCCGGACAGGGAGCGGCAGCATACCAAATTTTTATGCGGAGTCCTGCAAATAAAAGTCAAGTCCTAAAATGAAAAAAATCCCGCAAAGTTTGCGAGATCAAAAAAGCGCAACAAATCAAGCTGGAGAAAAGACTTCCACCAGCTGGAG
>NZ_JBQKJL010000047.1:0-3104 GCF_052117285.1 Lawsonibacter sp. LCP25S3_E2
TGCCTTTTCCCTTTACAGGGATTTTCTTGTGGCAAGACCAGGGAATTTTTTTGGCAATTTCAAGGATTTTGCGTTGGCATTTTCAGGGATATCTTATTGTCTCATAACATTCTGTTGGCGAAGCGGCAGTATATCGCCGCCACCGGGCGGGTGCGCGGGGCGGACGATGTGATCGCTTACCATGTGCGCCAGTCCTTCAAACCCGGAGAGATCACACCGGAGGAAGCCAACCGCCTGGGCGTGGAATTTGCCAAGCGGTTCACCAAGGACAATCACGCCTTTGTGGTCTGCACTCACATAGACAAATCGCACGTTCATAATCACATCATCTGGTCGGCGGTCAATGCAGATTGTGACCGAAAATTCCGCAACTTTTGGGGCAGCACCAGAGCCGTCCGGCGCTTGAGCGATACCATCTGTATCGAGAACGGATTGTCCATTGTGGAGGACCCAAAACCTCACGGAAAGAGTTATAACAAATGGCTGGGCGATCAGGCCAAGCCCTCCCATCGGGAACAGTTGCGGGTGATGATTGACCGTGCGCTGGAGCAGAAACCGGCGGACTTTGATGCGCTGCTGAAACTGCTTTCCGAGATGGGATGCGAAGTATCCCGGCGCGGGAAAGTCATCCGGCTCAAAGCGCCCAGCTGGAAGAATGTAGCCCGCATGGATGACAAGCTGGGGGCCGGGTACAGTGAAGCAGAAATCCGTGCGGTGTTGGCCGGTGAAAAACAGCATACGCCCCGTAAAAATTCCACCGTGCAGCCGGAGCCGCCCAAGGTCAATCTGCTGGTGGATATTCAGGCAAAATTACAGGCTGGGAAAGGCGCTGGGTATGCGCGATGGGCCAAGGTTTTCAACCTGAAACAGATGGCGCAGACTGTAAATTTTCTTACCGAACATCGGCTGCTGGATTATGCGGAGCTGGCAGAAAAAGCGGCGGCAGCCACCGCCCACCACAACGAACTGTCGGCGCAGATCAAGGCGGCGGAGAAACGCATGGCGGAGATCGCTGTTCTGCGTACTCACATCGTAAACTATGCCAAGACCCGTGAAACCTATGTAGCCTACCGCAAGGCGGGATACTCTAAGAAATTCCGGGAGGAACATGAGGAAGAAATCCTGCTCCATCAGGCGGCAAAAAATGCCTTTGACGAGATGGGCGTGAAGAAGCTGCCCAAGGTCAAAGACCTGCAAGCCGAGTACGCAAAGCTGCTGGAGGAAAAGAAGAAAACCTACGCCGAGTACCGGCGTTCCCGTGAGGAAATGCGGGAGCTTTTAACGGCAAAGGCAAATGTAGATCGAGTGCTGAAAATGGAGGTAGAACAGGATGTTGAAAAAGAAAAAGACCACGACCAGCGGTAAGCTGATCCTGGTCAAAAGCGTTCGCAGAACGCGCAGCCACAGAATGAAATTCTGTGTTCAAAGGGGCTTGGGGGCACTGCCCTCAACAAGCAAGCGGAGAGGAAAATCACAAAGGGATTTTCTTCTCTGCGGGCCTGTGTGTATTAACACAGGCATTGCTTGCTACAATATGTTTGACCCCAAGAACGGTGTTGCGCTGGTAATGCTGTTCAGCGGTTCAAACCTAAGCTACAATGAAGAGGTAATCGGCCTTACGGGGCATTGCTTGAGCTAACCACGCTCGTTTGTGCAAACTGTTAGCCGACCCTCTCATTGCAGCGTTCGATTTACGCAGGTTGAATCATCGGAGCAATCCGTACATTCGTGTGACTAAGCAAGCTGAATCGGTAATGAACTGTGGCGGTCGCCGGTTATAAAACCAAACAAAGGAGGATTGTGTATGAGCGCAGGAGTCATTACAGCGGTTGGAATCGATGTTTCAAAATATAAAAGCACAGTGGCAGCCAGAAGACCAGGCGGTGAAGTGGCTTTACTCCCATTTGACGTCGGCCATGATGTCACCGGTATCAAGAATCTGCTTGAGAAGCTACAGGGGCTTGACGATGAAGGCAGCGAGATTCGAATTGTCATGGAGCATACAGGAATGTATTGGAGACCCGTGGCTTTGGCGCTGCAACAGGCTGGATTCTTTGTCAGTGTAGTCAACGCGATTCTGATCCACAACTTCAGCGACAATTCACTGCGCAAGGTTAAAACGGATAAAGCGGATGCGTTGAAAATCGCAAATTATGGTCTCACATTCTGGATGGATCTGAGGGAATATTCCGCAGAAGATGAAACAAGGCAAATGCTGAAGATCCAGAATCGGCTCTATGAGCGGACAACCACCACCGGTACAATGTTGAGAAACGGTTTAATTTCACTCCTGGATCAGACATTCCCCGGTGCCAATAAGTTATTTCTGAATGAAGGCAGGAACTCAAAGGGCCATGTCAAATGGGTGGATTTTGTGATCCGCTTTTGGCATAAAGAATGCGTGGCAGCTTTATCCCTACATACTTTTGCAGACACCTTCCAAAAATGGTGCAAAAGAACCGGTTACAGATTCAGTACTTCCGATGCCGAACGAATCCATACCGCAGCCAGGAACGCCGTTGCCACGCTTCCCAAAAATGATAGTACAAAACTGCTGATAACGCAAGCGGCAATCAGCCTGAATACCGTATATGATTCGCTTCATGCGTTCCGCACAGAAATGAACCGGCTGGCCTCTCTGCTGCCAGAATATGAGCTGGTGATGGGGATGGAAGGTGTCGGAAAAATCACAGGACCGCAGTTGATGGCTGAGGTTGGTGATGTCCGCCGTTTTTCGCACAAAGGTGCTCTGGTTGCATACGCTGGTGTGGACGCACCACCGTATCAATCCGGTACATTCGATGCAAAGAATCGTCATGTTTCAAAGCGCGGTTCACCTCACTTGCGTAAGGTGCTGTTTGAGATCGCCTCCATGATTCTTGTTCACGGAAACCCTGACAATTCTGTATTCTGCTTCATGGATAAGAAACGAGCGGAGGGAAAGCATTTCTATGTCTATACTGTGGCCGGAGCTGCAAAGTTCCTGCGGATTTGGTCGTGTCAAGAATTTTTCGCACTTTAGTTCGCAGACTCTGTTATGAATGAAGTCAGCCAGCAATGGAGGCATCCTCAACGGTCGCCTCCAGATGCTTCATGTTCATGTA
>NZ_JBQKJL010000048.1:0-3085 GCF_052117285.1 Lawsonibacter sp. LCP25S3_E2
TTGCTTGCTCCTTTCGAATGTTTGTGTGGTAACTTCATTCTACCAGAGCCTGCAAGCTATGTCTTCTTTTATGCGATTTTCAATTTGCGCAACTTATTGTACCTTATCCATGTTACACCTCCACGGTCCATAAATATAAATAAAATTAAGTGATAAATGCAGAAAAACCGCCATTTCGGACGGTTTTTCTGACAGAATTGTCTTTTGTTGCCGAAAAAGATACGAAGCAAACAGGGATATGCCTAAACTCAAGTGGAATCTCAGCCACGTGAATTGGCACTGCCAATAAGTCCCTTATCGTACCTTATCTGCAAAAATGCATGTCTAAAAATCTTGCGGTACAGATATTTGAATGTTTTTATTGCACCAATGAAATACTTTACTCAATTCGTCAATCTCAATAAACGTTAACTGCCCAAAGTGGGTAGAAGTGTTTGTTATGCTGTACAAACTTCATGTTTTATTGCATCTGCTACATGCTTTGATCTCGTATTTCCAGTTTTCCCTGCCAATTCAGCTGCAATAGCTTCTTGGTCAACTTTTAGCTTATCCAATAAAAAGCTGTGCCTTAATTCAAAACTTTTGAATACATCATCCCATGTCAAAGCATATATTTCATAGTTTTCAATTTTAGTAACTAAGCCTTTTTTACCATATGCTTCTTGTGCAGCATATCTGCTCTTAACATCATCATCCACTTCACTACATACAGCAAAAAATTTCCATCTGCGATGCTGACTATTGAACTTAGGCTGCCGACGAATAAAGTCCATATAATCCTCGACTTGGCGAAGTACTTTCTTTGTAAGTGGTATTTTTGGGGCTTTTAACTCAACAACTATATTTTCTTCAATTTCGCTTCCAGTACTATCTTCAAGTTTTCTTGCACCACAAGCAAAAATATCCATGCGGCGCATTTCTTCTTGATCTGGTAACAAAGTTGCATCAGGAGCATCATCACCATATAGCAGATACAGATAAGATTCTAGAGCTTTTTGCATACGTTGGTCTGCAGAAACAAGATTATATTGCTCGCCAAAAATCCAGTAATGTTGCTCCATAATTTTTTGTACGTGGTCACGCTCGTTTGCATAATTGGAAAGATCAAAGACAATTCGCTTAAGTCCTTCAATAACTTTGTAACGATCCTCAATAAATTTGATCGTATCAACGATATTTCCAAGTTTAGTCCGTTTGAGAACTACTGCAAATTCTTCTCGCTGTGTAGGTGTGAGTTCTACAACACTCTCAACAATCGAAAGGACATTTTCTCGTTCATCTGTATTTAATAGCAAATTCAGCAAGCCCAGGAGCGATTTTTCCTGGACATCCTTTAGGTTATAAAAGATACGTGGTGCTAAATAATACATCTCCTTTGTAACCTGAATCAGATCTTTTTTTCGCATTTGGTCATAAATATTATCTCCAAATGCGGGGAATGACTTGCGATCAAGCATTGCAGAGATTGCTTTATCGGCTTGACCCGCCATATAGCTGTTCATCTGCCCACTAATTATATCTTGTATTTTCCGTTTAAGTTTCCGCAAAACAGCTCGATCAGTGTCTTCCAGCGAAATTTGCCCATCAATTTCTGCTGAGGCGTTAGAGAGAGAAATATTCTCTTTCCCTGAAAAGAAGTTTCCTTTTACGTATACGCTGTGGTTAAAATTAATAGTATTGCGGTTGAATGTTGTTGTGTCTTTCCCATGCAATATTCCGTCTCCATCTAAATAGTAGGAGCAAAAGTTCTCTCGGATTTTTTCTGCCCACACTATAAGTGTTACAGAGAAACTATTTCCATCGACTTGAATATTTTTAGTTATACTCGCCTCGGTGTTAATATATTTTGTAAAGTCAACCGCTACCCCATTTACTGTCAAAGAAATTCCCTTATTTCTGTTTAGGTAAAGATACCATGCAAAGGTTTTGAGCAAACACTCAGCTAAAACTTCATATGACATATCTTCTTGGTGCAGATTATCAATTCCAGTAATAGTTACAACTGTACCTGTATCTGCATCAATCGGGGTGGGCTCTGAAATATCGTACACGTTTTTGTTTTCGGCGTTTATTGAAATAGAATAGGCCACTTTTTTACCACTGCTATTGGCAACAGTTTCCCATGTCGCCCTTCGCGCAAAGGCATAGCATGAAAAGCGGCCTTTTCCTTTATTTGCTTTAGATTTTAATTGTAAAGAAAGACCGTTCTTATTAGAAGCTAAAAAAGTGCCAAAGGTATCATCTATTGTTTCAAGGCAAATTCCATCACCATCGTCTTGGATAATAACTGATTCGATACCCCCTAAGCTATTACCTGTGAAGGTGACAGATACATTCATGGCATTTGCCTCAAAGCCGTTCCAAATATATTCGCAGAGGGCTTCCTTATAGTCTTTTGTAATGCCAGATATTTCTATACTCTGGCTTTTCACACATAGTTCCTTTTTCACCTGTCTGCCCCCCAATATTTATTCGCAACTATTATATTGGATATTTTTTTAAATGGCAACCCAAACAATTCCAACGAAAGCATTTTTAACTGCGATAAGATAAGTAGCACGCTGTTCAGCGATTAGTCCTGTTTATATAGTTGCAGAAGTCAAAACAATGACTTGCGCAAATCGAGAAAAAGTGAAATCATTGCGGCATTCTCTATAGACCTGCAATGTTCATATACTTCACAATACATGGTTAGAAGAGTACAGAAAAAGAATGCTCAATCTAACTTCACAAGATAAAATAGACACATCTAAAACCAAAAGGATGTGTCTATAATTATGCCTAAAAAGTATTCTGATGTGGAAAAACAGGAAATTCTTACTGCATATCAGCACGGTCAAACTCTTGCAAATATAGGTGGAAAATTCGGTGTTGCCCCCAGCACTATTTATCGATGGGTTAAAGATAAAAAGGAGTGTATAACTGAAGAAAATATGCTGCCAATGGATATCCGGAATCTTTTGTTCCAGAAAGATGCGAATTCCAGTCAAACGGAGCGCCCGTTCCGGAGGAACGGTGCGCCCATTCCAACGCAAACGGCGTAGCCGTTCCATTCCAAACGGCGTGAAGCGCCGTCCATCCGTTC
>NZ_JBQKJL010000049.1:0-3036 GCF_052117285.1 Lawsonibacter sp. LCP25S3_E2
TACCAAGGTCTACGAAGGGACAGACAGCAGCACTCTGGCAAAAGGCGCGGGACATTTCCCCGACACCAGCATTTGGGATGGAAATGTTTGCATTGCTGGTCACAACCGCGGGGTCCGGGATGATTTTGGAGACCTGCATACCCTGGAGCCAGGCGATACCATTACCTGGACCACCAAGCTGGGCACACGCACCTATCAGGTGGTCAGTGTAGAAAAGGTATTGGAGACAGATACCAGCGGCACCGCCACTACCAGTGACAACCGTATCACGTTGTTTACCTGTGTGCGGGATCAGCGGGCATACCGCTGGTGTGTCCAGGCTGTGGAATGCTAAACGCAGTGCATCTCCCAAATTGGGAAATGCACTGCGTTTTTTTCGCTTAGTTTCTGCGAAACCCTGACTGAATTACTTCCAGAAAGAGGTGATGAACAGATTGTTGTTCATGCCTCTTTCTGTCCATTTTAAGGAGGGCTTATGAAAAAACTGCTTTCAATGTTTTTGGCCTGCGTTTTGCTGCTTGGAATTCTTCCGACCTCCGCTTGGGCCGCGGATAGTGTAGAAGCGGCGCTGGGCGAAGTGGACATTTATAACGGCGGATATGAGCTGGGTTATCTGTCCATCAACGGCGCTGTCAAGAAGCAAGACTACACCTATTTCATGTATAAGAGCAATGATGGGACAACCAAAGAAGTTCCGGCATATTGTGTGAATCCGTATCTCAAAGGTGTTCCCCAAAAGGTAGAACTCGGCGAAAGCATTAAATATCTTGCGGAGGAACGCTCCAGCGATCCCAAGGTGGTGGGCATTATCTCCAACGGTTACCCCCACCGCAGTCTGGGTGAACTGAATTTGGATAACAAGTATCAGGCGTATTACGCCACAAAGATGGCCCTCTGGTGTTATTTGCTTTCCACCTGGGACATCAACAATCTAAAGGTGGCCCCCGGCCTTTCCGGTTCTGAACTGGACATTGGCAACCGCATCCTGGCCGCCGCCAAGGACATCTACAAGCGCGGCACCACCTACAACTATATGCTCACGCCCAAAATGACAGCCACCCCAGACCATTCCGTGGCCTATCCTGTCAGTGTTGAGGGTAAGGACTACTATCAGCAGGTGTTTACGGTTTGGAGCGAGACATGGGTCTACGATTACGACATTTCTGTCGCCTTCCAGGACCCCTCCGCCGTTCCCAATGGCACCCGGATCGTCAACATGGACAACCAGGATGTGACCTCTGTTGCTGCGGAAGGAACCGGAGACGGCTACTCCGCTCAATTCAAGGTGCTGTACCCCGCGGAATCCATCCAGAACCAAAGTGGCAGCGTCCAGCTTGCACTGTCCGCCTCCGTGGCGCAGTATGCCGCCATGTATGCCATCTGCCAGGAGAAGGATAAGTACGGCGACCTGCAAAATTATATCTGCGACCTAGATAACAATGTACGGCTGGATGTGGCTGCTATCAGCAACTATTATGACGGTCAGGACCCCGACCCGGATGAGACCGCGCTGAAAATCGTAAAGCTGGAGGAGGGCACAAAAATCCCACTGGAGGGCGCGGTGTTCTCTGTGTACGATCCAGAGGGACGCAAGGTTGGCTCTTTCTCTACTGGCCCGGACGGGACCGTGGTAATCCCTCTGACCCTTGAGGGCCACTATACGGTAACCGAGGAGATCCCGCCCCGGTATCATCTTTTGCCGGATGAGCGCACCCAGCACGCGGATGTGGAGTACAACAAGATTGCAACCCTGACTTTCTGGAACGCCCCCTACGGCTCACTTCGGGTGGAGAAAAAGAGTGACACTGGAGATCTACTTTCCGGTGTAACCATCCAGATCAAGCACTTGGAGAGCGGCCAGACCCGGAGCGGTCAGACCACCACCGGAGGTTCCATCACCTTTGACCAGCTTGAACCCGGCGCATGGGAAGTGCGTGAGCTGGCAGGAATCGAGGGCTGGAAAGCTGTGACCGATACCGTTCAGACGGTCAATGTGGTGTCAGGCGAGGAATCCACCGCTACCATTATCAATGAAGAACTTCCTGGTCTGCGGATCATCAAGTATGACCGAAAGACGATGGAGCTTATGCCGGATGTGGCGTTTGAGATCTTCCGGGATAATGTTTCCCTGGGCATCTTCCGTACCAATGAACAGGGCGAAATTCTCCTGGTCAACCAGCCCGAGGGCAGTTATCGGATCGAGGAACGAAACCCCGGAGACGATGAGCATATTATAGATACCACCCCCCAATATGCGGAGTTGACCACGGGCATGGGCATTGTGGAACGGGTGTTTTATAATGACCAGCTGCCCGGCATCCATCTTATCAAGGTAGACAGTGCGGATCTCAGTAAGCCGATTGCCAATGTCAAATTCCGCATTGAGGCGGTGGACGGCTCCTGGGGACCGGAGGAATATACGACTTCGGAGGATGGGACCATCGACCTCTCCAAGCTCCCCGTGGGCACTTATGTAGTAACGGAACTGGAGTGCCCCGGCTATGTGGTAGACGATGCCCAGCGGATCATCCACCTGGACGGCGGTGACCAGGCCCAATTTGTGTTCACCAATTCCAAGCTGCCCTCTCTGCATCTATACAAAGAGAGTGCGGATGGGACGCCCCTGGGCGGCGTCACCTACCGGCTGGCGAAGATCGAGGACGGCTCCCGGTATCTGGACCGCGCCACCTCCAGCACCGGGGAGATCACCTGGGAGGGCCTGGAACCTGGCGTCTATTCCCTGCAAGAGGTGTCCACCGTGGCGGATCACATTCTGGATGCCACGGAGTACCATGTGCAGCTGTTCCCCGGCAAGGACGCCACCATCTGCCTGCAAAATGACAAGCGGCCCAACCTGACCATCCACAAGAGCGACGCCGATACCGGCGCGCCGGTCCCCGATACGGTGTTCCTGGTCAAGGGGGCGGACGGCCATAGCGTGACGGAAGTGACCACCGGGGCGGACGGCTCCGCCATGGTGGAGAACCTGCTGCCCGGCGTCTATGAAATTTCTGAAAAGTCGGTGCCGTCCCCCTA
>NZ_JBQKJL010000050.1:0-2688 GCF_052117285.1 Lawsonibacter sp. LCP25S3_E2
TCAGGATCCAGAGTACCGCAGGACACGTGAAACCCTGTGGGAAACTGGGGGGACCACCCTCCAACCCTAAATACTACTTGATGACCGATAGAGGAGCAGTACCGTGAGGGAAAGGTGAAAAGGACCCCGGGAGGGGAGTGAAATAGAACCTGAAACCTTGTGCTTACAAGCACTCAAAGCCCGTTAATGGGTGATGAGGTACTTTTTGTAGAACGGTCCGGCGAGTTATTGTACGTAGCAAGCTTAAGGTATTCAGTACCGAAGGCGAAGCGAGAGCGAGTCTGAACAGGGCGATTTAGTTATGTGCAATAGACCCGAAACCAGGTGACCTATCCATGAGCAGGTTGAAGTGGAGGTAAAACTCCATGGAGGACCGAACCGACCCCCGTTGCAATGGTGGCGGATGACTTGTGGATAGCGGAGAAATTCTAATCGAACTTGGAGATAGCTGGTTCTCCCCGAAATAGCTTTAGGGCTAGCGTTAGTTTAGATTACCGGAGGTAAAGCACTGAATGGGCTAGGGGCTGATAAAGTTACTGAACCCTATCAAACTCTGAATGCCGGATAATTGATGACTAGCAGTCAGACTATGGGAGATAAGTCTCGTGGTCAAAAGGGAAACAGCCCAGACCCACAGCTAAGGTCCCAAAGATACGCTAAGTGGAGAACGATGTGGAGTTGCGAAAACAACCAGGATGTTGGCTTAGAAGCAGCCACTCATTAAAAGAGTGCGTAATAGCTCACTGGTCGAGTGACTCTGCGCGGAAAATATAACGGGGCTAAGCGTAACACCGAAGCTTGGGATTGTCCTATGGACAGTGGTAGGGGAGCGTCGAATGCGGGGTGAAGTCAGAGCGGAAGCACTGGTGGACTTCATTCGAGTGAGAATGCCGGAATGAGTAGCGAGAATTATGTGGGAATCATAATGGCCGAAAATCTAAGGTTTCTTGGGGAAGGTTCGTCCGCCCAAGGTAAGCCGGGAGCTAAGGCGAGGCCGAGAGGCGTAGTCGATGCACATACGGTTGAAATTCCGTAGCCACCGAAACTTAAGTTAGAGGGACACTTGGAACTATCCAGACCCGGGCGTTGGTTGACCCGGGCGAAAGGGACCGAAATCAAGTAGGGAAGCTGGAGAACGACGAGGCGAGAAAAGCTCTAATGTATGCTAAGGTGCCCGTACCGCAAACCGACACAGGTAGATGAGGAGAGAATCCTAAGGCCAACGGGAGAAGGGTTGTTAAGGAACTCGGCAAAATTACCCCGTAACTTCGGGATAAGGGGAGCTCCGAAAGGAGCCGCAGAGAATAGGCCCAAGCGACTGTTTACCAAAAACACAGGTCTATGCTAAATCGAAAGATGACGTATATGGGCTGACGCCTGCCCGGTGCTGGAAGGTTAAGAGGAGGGCTTAGCGCAAGCGAAGGTCTGAATTGAAGCCCCAGTAAACGGCGGCCGTAACTATAACGGTCCTAAGGTAGCGAAATTCCTTGTCAGGTAAGTTCTGACCCGCACGAATGGCGTAACGATTTGGGCGCTGTCTCAACAGCCCACCCGGCGAAATTGTAGTACCGGTGAAGATGCCGGTTACCCGCAACTAGACGGAAAGACCCCATGGAGCTTTACTGTAGCTTAATACTGAGGATTGGTAAATGATGTACAGGATAGGTGGGAGACATGGAAGTCAGGGCGTCAGCCTTGATGGAGTCACCCTTGGGATACCACCCTTCATTTGCTGGTTTTCTAACCTGCGGCCGTGAATCCGGTCGGGGGACACTGTTAGGTGGGCAGTTTGACTGGGGCGGTCGCCTCCTAAAAGGTAACGGAGGCGCTCAAAGGTTCGTTCAGCACGGACGGAAATCGTGCAGTGAGTGTAAACGCATAAACGAGCCTAACTGCGAGGCCGACGGGCCGAGCAGTAACGAAAGTTGGAGTTAGTGATCCGGCGGTATGCAAGTGGAAGTGCCGTCGCTCAACGGATAAAAGCTACCCTGGGGATAACAGGCTGATCTCCCCCAAGCGTCCACAGCGACGGGGAGGTTTGGCACCTCGATGTCGGCTCGTCACATCCTGGGGCTGAATTCGGTCCCAAGGGTTCGGCTGTTCGCCGATTAAAGTGGCACGCGAGCTGGGTTCAGAACGTCGTGAGACAGTTCGGTCCCTATCTGTTGCGGGCGTAAGAGATTTGAAGGGAGCTGTCCTTAGTACGAGAGGACCGGGATGGACAGACCTCTGGTGCACCAGTTGTCGTGCCAACGGCACAGCTGGGTAGCTACGTCTGGACGAGATAAACGCTGAAAGCATCTAAGCGTGAAACTCCCCCTAAGATAAGATCTCTCATCCTTTATGGAGTAAGGCTCGACGTAGACTATGTCGTTGATAGGTCGGAGGTGGAAGTGCTGCGAGGCATGTAGCTGACCGATACTAATAAGCCGAGGGCTTGACCTACAAGGTCGTAAGGAAATGCAGGCGCTTGTGAGCGAAGGTAAGGTTTGTTTCACTGTTCGGTTTTCAGGGTGTATGAAAGCGCACGATATGCGCCTTTAGCTCAGTTGGTAGAGCAACTGACTCTTAATCAGTGGGTCCCGGGTTCGAATCCCTGAAGGCGCACCACACGGCCCGTTGGTCAAGCGGTTAAGACGGCGGCCTCTCACGCCGCAAACATGGGTTCGATTCCCGTACGGGTCACCA
>NZ_JBQKJL010000051.1:0-2592 GCF_052117285.1 Lawsonibacter sp. LCP25S3_E2
GTAACCGTCAAACCTGGCGGCGGATTGCTGGAATGTAGCTGGTGTGAGAAAATATCTCCATAATAGCAGATAGTATCGTGGAGTCTCGGAGACTGGAAGATACTATCTGAGACTGGGGAGACAGTTATGGAGAAAAGTTTACAGACACTGAACCGACAGGAGAAAGTCGCTGTTTGGAGCGAGCGGATTGCGGCCTGCCGCAGCAGCGGTATCAGCGTCAGAGCCTGGTGCGAAGGAAACGGCATCAGTACCGCCAGCTACTATAAATGGCAAAAGAAGCTGTTTTGTCTTGCGGCACAAACCGCACCGCAGTTTGCTGAGGTATGTGTTGCGCCGGCGGCCAAAATTTCCGCTACCGTGCATCTGGGAAATGTTTCAGTAGATGTTCATTCGGGTGCGGACGCTGAAACAACGGCCATGGTGCTGCAGATTCTACAGTCATGCTGAATGATTTTACCGGAGCTGACAAAGTCTATATCGCCTGCGGCTACACCGACCTCAGACGAGGAATCGATGGTCTGGCCAGCACCGTTCAGCAGCAGTTTCATCTGGATCCGTTCACCAACACGCTGTTTCTGTTCTGTGGCCGACGCCGGGACAGGATCAAAGCCCTGTACTGGGAGGGCGATGGATTTCTGCTGCTGTACAAGCGCCTGGAATCCGGCAGCTTCCAATGGCCCAGAAATGAGAGTGAGGCCAGAACTTTGACTCCCCAACAATACCGCTGGCTCATGGAAGGGCTGAATGTGGAACAGCCGAAGGCGCACAGACCGGTCTGCGGGCTGGAAAATATCTGAGAATGATCAATGAACTCTGTGCATTTCCTGCGATTTATGGTATCATATCAGCATGAAATATACAGAAACGAACGAGACAAGTAACCGGGAAATGATTACGATTTCCCGGGCGGAATACGAAGCGCTGCAGGCACAACTGGCCAAGCAGAGTCAGCAGCTGGATGCTAAGAACGCCGAATTGGCTGAGCAGAATCAGCAGCTGGACGCTAAGAGCGCCGAGCTGGCCCAGGCTCTTTTGCAGAACCGTTGGCTGATGGAGCAGTTGAAGCTGAAGAAACGGAAACTGTTTGGAAGTTCCTCTGAGCAGTTGGAACAGATGGTCATGGACAAGTTTGCCTATCTGTTCAATGAGGCTGAGGCCTGGGATACAGACAGCATGGAGCCCGCTAAAAAGTCCGAAAAGAAGACGCCCCGCAAGCGCCGTTCCGGCAGCATTGCCGACGTGATCCCCGAAGGCACTCCCGTAGAAGTCGTGGAGCATCCTCTGCCCGAAAGCGAGAGAGTTTGCAGTGCCTGTGGCAGCGAGCTGGTTGAGATTGGCGTGGAGATCCACCGCAGCCTCCAGATGAAGCCCGCTGAGTTTTGGGTGCGGGAGGACCGCTACCCCACCTACGCCTGCAAACATTGCGAAAAAGAGACCGGAGAAGGGAATGTGGTGCCCACTCCTATGGCACCGACCGTGATTCCCGGCAGCTTTGCCTCTCCCTCTGCGATTGCGCATCTTGCCGCACAGAAGTATGTGATGTACTCTCCTCTGTACCGTTTGGAGCAGGAGTTTGAACGCCAGGGTCTGAAGCTGTCCCGGCAGACTATGTCCAACTGGCTGCTGAAGGCAGCGGAGGACTGGCTGCAGCCTGTGTATGACGTGCTGCACCAGAGGCTGTGCCAGGAAAAGGTGCTGCACGGTGACGAAACCACGCTGCAGGTACTGCACGAGAAGGGAAAGTCAGCCACCAGCAAATCCTATATGTGGCTTTACCGGACCAGTGGCAACGCTGAGGCGCCGATTGTGCTGTATGATTACCAGCCCAACCGGAAAGCTGAGAACGCAGAGAAGTTCCTGGAGGGATTCTCCGGTTGGCTCCATGCGGACGGCTACCAGGGCTACCACAGGCTTCCGGAACAGATCCGTGTGGTGGGGTGCTGGGCCCATGCCCGACGTAAGTTTGACGAGGCACTGACTGCCGTTCCCAAGGACCAACAACCTGCTTCCAAGCCGGCAGAAGCCCTGTGCTATTTTGCAAAGCTGTTCCAGATGGAGCAGGACTTTGCCGCATTGACAGCAGAAGACCGATTTGCCAAGCGTCTGGAGCAGGAAAAACCTGTTCTGGAGGCTCTGTTGGCATGGGCAAATGAGACTAGCGCCAGGACAGCACCCAAGTCCGCCCTGGGCAAGGCACTGCACTATCTTCTGGAGCAGTGGCCCTATCTGGTGCGCTATCTGGAGGACGGCAGGCTGGAGCTTTCCAACAACCGCGCCGAGCGCAGCATAAAGCCCTTTGTGATGGGCCGGAAGAATTTTTTGTTCTGCAATACACCGGGCGGTGCGCAGAGCAGCGCAGTCCTTTACAGTCTGATTGAAACGGCTAAGGAAACCGGCCTGGATCCTTACCGCTACTTGCAGTGGGTTCTGGAACGTGCCCCTGAATTGGCGCAAACAGCCAACGAAACCTGGGCCGAGAAATTGATTCCTGCCCAGGCACCAGCAGAATGCAGAACAAAAGTATAATCTTGTTTTACCTGAGCCACGGCAGATGCCGTGGCTCTTCTGTTGGGCCGGGTTTGACGGTTACTT
>NZ_JBQKJL010000052.1:0-2455 GCF_052117285.1 Lawsonibacter sp. LCP25S3_E2
GGTCATCCCTCCCATCTTCATCCCATTCTGCTCATGGAGTTTGGGGGCGAACAATTCCTGTTCCGTTTGGATGCTCCACTCGTCCGAATTCCAAAAGTGGACATACAATTCACCGCCGTCATCCACGGAGATCTCCCGCTGCTCAAAGCCCTCGCACCAGCCATCTGAAGCTTGTCCGGTGATAAACTCTTTCAAAGTATCCATTTCGGTGTCCGACAATTCCCCGGCGACGCGGCATTCCGCCACGCCCCAGAGCTGCCGATCACGCTCCTCCACGGTGAAGACGGCGGAGCGCACCTTGCGGTCAACGCTGTCAGCACCATCATACCAATGCATGAGACCCCGCTCCGCCTCCTCCGGCATCCGGTTTTTCGCCAGTGCCGCCGTGATCTGATCCTGATAGCCCCGCAGCTCACTGCCCTCCAGCAGTGTGCTGCTGTCATCGAGATCACCGTACTCGTTCCGTTCGTAGAGATCGGCGGTCAGAGGCATATACAGCTTGAGGGTGGTCAGCTCGGGCGGCAGCACGGTGAAGCTGTCCTCGCCGGGGATGAGCGGCAGCGTGCGGCCGTTGTCCCACTTCATAAAAATTTGCCCCTTATCGTCCACGAAGTCCACTTCACCTTCGGTGCCGGGAAGAATGGGCGCGTAGGGATCGTCCATAGCGTTCAGCCGGATGCGGGTGCCGGGGGGATACTGCTCCTTGATAAAATTCACCATTTTTCTGTCCATACTCACATTTCTCCCATTGTCATGCCCTGATCGGGCGTTTTTTGGTATTCCTCCAACCGGCGGGGATTTTCCTCGCCGTAGAAGTCGAAGATCATGTCATCCACCTGCTTGCGGACGCTGGAATCGTCGGTCAGCACCTCGTAGCGGAAGCCTGTGGTCGGGCGATACGAAAGTTCCTCCCGCACACACTTGAGAAAGGCTTTGGCATCGGTAAATTCCTGCGCGTCGCCGTTGGCGTAGGTCACACGACCGACCAGCGGCTTGTCCCGCGCCATGTTCTGCCGCTGAACGGCCAAATCGTATACCGCAAGGTAGCCATTATAATCTCCGGGAGACGGGTTGCAGCGCAGGCAGTAGCGGTAGCGCTCCGTTTCCACGATGTAGCCGTAGTTCTGTGCATAGCCACCGTTGATTTTCCCGCCGTGTTCATAGCAAAAACGCTCCATAGCGAAGCGGTTTTTCAGCACACTCTCCCGCAGCGTGTCCACGACCTCCTGCAGTTCCTTCTTGAACGCGGGGCTGTTCAGTTCCTCCGGGCCACGGGGCCACCAGGTATGCCAAAACTCGTTGCCGCTGCGCCCGAAGTCCATACGGACATGTCCAACGGTACCCAGCCGCTTATCTTCTTCAGGGTGCGGGGTATAAAATAAGCCCGCCTCCTCCGGGCGGGCAGGTCGGATATGGTATTGCGTTGGTTTGCTTTCCAATGTTGAAGCTCCTTTCTGTC
Organism: Lawsonibacter sp. LCP25S3_E2; assembly: GCF_052117285.1. Lineage (NCBI taxonomy): Bacteria > Bacillati > Bacillota > Clostridia > Eubacteriales > Oscillospiraceae > Lawsonibacter > Lawsonibacter sp. LCP25S3_E2. The sequence goes on from NZ_JBQKJL010000052.1 coordinate 1,460, forward strand.
GTGATTTTATCTGTTTACACATTGCTTTTCATATGTTATGATGAAGTATACAAACTTCAATTCAAGAGAACGAGGCATGTTAATGAAAATTATTGACATACATGGCATGACCAATATGGAGCTTGTTCGGGGAGGAACCAGCGAATGGTACTGGGTAACAGACTATATTCACGGCGATCTTTATGAGGCAGAAGAACTATTCCGGCAGGGACACCATGTGCGGAGCAACCACTTATATCTTATCCACTATCCGGACGGTACGGTCTATGAACCTGTGCCGCCTGTGGACGGTCAATACCTTGGCTACCCAGTATATGATGAAGGCGCTGTTGTGCTGCTGGTGGTGAATTTTGCAGAAAGCAAGATACATATTCTTCGGTTCATGCATCAACAAGAGAAAACGCAGGAAGTGGCAAGGTTGCCTTTGTCCACTGTGAAAGACTGTTATAATCTTATTCTTCACACCTCTCCATTATCGCTGACACGGCAGCCAAATGACGGGACATTTGAGATGATTTGGCCCGAGAAAATAAGCTTTGCGATAAATGATAGGGAATCTTTTAACTTTCGGGAGGGGGATAACCTATATTTCAATATTTGGTATGAAGACCCGGACTATCGTGAGGAGACGCTGGTGCGTTCTCTGCGAGACGGCGCGATTTTAGAGCGATTTCCTGGAGATATTTGTATTATGCCGAACGGGGAACGGTGGCTTATCAAATAGCTTTGTCATCTAAATTCCGGCTATAACTGTTGAGGGGTGCAATTTGTCAAAATCGCACCCTCTTTTTATTTACATCATCCGCATTCCCTGCTCCTGCTCCGAAAATGGCGGCTCCAAGCGCCGCAGCAAGCCGAACTCCGTTTGCGTCACGCAGTCGTTTGCCATGCAGTCCTGACCGTATTGCTGAAAATCCATGTAGCCGTCCAGTCCTGCCCGCTTTTTTTCGTGTTCTGGGTCAAAAGTGGGTCAGGTAGAGAAAATGGGCTAACAAA
>NZ_JBQKJL010000053.1:0-2268 GCF_052117285.1 Lawsonibacter sp. LCP25S3_E2
CACCAACTAAGGTTGCTGAAAAAGATGCAACCCCTGAAACCCTTGCTGCGGCAAGGGTTTCAGCCGTTTCAGAGGACAAAATCGAGCACCAGACGAGATGGAGATGCAAAAGGCCATTTTCGTGATGTGGGGTGATCCGAACCTCTGAGCAAAGAGAAAACAGCGAGAGAAGCCCCCGCTGGTAGTTCAAATCGAACTGCCAACGGGGGCTTCTCTCTTTTTATTACATAGCTGTTTCAGTTGGTGGTATTGCTTGCTTTGTCCTTAGTTCCTTGGTGGTCTTGGTAATAGCTTTCTGACATGGTTTTGGATATACTTGCGTTGCAAAACGAGGAAAGGAGAGCAGACCATGGCAGACAAGAAAAACCTATGCGCTCAAATCGACATCGCCCTGCACAACCGGGTAACAGAAGAAAAAGACCGCCTGGAGATGACCACCAGCCAGTACATCGCAGCACTGCTCACTGAATACTACAAGATGAAAGATGAGAATGGAGGAATCAACATGACAGGCAGCAGAACGATGGCATTCCAGATTCCCGAGGAACTCTTCCAGCGCATCAAGACCCACCTGGCCAGAGAAACGGCTCGGACCGGCGTAAAGCTCACCCAGCGGGACTTCGTCCTGGGCCTGATCGAGCAGGCGCTGGCGGAAGCCGAAGCCAGCCTGGCCCCACAGGAGGGCCCTGAGAGCACCGAGGAAGCCCCGGAGGACAACGGAGCCGCCGGTACCACCCCAGACGCCAGCGAGGCCAGCACGGAGGCGGAGAGAGGCACAGCGGACATCGAACAATAACACAAGGAGTCAAAGCAAGGGGCCGGAGGACACATCTCAAACAGATGCGTCCTCCGGCCCCTTTTTTGTTTTTCCTAGAAGGGGGGTGAACATGATACAAACGTCAGAAAAAACTCGTTTTACAGAGGCTGAAATGGCCACTGTCCGAGACACGGACCTTCCAGATCTGCTGATCTCCCTGGGCTACCAGGTGAAGCGGATCGGCAGGTACTACACCACGCAGGAGATGGACAGCATCCGGATCAAGGACAGACGTACCTGGTTCCGCTACTCAGAGGGCATCGGCGGAGATGCCATCACATTCCTCCAGCGGTTCTATAACAAAAGTTTCCCGGAGGCCGTGGAGTACCTGCTGACCTGGCATGGCCGCGCCCGTGACTCTCCCCCGGTGAGCACTCCGCGGCAGACCAAGGAAAAGGAGGAAAAGGTCCCCTTTACCCTCCCCCCTGCCAACGTGGATCACCGCAGGGTGTTTACCTATCTCCGCAAGCGTGGGATCGCACCCCAAGTGATCCGGGGCTTTGTGGAGGCTGGATTGCTGTACGAGGACGCCCAACATCACAACTGTGTCTTTGTTGGCCGGGACCAATCAGGAGCGCCAGTATTTGCCAATCAACGAGGAACCTATGATTGGAACGGCAGCAGCTTTAAGGGGGATGTCCCAGGCAGCAATAAGGACATCGCATTTCGACTTTACTGCAGCAAGAAGCATGATGCAGTTCTTGTCTTTGAGGCCCCAATCGACCTGATGAGCTTCTGCACCCTGCACCGGAAAGTAACCTCCAACGCGGTGGCACTGTGTGGGCTGTACGAAGGAGGACTGCGGACCTATCTGCGAGACAACCCACACATACGCAGGATTATTCTGTGCCTGGATAACGATGAACATGGTCGGCAGGCAACCCAAAAGCTCCGAGAAATGTTCTCCGCAGAGGACTATGAGGTGTCTCAACAACTTCCTCCACAGGGAAAGGATTGGAATGAGTATCTGCTGCAACGAAATGTGCTCCGGGAAAGGGGGTGACAATTTCCAAAAGAAGAAATAACAATATGATTTCCGGCAAATCAAAAGAAAAATTGTTGTAGGAGGAATCCAGTATGAAACGCATTTTGACCACGATGTGCGCCCTGACCCTGCTCCTGGCGGCATCTGTCCCTGCTCTGGCCGTTGAACCGGAGCAGAGTGCCAGTTACTACCCCACATCGGTGGAGGAGTATATGGAGGGAGACAGCCCCAGGATCAAGAAAGTGTACCAGCTGTCCCTGGCAGATGACCCATCCCAGATTCCCACCGAGGATTTTGAGCGGGATGGCCGCCTCTATTATCTGCTGGATATGACGCGGAAGGACGAGGTTGGGGTGGACATCCAGACCATCACCCAGACCAAAACTCTGGCCAGTGAAACCAACAATATGGAGAAGATCCTCCAGAGTCTGGAACCGCAGATGGAGGTAACCACAGAGGACGGTTA
>NZ_JBQKJL010000054.1:0-2016 GCF_052117285.1 Lawsonibacter sp. LCP25S3_E2
TTGATTCCTGCCCAGGCACCAGCAGAATGCAGAACAAAAGTATAATCTTGTTTTACCTGAGCCACGGCAGATGCCGTGGCTCTTCTGTTGGGCCGGGTTTGACGGTTACTTTTTTATGAAGAAGAATTTGACAGAACTCGTTTTCATCCTGGACCGTAGCGGCTCCATGCAGGGGTTGGAGGGCGACACCATCGGCGGCTTCAACGCCATGATAGAAAAACAGAAGAAGGAGCCGGGCGAGGCCTTTGTCTCCACTGTCCTCTTCGACGACCAGACCGAGGTGCTTCACGACCGGGTAAAGGTGGGAGAGGTTCGCCCCATCACCGAAAAAGAGTACTATGTCCGGGGCTGTACCGCCCTGCTGGACGCCATCGGCGGAGCCATCCACCATATCGGCAACATCCATAAGTATGCCCGGCCCGAGGATGTGCCGGAACACACTCTTTTCGTTATCACCACCGACGGCATGGAGAACGCTAGTCGCCGCTACTCCGCTCGACGAGTGAAGGAGATGATCCAGCGGCAGAAGGAGAAATACGGCTGGGAGTTCCTCTTCCTGGGGGCCAACATCGATGCGGTGGAGACGGCGGGTCACCTGGGGATAGCCCCCGACCGGGCAGTGAACTACCACTGCGACAGCGTGGGTACCCGTCTCAACTACGAGGTGGTGGGCCAGGCTGTGGCCGCCGTCCGGTGTAGTGCACCTTTGGATGAGCACTGGAAAGACGCCATCGAGGAGGACTTCCGTAAGCGGCAGAAGCATCGCTGACAGGAGTTTCCCTGTGCCGCCGGATGTGGTATACTCGAAAGCAAAGATACGGCATGGAAGGAGGCATTCCAATGAACTTCGCCCCAACTCTTTTGGAAACATATCGCACTCTTTTGCAGACCACTGATTTGCAAAAAGCCTATCAGGAGTTCATTCGCCTGTTCCGCTTTCTGAGAAATGAACTGGAACGGCAGATGCCGGATTTCCGTTTTCAGAGCAACATTACGGAAAACGCTATGGATTATGCCTACTTTTCCTTTACCGACCCTGGTTTGAAAGAGAAGAGCTTGAAACTGGTTGTAGTTTTCGACCACAAGAACTTCCGACTGGAGGTGTGGCTCTCCGGGGTCAACCGGACCGCTCAGTGCCGCTGGGCCGAGCAATGGAGAGCTTGTCCTCCGCCCATGGAACTTACTCAGGAACCCAACCACACCGACTTTGTGGTACGCCTGCCAGTGAAAACAGAGCTGTCCGATGGGGAGAAAACGGTTGCTGCGGTCAAGGAGGCGGTAGTCCAACTGCTGCAGTTTCTTCCTTGATTAAAACTTTTCCAACCTCTGTAATGCCTGGCCTTCCAATAGCTATCCAGCCGCACACCTACATTTTCTCGTAGTTTCCGATTGAAAGACTGCCAATCATACAAGTTGATAGTTGGAATCGAAATTTCCATGTACTTTTGGAACGAAGGGGAATATTTTATGCATGTTTCATGCAAAAACAAATGCATCAGATATTATTAGAGAGAAACTTCTAGTGAGTGGAGGGACAGTCACAATCTCTCTACTAGACCAAAAGCCGTGTACAATAGTTGTTGCTGATGGGGCCATGCATTCACTAGCGATAAGCTAAACAAACATAAACTGAAATTTGATTTTTTTGTATTTGATGTGATTATTGATTTACTGAAAGATTCACCACAGCATAGGGCAAGAAAAGGCAATGCTCATGGCAAAGAAGCCAAAGTGGGCTATGGGAAATGTACCTCGGACACGGTAATGGGAGCCGTTGCCATTCACTATTTTGGTAAGAGTCAAGGAGAGTCCTGTTTTGACCCAGTCTTTGTCTTAGCTGCGGATATGGATTGGGCTGGTGTGTGCTACAAATATGCGGGGATACATCCAGCTAAAAAATATGGATTGGTGCCGTCAAGATTTATGCGCAAAATTATTTGCAGGCTCCGGCTGAATGAAGTCAGCCGGCAATAGAGGCGTCGTACAGAGCCGCCTCCAAGTGCTTCATGTTCATGT
>NZ_JBQKJL010000055.1:0-1988 GCF_052117285.1 Lawsonibacter sp. LCP25S3_E2
TTTGTTAGCCCATTTTCTCTACCTGACCCACTTTTGACCCAGAACACGAAAAAAAGCGGGCAGGACTGGACGGCTACATGGATTTTCAGCAATACGGTCAGGACTGCATGGAAAACGACTGCGTGACAAAAACAGAGTTCGGCCTGCTGCGGCGCTTGGAGCCGCCCTTCCCGGAGCAGCGGCAGGGACAGAGGATGATGTAAGCAAAAGCGGCTCGATCCAAATGAAACGAGCCGCTTGATAGACAGACAAACTCTGATTTATCGACAACTCCACTTATTTTACCCCTTGCATATCTCCATATTTATCTTTCAGACTTTCTATCCCGCTAATTACAGAGAGGAAACATGATTGATCTGTATCCATTTCAAAAGAGAGAACATTATTAATGTCAGGCCTTTCCTGAAATTTACCCTTTACCGTTGCATGTCCAGAAGAACCCATTGTTACGGTAAATATTAAATCGTTTTCTAAGAGCAGTGCATACTTTGCTTCTCCTTCCAATCTTTCGTAGCATTCCCTTAATTGATTTGAAAAACTATACAAAGCACCTGTTGCTGAATAGTATCTATCAAATTTCGCCTTATAACAGCCAACATCAATTTCCAATGAGCAAATTATATCGTAGCCACCTTCATAGCTTGTTGAATCAGGAAATCCTATGACTTCGTTTAATTTCAGTGCTGTTTTCGGTAAAATGAAAATGTAGCAAATGGTACTCAAAAAGTGAACACCCCAATGGCAAATAAAAAGAGCCATTGTCAGCACCTGAAATAAACGCTACCCTTTAGGTGGGATAACCATAAGGGGGTAGCAGAAAGGTGTTACGAATGGCTCAAATCAAGTATATCAAAGACCTCTACGAAAATGAAGAGGCAAGTTTGCGGGAAATATGCCGCATAACCGGCCACAGCTTTGAGACTGTCCGCAAGTACGCCTACCAGGAAAACTGGAGCGAGGACAATCTGCCGGATATTGAGCCACAGAGCTATCCGGTGCTGCAAGACTTCATCCCCATCATTGATAAATGGCTGGAGGAGGACCGAAAGGCCCCCAGGAAACAGCGCCATACAGTAATGCGGATTTACCACCGCCTGTGTGATGAGCATGGGTTTACTGGCTGCTATTCCACCGTGAAGAAGTATGTCCGCAAGAAAAAATATGTCATGAAAACTCTGAGTGCCGGTTATCTCCCTCTGGAGCACCCCAAAGGCTGGGGACAGGTGGACTTTGGCCTTGCGGAAGGCGAATGGGCCGCTACCGGAGAACGCTTTCCGTTCTATGCGCTGACGATCTCATTCCCCGGCTCTAACAACGGAGTAACGCAAGCGTTCCCGTCTCAAAACCAAGAGTGCCTGCTGGAAGGCATGAAGCGGATTTTTGAGCACATTGGCGGCGTCCCTCCCAGGCTGCGGTTTGACAACATGACCACGGCGGTTGCTCAGGTACTAAAAGATGGTGAGCGTGTCCTTACGGACGGCTTTACCCGCTTTATGCTCCACTACCGTTTCCAAGCTGATTTTTGCAATCCGGCTTCCGGCAACGAAAAAGGCAATGTAGAGAACAAGGTTGGTTACAGCCGCCGCAATGCGTTTGTCCCGGTCCCAGTCATTACCTCGTTTGAGGAATTTAATGAACAGCTCTTGGAGTGGTGCGAAAAGGACGCTGACCGGCTCCACTACAAGCACAAGGTTCCCATCCGGGAACTTTGGGAAGAGGACAAGGCGGCACTTTTAGAGCTGCCGCAGTATCCCTTCTCTGTGTTCCGCTACACGACGCTTACCGTGAGTAAAACAGGCTTTGCAACGATTGAGACGAATAAATACGGGCTATCTCCCATGCTGGCCGGCGAAAAAGTACAGGCCAAAATCTTCTATGACCATGTAGAGTTTTACCACGACCACAGACCGGTTGGACGCTTTCCCAGAAGCTACAAGACCAATGATGAGGTCTACGACTGGACGCAGTATGTGTCCACCCTCTGCAAA
>NZ_JBQKJL010000056.1:0-1829 GCF_052117285.1 Lawsonibacter sp. LCP25S3_E2
GAACGGATGGACGGCGCTTCACGCCGTTTGGAATGGAACGGCTACGCCGTTTGCGTTGGAATGGGCGCACCGTTCCTCCGGAACGGGCGCTCCGTTTGACTGGAATTCGCACGTTTCTTGTGCTCAACTATCAGGAAATACAGTTCAGCAGACGGAGGTTTATCAGATTTCTTATACTCTCCCCTGTCGTTTGTTATCTTTTTTTCCCGCATATCGTCCCTTCCTTCCAGGATGACCGGCAAAGTCGGTGGGACGAAAAAAGGACCGGTGGATTCCAATTCCACCGGCCCCTTTTCTGCAAATGAGCATGTCAAATTACGGTGGGTACATCGGAATTCCACGCAACTGTTGTTGCCTTGGTTTTCCTCTTTCATCCCACCGTCTTAATGCGCATCTCAGACGATGAAGTAACTTATCTTTGATTGAAAGTTTCCAATCGTTATGATACAATTATACGGGTTTATTGTCATATGCTCTATATACCGTTTTGTATGACATAATGGAGGGTTGTCCATGATTACATCAGATTACGGTTTTTTTGTAGATAATTACGTTGGCACATATCACATCCTCGATCATCACGGTAATGCCATGCTTGTATCAGAAGAATTTCATCCGGCAAGAGACGGAGAAAAAAACCTGATAAAAAAGCGCCTATTCTGTGATGATTTCAAAACTAACCGATATCTCCTACTTGATCTTGCTAACATTGATATAAGCAAAGATAGTGAAATCCTTGACTTCTGTAATAAATATGGGTTGCCGTATTCCTCCGCAAAAATTAATGACCAACAGCCCGGCTACTACATTATGGGGTTGGAATGTCCCGAAACGGTCTATCAAAGCTGGGACCCATATTATCGAAATGACACCATGTCGATAAAGGAATTTTGCCGCCATGTATCTACGGCAAAACGTATGATGCAGATCAAATATGAACTTGAGAACAAAGATAAAAATCCTCTAAATATGCTTCAATATTTGCTTCCTCTTCTGCTGTATGACCGAGTTGATCTGTATGAGTTTAATGATGATGATCCGGAACGTCATACGCTCACAACCTCTTTTCAGTATTACTTTCTATCTGTGTGTCACAAAAGGCACACCCTGAACGGCAAACTAGCTATTGACCTGTTTCATTTCTATCGCGAAATACTCGACATTTCAAATAAGCAAAATAAGGTCTACATGAATGAAGAACTCTATCGTTTACTACGGAATCCTTATATTCAAAAACTCTACAATCTGATCATTGCAGTATTTACACTCGATACTGTCGCTTTGAATCAAATTGAATATGATGAGTTTTTTAATCTAAAAATTCCTTCTGATCTAGATATTTCAAAAGAATTGCAACAAAGCATGTATGATGTTGCCCCCTTTGTTTTAGCGGACTCCATAAATGAACTCATGCAGCAGGTTCATCCTCAAATGACACCTACTGAAAATGGGGAATTCGATGTGGACTGGAATTTCAATTTTCAATTTGAGGGATTCTGTATGGAGTTATTGCTCATGATTTCTTCAAAAAATATGCTCAAAAAGTGCAAAAATCCTACCTGTGAAAAGTTTTTCTCTCCCAATGAGGGCCACCTTGACAGAATTTACTGCTCTCACCGCTGCGGCTCACTTGTCGCTAAACGTAGACAACGCATAAAAGATAAAGAGAATCCGAATCGTCTTCGTGAGAAACCAAGATTTGAAAGTCGGAAGAAGAACGGTCAGGTAGAATAAGTTTCGCAAAAACAAAAAAGACATGGTTTGCAGATCTCTGGTAGAATGAAGTCGCGACACACCATTCGAAAGGAGACAGCAAACCATGTCCGAGA
>NZ_JBQKJL010000057.1:0-1825 GCF_052117285.1 Lawsonibacter sp. LCP25S3_E2
TGACATTAAGGTCAAAAGGGAGGTTTTGAAGTTAGCGCAGCTAATGTTAGGCCTGTTTTGCTGCTCCAAAACAATATCATACCAATAAAAATTGCCTGCCGGCCCTCTATACGGGACGGCAGGCAATCCAATCTTCCGATTGTTTAACTGAGGAGAGGATTTTGGGCGCAGGACAACAAGCCTCTCCGGTGTCGAAGAAGTTTGTTGAAATTCATTGCGGAGATTTTAGCCCCAAAAAAGAATTTACTCGGGATAAATCCTCTCACGGGCATCTTGTCTACTTGGTACCGGTTACGCAGTATGGACGGAACCGATTCTATTCCGTTCCGAATTCTATGCCAATTTTGAAAATCAGGTGCATGCATCTGTTGCTGCTGCCTTGCGCGCTCCACAGCCGAGCGGGAAAGTGACATTTGACAGGTCGCCCGTCGCTGCTTTGTTTGGCATTCTTCGCGGTGATCACATCCCATGCAATGTTCAGATTTAAAGTAGGCCCTGATTCGGGACGTTCTTTCTGTGTAGGAGCAGCGTATTGGCGCATATCCGGCTGGACATTGCTGCACACTCTTTCCGTTATCACTTAGCAGAAAACCGCCGTAAATATCCGGTACAGCTACACCCTTTAATGCTGTATTGATGAGCTCAATATTTTTCTCTGCTGCAAGTTCTCTGCACTCCTGCCCCACATAGCCGCCATCCGCAACAATCCGCACGGTCTCCTTTTGTTCTTCTGTGCGCGTAAGATGGTCGCGAAGAAAGCGCGGGTCGGAAAATATGTTTTTCTCATATTGATAATCCGTAATCACGGAACCGCTGCTGTCCACACTCTCCACCACATTCGCAGCATACCCAATATGGTCTTTCCCTGCCTTTACACAGTATGTCGCATCCGGGTCAGTAGGATTTTGCAGGGAAGTTGTTGACGGGGATTCCTCTCCCTTCTTGCGAAGCCGTCTTCCGCCGCTTCCGGCAATGGTCTGCTCGTCCAGGCATCGGACAAGCAGACGATACTCCTCTGTTTCCTGATATTGTGCCGCACTCCGCAGCAGAAGCTGGTCCGCATCTTTCAGAATGGTCTCTATTCGCTCATTCATATCTGTGTTCCGGCAATGATACACGATGAAATTGCGGTCACCTGGCTGGCAGTAATGTTCCAGCCCTGTCAGTTTACCGATGCCTTCCTTCTTTTCGATACGCTTGGCAAGTCTTGCAACACAGGAATAGAGCAGCTCGATCCGGCTTAATTTTCGGATATTTGCCTCGATCATCAGCGAATCCATACGTTTGACGTGAGAATTGATCCCCATCAGTTTTGCGATTTTGCGGTTCAGATCGCAGACGCACTCATGGAACAAATCTACGCCGGTAGTTTTTTCGTATTCATAGCAGCGTTTCCGAAAACGGGACAAGGATTTGTCGCTCAACGGCTGCTCCTCGTAGCTGGTGGTGTGGAGAGCATACTGATAATGGATGTCCAGCATCAGATTCTCAACAATCTCGTCATCGGACAAAGCAAACAGTTCTTTTATAATGAGCGCACCCACAATAATATTGACTGGGGTATTGGGTCGTGAAGCATTTTGAGAATACAAAACTCGGAAACGTTCTTCGTCAATGGCGGGAAAAATCTCATCAGAAAACACTTTTGCCCATGACTTTTCCAAAAAGCTCCGCTCCCGTCTCGTGAGCCGGAGACTGCGGTCGAATATGGACAACTGCTGGCTTCCGTTGGCCCTGTATGACATCTTCTGCCACCACCCTGTTTTTATCTACATTATATCAAACCTGAAGTATTGTGTCACACCCCCTTTTGACCTTAATGTCA
>NZ_JBQKJL010000058.1:0-1759 GCF_052117285.1 Lawsonibacter sp. LCP25S3_E2
GCGCAACGCTCTCATGCGGGTAAAATAGCGTGGCAAAACCAGGGAATTCCCGTGGCAATACCAAGGAATTTGCTTTGGCAAAACCAGGGATTTTTACTTGACAGAATACAACGGTAAGCGACGCGCTCTATATATCCCCGCGCTATCTTGCGAATATCGAGAACAAGGGACAACAGCCGAGCCTGCAAGTTTTCTATGACCTTGTTACTCGTTATCATATTTCGGTAGACCAGTTTTTCTTTCCGAATGATAACGCCGAGAAGTCCACGCAGCGGCGGCAGCTTGATACTCTGCTTGACAGCATGAGCGATAACGGTTTGCGTATCGTTGCGGCTACGGCAAAGGAAATAACGGAAGTCGAAAAAGACAATGACTAAAACTGAATATGCACTAAGAACGCTATGGAAACGCTGTGTTTCTATGGCGTTTTTCTTTTCCTGCGGGTGTCTTTGGCAAAATCCCGTCTTTATCGTGGAAGAAAGCGAAAAGATGAATAGCAAGCATAGGAAGCGGGTACCCACTTCCGTATTTTGCCTGCCCTGCTCTGCGGCAGCGTCGGCAAAATTGCTTGTTGGGAAGTGTCCCAAACCCTCGGAATGGAAAGGAGCGTCAAAGCATGGACGGACGAAAAAGAACAGTACAAATCAAGTTCAGAGTAACGGAAGCAGAACGGGATTTAATAGAAGAAAAAATGAAGCTGATACCCACCCGGAACATGGCGGCGTATCTGCGGAAGATTGCCATTGACGGGTATATCCTGCAAGTAGACCACACCGACATAAAAGCTATGACAGCGGAGATACAGAAAATCGGTGTCAACGTCAATCAGATTGCAAAGCGTGTGAACAGTACAGGCAGCGTCTACCAAGAGGACATAGAAGAAATAAAGGGGGTGCTTGCGGAAATATGGCGGTTACAAAGATTAAGCCTATTAAAGGAACGCTGAACAAAGCCCTTGACTATATCCAAAATCCCGCAAAGACTGATGAAAAAATACTTGTGTCCTCGTTTGGCTGCGCCTATGAAACGGCAGACATTGAGTTTGGTTTTACCCTGTCGCAGGCGTTGGATAAAGGAAACAATTTAGCCCACCATCTGATACAATCCTTTGAGCCGGGAGAGGTCGATTATCAGACCGCCCATGAAATCGGACGGCAGCTTGCAGACGCAGTAACCAAAGGGCAGCACGAATATGTTTTGACTAGAGCTTCTTGTTTTTCCGGCAGACAGCAAAAACTTCTTGTACTGGCGCACCGCAAAATGTTCCGGGTCTTTTTCCTCCAAGCGTTCAAACATGAGGTCAACGGGGGATTGAAATTCCGGGTCGTCCTCGCGGGCTTCCGACGCATTTATCATTTCAAGCAGCGTCGTAAAGTTTTTCTCGTTCTCCGGGGCTTCGTACCAGATGTAGCCGATAAGGGCGCAGTAAAAAAGCCGTTCCGATTTCACCCAAAAATCCTCGCCGGATTTTTCCCCGTCGCCTTTGGTGTTGGCGATAATGGTATTTACCAGTTTCAAAATATCCTTTTCGCTGCGCAGATAGGCAAAGGGATTGTACCGCATGGATTTCTTGAAATTGATGGTGTTTAGCACCTTGATTTTGTACCCGCCCCGCTGCAAGAGCTTCCCGCACTCGATTAAAACCGTTCCTTTCGGAAGCATTTCGTCAAGACAGAATGTGCATTTATTTGAAAATTCTTTGTGACCGCTGGAAAAGCCTGTGGCGATAGGACTTTTCAAGTGTTTCATGCTCCGTTTC
>NZ_JBQKJL010000059.1:0-1703 GCF_052117285.1 Lawsonibacter sp. LCP25S3_E2
AGTTTGCTTGCTCCTTTCGAATGTTTGTGTGGTAACTTCATTCTACCAGAGCCTGCAAGCTATGTCTTCTTTTATGCGATTTTCAATTTGCGCAACTTATTGTACCTTATCGGCATAGCAGATGGGATATTCGGTTATTTCACTCTAATCTTCCAGCCGGTCAGGATCAGGTTTACGTTTTTGATGAGCGTTGGATTGAGTTTTTGAATCGCAGAAACACTGGTGTCATACTTTTGGGCGATGGAAGAGAGGGTGTCGCCGCTTTTCACGGTATAGAAAACAGCAGATTCACTCTTTGCTTTCACCAGAGCGTTGACTTTGGCCTGCACGGCAGAATAGTCATATCTGGCAGCAGTGAGACGGTTTTTGCGGTCGGTACCGTTTCCCCATTTGCCGTCCAGCACTTCCTTGGCGAGCTCGTCCACGGTCTTTCCCGGAGCGACCGGATCAGGAGTGACGGAGCCGGTATTGTACTTCGGTACGCCATAGCCACGGATGTATTTGCCGTTGACCTGCAGCGTGCGTCTGCTGACATAATTGCGTAAGTCCTCAAACATGAGTACTTAATCAAAGAAAACCCTGATAGAATCAGGGCTTCTTGAGAATAGATCTGTACTTTGAAAATTTAAGATTTTTTTTGCCTATTGATCTGGCTCAGACAATACTTCTGAATTCGTTTGGACCAGGGAAGAAGATCATCCAGATAAGATGGATCCTCATCTTCGGCATGATTGGGAAGTTCTGTAAGCAGAAGTTCGAAGTACTTGTAAGGGTTCAGGTGGTTGGCCTTGGCGGTCTCAACGAGACTGTAGAGAATAGCACTGGCCTGTGCACCTTTAGAAGTATCGATGATTACGAAATTCTTCCGGCCGAGAGTAAAAGGACGGATGGCTTGTTCCGCAAAGTTATTGTCCATGGGAACTCTGCCGTCGGAAAGGAAGACCCGAAGATAAAGCATTGTTTCACGCCATGTTTATATCTTCTGCGGATCGATTTGGTTGGGAAAACGGTACTTTCTCCGACTTGATCGAGTCCACATTAGGCGGAGACTGGGGAAAAGAGTCTCCTACCGGAAATAATACCGAGATGGTCTATTGCATCCGTGGCGCTGATATACCGGAAGTCAAAGCCGGTAACAAGGGAAAAATGCCAACTCGATATATCCTTCCCAAAAATTATGCAGCTAAGCGCCTGCTTCCCGGAGATATCGTAGTGGAAATATCCGGTGGCAGTCCCACACAGTCCACTGGCCGTGTCGCAGCAATTTCACAATCTCTTCTTGACCGATACGATAAAGGCATGGTCTGCACCAACTTTTGTCGAGCTATAAAGCCAAAGTCTGGTTACAGCATGTTTGTCTACTACTATCCGTCTTTGCATCAGCTATGTATTCCGGCGCAGCATCTGTGATATACCGACAAATTCTCTAAACAAGACTTTTGCTACGCTGAGGAACGAAATCAGACCGGATGACTACGTCAATTCTATTAAGGCATTCTTTGTAATGCGAGATGATTATAAAGAGTTCCCGAACGATGATATTGTTGTGGCTTGCGGTAAATGTGGTACTTCCTTATCTGGCAGCGTTAAGATATGGATTTTCCCTTACCTTCTGTAATCCCCGATCCGGGAATGAAAAGGGAAATGTCGAGAACAAGGTTGGGTACTTCCGCCGTAATATTCTGGTGCCCATTCCGAAAACG
>NZ_JBQKJL010000060.1:0-1669 GCF_052117285.1 Lawsonibacter sp. LCP25S3_E2
CAAAGGAATTGACGGGGGCCCGCACAAGCGGTGGAGTATGTGGTTTAATTCGAAGCAACGCGAAGAACCTTACCAGGGCTTGACATCCCGAGGACCGGCTTAGAGATAAGCCTTTCTCTTCGGAGACCTCGGTGACAGGTGGTGCATGGTTGTCGTCAGCTCGTGTCGTGAGATGTTGGGTTAAGTCCCGCAACGAGCGCAACCCTTATTGTTAGTTGCTACGCAAGAGCACTCTAGCGAGACTGCCGTTGACAAAACGGAGGAAGGTGGGGACGACGTCAAATCATCATGCCCCTTATGTCCTGGGCCACACACGTACTACAATGGTGGTCAACAGAGGGAAGCAATGCCGCGAGGCGGAGCAAATCCCTAAAAGCCATCCCAGTTCGGATTGCAGGCTGCAACCCGCCTGCATGAAGTTGGAATCGCTAGTAATCGCGGATCAGCATGCCGCGGTGAATACGTTCCCGGGCCTTGTACACACCGCCCGTCACACCATGAGAGTCGGGAACACCCGAAGTCCGTAGCCTAACCGCAAGGGGGGCGCGGCCGAAGGTGGGTTCGATAATTGGGGTGAAGTCGTAACAAGGTAGCCGTATCGGAAGGTGCGGCTGGATCACCTCCTTTCTAAGGAGACCTCTTCAAGTGATAAGCTTGAAGTAACATTCCTAGGTCAGAATTCTGATGGGGAATGGATGTCATGTTGTTTAATTTAGAGGGCGCACGCCGTGAAGGGGAAGCGGGAAGCTGCGGGCCCATAGCTCAGCTGGCTAGAGCGCACGACTGATAATCGTGAGGTCGGTGGTTCGAGTCCACTTGGGCCCACCACCAAAAACCTGGGGGTTTAGCTCAGCTGGTAGAGCACCTGCTTTGCAAGCAGGGGGTCACCGGTTCGAGTCCGGTAACCTCCACCAGTGAGATTAGATTGAAGTGTTTGGTCAATAGACCGAGCATTTCCATCTGACCTTGCAAAAGGTTGGAGCATGCACCTTGAAAACTGAACAGTGAAGCAAGCAAGAAATTGCGAGCAAGCAACAGAGAGGTAACAAAGTAATTTTGTGGACTTTTTAATAAAGGGTACAAAAACTACAATGAAACCAAACTGAGGCCTGCATAATTCTTATGGAAACCAAAGAGAACAGCTTGAAAAGGTTGTTCTACGAAGGTCAAGCTAATAAGAGCGCAAGGGGAATGCCTTGGCATCAAGAGCCGATGAAGGTCGTGACAAGCTGCGATAAGCTGCGGGGAGCTGCACATAAGCTTTGATCCGCAGATCACCGAATGGGGAAACCCGGCGGAGCAATACTCCGTCAGCCTGCGTTGAATAAAATAGGCGTAGGTGGGGAACCGCCTGAACTGAAACATCTAAGTAGGGCGAGGAAGAGAAATCAACAGAGATTCCGCTAGTAGTGGCGAGCGAACGCGGAAGAGGGCAAACCGAAGGATTTATCCTTCGGGGTTGTGGACTGACACAACGGAGCGATAGGCTAGACGAATGGCATGGGAAGGCCAACCATAGCGGGTGAGAGTCCCGTAGTCGAAAGCTGATTTGCTTTATTCAGGATCCAGAGTACCGCAGGACACGTGAAACCCTGTGGGAAACTGGGGGGACCACCCTCCAACCCTAAATACTACTTGATGACCGATAGAGGAGCAGTACCGTGAGGGA
>NZ_JBQKJL010000061.1:0-1667 GCF_052117285.1 Lawsonibacter sp. LCP25S3_E2
CCAATGTCAGTAAGTTAAGCTGACAAATCCTCCTACCCTCAGAAATGAGAGGGTAGGAGGATTTTTTTCGTAATAATTCAAAACAGGGCTTGACAAAAGCATCATTTCGTGCGGCCATTTTGCTAACTTCGGTTAGCAAAATGGCCTTTGTAGTTAGAAGCGTGTCCCGACACGCCAAACTACGAGGAGGCTTACTTATGAATCCAAAAACCGTAAAAAAAGCACTGAAAGATGCAATTCAAGCTATGACAGACTACAAATGGCTCTTCTCCGCAAGACCCGGCAAAGACAATACCAGGAACAGGAAGTTTCCCTTTCAAAAAGTGATTCCCTTCATCCTGGCCTTTAGAGGCGGAACGCTTAACCACGAAATTATGGATTTCTTTGGCTTGGATCCCTCTGCGGGAACTTCTTCTGCTTTTATCCAACGACGATCTACAATCCTTCCAGAGGCGTTTGAATCCCTATTCCATGACTTCTCCAGAAGTGTCGACGAAAACAAGCTGTACAGAGGTCTCCGTCTTCTTGCCGTTGATGGCTCCGATTTGCAGATTGCAGCCAATCCCAAAGACCCGGATTCCTACTATCCGGGGGTAAACGGGCAGAGAGCATACAACCTGCTGCATATCAACGCTATGTATGATTTGCACCAGCACATTTATGTGGATGCTCTTGTTCAGAAAAGCAGAAAGGCTGACGAATCTGCTGCATTAACTGCCATGGTAGATCGCTCTGCTATTGAAAGCGCTTTGCTCCTTGCGGACAGAGGCTATGAATCCTATAACAATCTTGCTCACATTCAGGAGAAGGGCTGGAATTTCTTGATCAGAATTAAGGATGGCACAGCCGGTATTGCATCCGGCCTTGCTTTGCCAGCCACAGATGAGTTCGATGTTCCTTTCCATTTGAAACTGACAAATAAGCAGTCAAATGAAGTAAAAGAACTGCTTAAAGACAAAAATCACTATAGGCATATCACAAATACCATCCGATTTGATTATCTGCCACGCACATCAAGAAAGTACGACCCTGCTGTATTCTTTGAACTGCATTTCAGAATCGTTCGCTTTCCTATCTCAGATACCGCCTGTGAAACCATTATTACGAATCTGGATGCATCCGCTTTCCCTTTACATGATATTAAGAGGCTTTATGCGATGCGCTGGGGTATTGAGACCTCTTTCCGCAACTTGAAACACACTCTGGGACTTCTTCATTTACACGCAAAAAAGGTGGAGTTCGTTCTCCAGGAGATTTTTGCCAAGCTCACCATGTACAACTTCTGCGAATTGATTGCACAGTCCGTAGTCATCCGGCAGGCACAGAAAACGCATACCTATAAGGTTAATTTCTCTGATGCAGTACATATTTGCAGACAATTCTTCCTTGGAGCTGTCCCTCCACCCATTCTTGAAGCCATGCTTATGAGATATATTTCGCCCATTCGCCCCGGTCGAAAAGATACTCGTAAGCTAACGCAGAAATCTTCTGCCAGCTTCACCTATAGAGTAGCATAATTCTTGTGATTTGAACATTCTTTTTAAAGCGGATTTTCCGATCCGCTTTGTTGTCATGCCCTAATGTCGCAAAAGACAGCACACAGCTTGCTTTCGCTTTGCTGTGTGCTGCCTTTGTGAGGTTCCTTACTTGCTAACTAAGTGACATTG
>NZ_JBQKJL010000062.1:0-1632 GCF_052117285.1 Lawsonibacter sp. LCP25S3_E2
CACCTCCTACAATATAGTTACGGTTTAAGGCGCGGCAGCCAGCCGCGTCTTTTTCCATCTCAAAGCTGAAGCTGTTAGAATGGGAGAGTAAATGGTCTGACAGTAATCACCTTGGGCCAGCACGCCCGCTGAGGAGTCCGTCAGCCGCCTCTCTCGTTCGCAGCATTCGATTTGCGCAGGTTGTTCCACCGTCTTCGGTGCGTTCGTGTCACCCAGGAGATTGAACAAGCAATGAGTAAAAGGCGGAAAGCCATATCCAATCAGAAGGAGGGGTAACATGAACGCAGTTGGAATTGATGTTTCCAAAGGGAAAAGCATGGTGGCTGCTCTGCGGCCAATGGGTGAAGTGGCATTTCTGCCACAGGAATTTCTCCATACCGAAGTCGGTCTGGAGCAGATGGCTTATGCCATCATTGCATTGGGCGAAGATACCCGTGTCATCATGGAAGCCACAGGGCGTTACCATGAGCCGGTAGCTGCGGCACTGCACGAGTACGGGATCTATGTCTGTGTCTTGAATCCGCTGTTTATCAAGCAGAGCGGTGGTGGCTCTATCCGAAAGGTCAAGACCGACAAGGCTGATGCCATGAAGATTGCCAAGTACGGCCTTGACAACTGGGTAGATCTGCGGGAATATACTCCCATGGACACGATCAGACAACAACTGAAACTGTGCAGCCGCCAGTACAATCTCTACATGAAAACCGTGGTATCGCTGCAAAACAATCTCATTTCTCTAACCGACAAAACATTCCCCGGTGTGAACGAGCTGTTCACCAGCCCGGAGCGTGCAGACGGCCACCAGAAATGGGTGGACTTTGTCATGACCTTTTGGCATTGCGACTGTATCTGTCGCGTCAGTGAAAAGGCATTTACAGAGCGTTACCAGAAATGGTGCAAACGCAAGGGATACCATTTCAGAGCAGAGAAAGCGTTGGACATCTATGCCAGCAGCTGTGGCCACTTTACTACGCTGCCGAAGAACGACAATACGAAACTACTCATTACCACAGCAGCACAACAGCTTCTTACGGGCAAAATGACACTGGCGGCACTGCGGGCGGAGATGACGCGAATCGCGTCCCAACTCCCGGAATACGAAACTGTGTGCGCCATGTACGGCGTTGGTGAAACAACTGCCGCGCAGCTCATGGCCGAGATCGGTGATGTGCGTCGTTTTCCGCGCCGCAGCTCCATTGTGGGCTTTGCAGGTGTTGATCCGGGAATAGACGAGTCCGGAAAGCACAGCGCCAAAAGCGTTCCTACTACAAAACGAGGCTCTCCGCATCTGCGCAAAACGCTCTATCAGATCGTCTGTACTTACCTGAAAAAGTCTCCAGCAGATGAGCCGGTCTACCAGTTCCTCGATAAGAAACGTGCAGAAGGCAAGCCATATTTCGTTTACATGACTGCCGCCCAGAACAAGTTCCTGCGCATCTACTACGCCCGCGTGAAGGAATGCCTGGAGGCCTTTGATTCTCAAACAGCAGAGCAAAAATAACTTTTAATAACTTAGACTCACTCCAGCTGGTGGAAGTCTTTTCTCCAGCTTGATTTGTTGCGCTTTTTTGATCTCGCAAACTTTGCGGGATTTTTTTCATTTTAGGACTTGACTTTTATTTGCAGGACTCC
>NZ_JBQKJL010000063.1:0-1388 GCF_052117285.1 Lawsonibacter sp. LCP25S3_E2
AAGGTGAGCATTTGGTACTTGGGAAAAACATTGCTCACGACATGAAATCTGGTGCTGAAGGTGCTCACTTTTTTGGGGCCCTTTTGCTCACATTTTCGTTTGACAAACACATTTCAGTGCTATTTTTTCTCCATCATAGCCGTTAAAAGTAAATATCTCCATAATTATTTCTCGCTTTCATCCCGTCAAATTCCGATTTCTTTACCTCATCATAGCATATCCCCGGTAATGTGTAAAGCCAAATTCTACACCGAAAGGAGATCTTAACCTTGAAAAATACAACACAATTCCATATCCGACCTGCCCGCCCGGAGGAGGCGGGCTTATTTTATACCCCGCACCCCGAAGAAGATAAGCGGCTGGGTACCGTTGGCCATGTCCGCATGGACTTCGGGCGCAGCGGCAACGAGTTCTGGCATACATGGTGGCCCCGCGGCCCGGAGGAGCTGAACAGCCCCGCGTTCAAAGCGGAGTTGCAGCAGATCGTTGGTAAGCTCCGTGGAGATGTGCTGAAAAGCCGCTTCGCGATGGAGCGTTTTTGCTATGACCACGGCGGGAAAATCGACGGCGGCTATGTACAGAACTACGGCTACATCGTGGAAACGGAGCGCTACCGCTACTGCCTGCGCTGCAACCCGTCTCCCGGAGATTATAATGGCTACCTTGCGGTATACGATTTGGCCGTTCAGCGGCAGAACATGGCGCGGGACAAGCCGCTGGTAGGCCGTGTCACCTATGCCAACGGCGATACACAGGAGTTTACCGATGCTGAAGCCTTTCTCAAGTGCCTGCGGGAAGAACTTCCGTACCGCTCAACCACAGGTTTCCGTTACGAGGTGCTGACCGACGATCCCAGCGTCCGCAAGCAGGTGGACGATATCGTTTTTGACCTTTATGGCGAGGAAAATCCCCGCCAGTTGGAGGAATACCAAAAAACGCCCGATCAGGGCATGACAATGGGAGGAATGTGAGTATGGAGAGAAAAATGGTGAATTTTATCAAGGAGCAGTATCCCCCCGGCACCCGCATCCGGCTCAATTCGATGGAGGACCCTTATCATCCCATTCTTCCCGGCACCGAGGGTGAGGTGGACTTCGTGGACGATGGGGGGCAAATTTTCATGAAGTGGAACAATGGCCGCACGCTGCCGCTCGCCCCCGGCGAGGACAGCTTCACCGTACTGCCGCCCAAGCTGACCACCCTCAAGCTGTATATGCCCCTGACCGCCGATCTCTACGAGCGGAACGAGTACGGCGAATTCGATGATTGCAGCACATTGCTGGAGGGCAGTGAGCTGCGGGGCTATCAGGATCAGATCACGGCGGCACTGGCGAAAAACCGGATGCCGGAGGAGGCGGAGCGGGGTCTCATGCATTGGTATGATGGTG
>NZ_JBQKJL010000064.1:0-1346 GCF_052117285.1 Lawsonibacter sp. LCP25S3_E2
CGGTCAGGTAGAATAAGTTTCGCAAAAACAAAAAAGACATGGTTTGCAGATCTCTGGTAGAATGAAGTCGCGACACACCATTCGAAAGGAGACAGCAAACCATGTCCGAGAAGATTGTACAGCTAAACGAGGAAGTTATCAAGGGGCAGCTCAAGGAACTTGTACGTGGAAGCGTAGAAGAAACACTCAATGAGCTTCTGGAGGCCGAGGCGGAGAAGCTAACCCAGGCGGCCCGGTACGAGCGTAACAAGCAGCGCCAGGGCTACCGCAGCGGTCACTACAGCCGCAACCTCACCACCACTTCTGGGGATGTCACTCTCAAGGTGCCTAAGCTCAAGGGAATCTCCTTTGAGACTGCCATTATTGAGCGGTATCGCCGCCGGGAGAGCAGTGTGGAAGAGGCTCTTATTGAAATGTACCTGGCAGGTGTATCCGTCCGGCGTGTAGAGGACATCACTGAGGCCCTGTGGGGCAGCAAAGTCTCTCCCTCCACCATCAGTGAGCTGAATAAGAAAGCGTATGTCCACATTGAAGATTGGCGGAACCGTCCTCTGCAAGGTGGGCGGTATCCATATGTCTATGTGGATGGGATCTACCTGCGCCGCAATTGGGGTGGAGAATTTGAAAATGTAGCCATTCTTGTGGCAATTGCGGTTAATGAGGATGGATATCGTGAGGTTTTGGGCGCCGCAGAGGGCATGAAGGAGGATAAGGCCAGCTGGATCAGCTTCTTCCAGTGGCTGCGTGGCCGTGGTCTGAACGGTGTGAAACTCATTGTTGGCGACAAGTGTCTTGGTATGCTGGAAGCCGTGGGAGAGGTATTTCCTGAGGCCAAATACCAGCGGTGTACCGTCCATTTTTACCGAAATGTGTTCTCTGTCACACCTCGCTCAAAGGTGAAGCTGGTGGCCAAGATGCTCAAGGCGATCCACGCTCAGGAGAGCAAGAAAGCCGCCCGAGAAAAAGCTAAGGCTGTGGTAGAGGAACTGCGCTCTATGAAACTGAAGGAAGCCGCCAAGAAGGTGGAGAATGGTATTGAGGAAACGTTGACCTACTGTGATTTCCCCAGTGAACACTGGACCCGTATTCGTACCAACAACGTGATTGAGAGGCTAAACCGGGAGATCCGCCGCCGTACCCGTGTGGTGGGCAGTTTCCCGGACGGCAACTCTGCCCTTATGCTGGTCTGTGCCCGGCTGCGCCATGTAGCCGGCACCCAGTGGGGCAACAAGAAGTACATGAACATGAAGCATCTGGAGGCGACCGTTGAGGATGCCTCCATTGCTGGCTGACTTCATTCATAACAGAGTCTGCGAACTAAAGTGCGAAAAATTCTTGACACGACC
>NZ_JBQKJL010000065.1:0-1326 GCF_052117285.1 Lawsonibacter sp. LCP25S3_E2
TACGGGAAGTTCTGTATTGATAACTGCCACTTTTACAACATCGGCCCGCAATATGCGGACAGCGAGTTGTGGGTACGCATTGGCGCCTTTACGGTAGAGCCGCTGGACAGCAAAAACCGGGTGATCTCATCCTTTGAGCGGCAGTTTGGCGGGAAACGTACCGACACTGGCGATTGGCTGCTTATGCTGGGGGATCTGTCCAGGAAACCCGGGGCATGGCACAACAGCCAGGTCCGCGAAAATATTCCCTGCCCCCTGCGGGATTATCTGGATGAGATGGATAAGGCCGGGCTGCGGCAGGTAATGACCCAGATGCAGGAGTTGGCAGGCCGGTATGACTTTGATATTGCCCTCAACGCCGTGGAACAGATGCTGACTCGCCGAAGTCAGGGCGAAGAGGTTGGTGCGGAGTATCTGGCAGGTCTCATGTCCATGGGGATCCAGCACGCCAATGATGCTGGTCTGGAGCGCTATGATGAGCTGCTGAAAGAAGAGGTGTGCTGATGGAACGGGCATTGATCCGGCAGGAAATCTCTAAAGCCTGCAAGCGGCTGGCCCTGACCCAGCAGGTGGTGACCATGTGCGAACTGGAGGCCACCCCCAGGCAGGAGGAATTCCTCTACCAGGTGCTCAGCCAGGAACTGGCTCACCGGGAGCGCCTGCGGCGGGAACGGCTGCTGAAGCGGGCTGCGTTCCCTGTACGCAAGACGCTGGACGATTATGAATGGACAGCTCTGCGCTTACCGGCGGCCTTGCCGGCAGAGGATGTGACCAGCTGCAACTTTGTGCGTATGAAGCGCAACCTGATCCTCTATGGTCCGGTTGGAACCGGAAAGACCCATCTGGCCATTGCTCTGGGCGTTGCTGCCTGCGAGGCTGGCTTGGAGACCAGGTTCTTTACTGCTGCGTCTCTGGCCACCAAGCTGGACGAGGCACGCCGGAGCGGCAACCTGGAGAAACTGCTACAATCCATTGACCGGGCGGAACTGGTAATTCTGGACGAGTGGGGTTATCTTCCCCTGGAGAAGGAGCAGGCACAGCTCCTCTTCCAACTGATCTCAAGCTGCTACGAACGCCGGAGTCTCATCATTACCACCAATCTGGAGTTTTCCAAGTGGGGCACCATCTTTACCGACGACCAGATGGCTGCGGCTATGATTGACCGCCTGGCACATCATGGCCACCTGCTGACCTTTGAGGGGCAGAGTTACCGCCTGCGCAACGCTCTCATGCGGGTAAAATAGCGTGGCAAAACCAGGGAATTCCCGTGGCAATACCAAGGAATTTGCTTTGGCAAAACCAGGGATTTTTACTTGACAGAATACA
>NZ_JBQKJL010000066.1:0-1244 GCF_052117285.1 Lawsonibacter sp. LCP25S3_E2
TATCGTCGCTGGGCAACAGTGTATGGCGATGCCATGGTGACGCTTATTGACCGCATTCTACGCGGCGTAAAGCACGAGGAACAGGCTTACAACAGCTGCAAGGGTATCCTGCACCTGTGCAATGATGTCCCTCGCCATATCGTGGAAGAGGCAGCGCAGACCTGCATCGACGCGTCTGCCTGTAAATACTCCTATTTCAAGAAGGCTCTCAGCCGCCTTATGAACCACGAGCAGGCCTCTGGTGATACTCGTGGCCGGCTTCCAGAGCATGAAAACATTAGAGGGAGGGACAGCTACAAATGATGCCTTCCCCCAATCTTAACGCGGAAGAAATTGCTCTCTGTGAGCGGCTCCGCAGCCTCAAGTTATCCGGCATGGCCGATGCCCTTGAGACTCAACTCATGGATCCGAATGCAGACCTCGTTCCATTTATGGAGCGTTTTTCTACTATTGTGAACCAAGAATGGCAGATTCGGTACAACAAGAAGTTTTCAAAGTTTATGAAGAAGGCTCAACTGCGCTATCCAGATGCCGCCCTGGATGAAACCATCTATGACCCAGCCCGCAAGCTGGATACCGCGTCTATTGAGCGTCTGGCTACCTGCCACTGGATTGATGAAGGCAAAAACCTTCTGATTACCGGCATGACAAGCAGCGGGAAGACCTATCTCTGCAATGCCCTTTGTGTCTCTGCCATCCAACAGTTTAAAACCGTGCGCTATATCCGCGCCAATATTCTGATGCTGGAACTGGAACAGGCTCGCCTGCAGACAACCTATCTCGATTATGTTTCATCTCTTGCCAAGCTGGACTTGCTGGCGATTGATGACTTCGGCCTTATGGATCTCGACTTGGATAAATGCCGTGACCTTTTTGAAGTTATTGATGGACGCGATGGCAGGAAGTCCACCATTATCGTTTCACAGTTCCCAATCCACACATGGTTTGATCTGTTCCAGGAGCACACCTATGCTGATGCCTGCCTTGCGCGCATTACGGACAAGCGCCACAGCTACCGCCTGGAGATGAATGGCATTAGCATGAGAGACGCAGTCAAGTAAGCTTCCTTGGGTGGCTTTCTCAGGAGACCAGCGGCCACAACTCTGTGAGGAATTGCGGCCGCTGGCCGCTCAGAACGGATGGACGGCGCTTCACGCCGTTTGGAATGGAACGGCTACGCCGTTTGCGTTGGAATGGGCGCACCGTTCCTCCGGAACGGGCGCTCCGTTTGACTGGAATTCGCA
>NZ_JBQKJL010000067.1:0-1193 GCF_052117285.1 Lawsonibacter sp. LCP25S3_E2
GGACATCCAGACCATCACCCAGACCAAAACTCTGGCCAGTGAAACCAACAATATGGAGAAGATCCTCCAGAGTCTGGAACCGCAGATGGAGGTAACCACAGAGGACGGTTATACCGGCACTCTGACACTGGATCATACCACTGTCAAGGTAGCGGCAGACGGTTATGCTACCCGGACAAAGGATCTCTCCGCCACCCGCACCTATCCCAATCTCTCGGAAGCGGATCTATCTTTGATTCCAAAGAGCATTGAGGACAATGGGAAAAGCCTGACTCTGGCAGATGTCCAGTGGGCCGAGACCAGTGAAGTCGGGGCGGATGGTGCTGTTACCCGTTATACCGCCACCGCCAAATATACCGGCACTACCAGCAGCACTTATGCTACCGGCTACACTGTTACGGCAGACTATACCGGCCAAGTTTCCAAAACCAACTGCTCTGTGTTAACCTATACCGCCATTTTCGGCAGCATGGAGGTCCCCGAGGCGCAGACAGACCCGGCCCCCACAGATACCCCTTCCAGCGAAAACTCAAATGGGGCCACGGCAGAGATTGACATCAAACAGCCCCTCCTGATTGGCGGCGCGGTTCTCCTACTGACTGCAGGTGGGGTTTTCCTGTTCAAGCGATATAAAGGAAGGAGCTGATTCAACTGAAGCTGAGAGCACTTCTGCTGGCCACCATGTTATGCGCCCTATGTGTGGGCCAGGCCAGCGCCCTGGAATATACCATGGAGGCCCCGGACGATTACCTGTTCGGCAGACCTACCAGCGATGACACCATCTACGAATGGGAAGATCCCAATGTAGACCGGAGTAAGAACACCGCCCTGATCCCGCCTGGATTTGGCACGCCTACCAGTTACCTCCCCGGCAGCGGCGACCCTCTGACGCCCAATCTCATCCCCGGTGCTCTGGATGGCGGCGGGCTGGTGTCCCAGACAGGGAGCGTCAACTATCCTGTGATCGACACAGGAAATGGGGGCAGTTCTGGCCAGGACGTCGGCTATACTGCCGTCACCAGCGATCTCTACTACTCCGGCGGACATCTGGGGACGCTTAAGATCCCGGCCATTGGCCTGTCTACCAAGGTCTACGAAGGGACAGACAGCAGCACTCTGGCAAAAGGCGCGGGACATTTCCCCGACACCAGCATTTGGGATGGAAATGTTTGCATTGCTGGTCACAACCGCGG
>NZ_JBQKJL010000068.1:0-947 GCF_052117285.1 Lawsonibacter sp. LCP25S3_E2
CCACATGGCGCAGCCTCGCGCAGACCAGCATCAGGGCGGAGTTGCCGTCAGGGAACGTTCCCACCACGCGGGTTCTGCGGCGGATCTCACGGTTCAGCCGCTCAATCACGTTGTTGGTGCGGATACGCGTCCAATGCTCGCTGGGAAAATCGCAGTAGGTCAGCGTCTCCTCAATGCCGTCCTCGACCTTCTTGGCAGCCTCCTTCAGTTTCATGGCGCGCAGCTCGGCGACCACAGTCTTTGCCTTCTCGCGGGACGCCTTCTTACTCTCCTGGGCGTGGATCGCCTTGAGCATTTTTGCCACAATTTTAACCTTGGATTTGGGTACAACAGAGAAAACGTTGCGGTAGAAATGCACCGTGCAGCGCTGGTATTTGGCATCTGGGAACACCTCACCCACGGCCTCCAGCATCCCCATACACTTGTCGCCGACGATGAGCTTTACACCGTCCAAGCCGCGTCCACGGAGCCACTGGAAGAAGCTGACCCAACTGGCCTTGTCCTCCTTCATGCCCTCGGCGGCTCCCAAAACCTCACGAAAACCGTCCTCATTCACGGCAATTGCCACCAAAACAGCAACATTTTCGTACTCTCCGCCCCAGTTGCGGCGCAAGTAGATGCCGTCCACATAGACATACGGATAGCGCCCGCCCTGCAAGGGGCGGTTCCGCCAGTCCTCGATGTGAACGTAGGCTTTCTTGTTCAGCTCGCTGATGGTGGCGGGCGAGACCTTGCTGCCCCACAGTGCCTCCGTGATGTCCTCCACCCGGCGCACGGAGACGCCCGCCAGGTACATCTCGATGAGGGCCTCCTCCACGCTGCTCTCCCGGCGGCGATACCGCTCGATGATGGCAGTCTCAAAGGACACGCCCTTGAGCCGGGGCATGTGGAGCGTGACGTCGCCGGAGGTTGTGGTGAGATTCCGGTCATAGTGGCCGCTGCGGTAG
>NZ_JBQKJL010000069.1:0-928 GCF_052117285.1 Lawsonibacter sp. LCP25S3_E2
CGCAACGCTCTCATGCGGGTAAAATAGCGTGGCAAAACCAGGGAATTCCCGTGGCAATACCAAGGAATTTGCTTTGGCAAAACCAGGGATTTTTACTTGACAGAATACAATACAACAGCAGAAAACCATCTCCCTCCCAGTACAGCGCCTTGAACCGGCCCCGCCTCCTCCCACAGAACAAAAACAGCGCCCGCAGAAAGGGACCCATCTGGAGCTGGCTCTTTACCACAGTAGCTAGTCCGTCAATGCCTCGACGCAGATCTGTGTATCCGCAGGCAATGTACACCGGGCAGCTGCAGTTGAAATCATTCAACATGACTTTGCTACCCGGAGGATAGCTAGCAGTGTGGCCTCATCCGCTCCCGCATAGACCTGGATCCGCACATCGCTTACCTCCATAGCTGCTGCGATACGCTCACAGAGCTGGGGATGCTCCATGACCGGCACCTCTGCAAAAGTTACCTCCTGGACTTCTTTCAGGGCCTGAAATACCTTCCGCTGCCAGGGAAAATAGGTGGATACTGCGATCCCATGTTCCTGGCACCATCGGCCTACCGGCATCCCACTGCTCCGGCACGCCTCCACTCGCCGGCTCCATTCCACCAACCGGTGCCACTGGTTGGCGATCTGTAAATTCTCCGTGATCTGCACCCCACTATCTTAGAGTCTTGAATACTATCCGGTACTATCGTGTACTATTTCAGACTCTTATAGTTTGGCAGAGGCACATTCCCCTGACAAGTCGCCGACTGTTTTACGCTTACCAGCAAACCATGTCTTTTTTACTTTTGCGAAACTTATTCTACCTGACCTCTTCTGGTCGTGTCAAGAATTTTTCGCACTTTAGTTCGCAGACTCTGTTATGAATGAAGTCAGCCAGCAATGGAGGCATCCTCAACGGTCGCCTCCAGATGCTTCATGTTCATGT
>NZ_JBQKJL010000070.1:0-875 GCF_052117285.1 Lawsonibacter sp. LCP25S3_E2
ATGTCACCATCTTCATTATACATTAACATAAGTGTTAATGTCAAGAATTTATTTCGCATTTTTGTTAAAGATTATCTTGCATCTTTCGCTTTTTTGCGCTATACTATTGGCAAAGGCGGTGGGATATTATGACAGTCGGAGACAAGATAAAGAAAATCCGCACCTTTCGAGGCATGACACAAAAGGAATTGGGGCTTGCTATCGGCTTTGAGGAAAAGGGAGCGGACAACCGGATCGCCCAGTATGAGACGAATTACCGTGTTCCGAAACGGGAACTGCTGGACAAGATGGCCGAGGCGCTGCGGGTAGACCGCCAGAACTTCTACACCATCGCCCCCGGCTCTGCCGAGGACTTCATGCGGACATTCTTCTGGCTGGACGAGGACAGCCCTGGCGCTATCCGCCTGTTCCAACTTGTCCGCAATCCGGGCAGAGCAGGGGCCGCTGATGATACCGCTGTACGGTACAATGATAGCGATGACTGGCCCGCACACCCTCCCGTGGGTATGTACTTCCAGTATGGCCTTGTGGACGAGTTCATGCGGGAATGGCTTTTTCGTCAGCAGGAGTTACACGCCGGGGAGATCACCAGGGAAGAGTATTTTGAATGGAAACTCAACTGGCCCCATACCTGCGACGATGGCCTGGAAAGCGAATATTATATCCCTTGGCGGAAAAATAAATAAGACAAGCAAAAAAACCGCCCTGCTGAATTTGTCGTTCAGCAGGGCGGTTTTGCTTGTCCTTTTG
Organism: Lawsonibacter sp. LCP25S3_E2; assembly: GCF_052117285.1. Classification (NCBI taxonomy): domain Bacteria; kingdom Bacillati; phylum Bacillota; class Clostridia; order Eubacteriales; family Oscillospiraceae; genus Lawsonibacter; species Lawsonibacter sp. LCP25S3_E2. Next base: position 751 of record NZ_JBQKJL010000070.1, read on the forward strand.
GGATTTTTCTCTTGAGAATACCGGGCGGACACAAATAGTATCAATCCAGTATCAAGAGCAGTATGGACGGGCAAAAAAGCCTGTATTCATGCGGGTTTTCGCCGTTTCGAGCGTCATTCCCACTC
>NZ_JBQKJL010000071.1:0-802 GCF_052117285.1 Lawsonibacter sp. LCP25S3_E2
CCTTTCGGAAGCATTTCGTCAAGACAGAATGTGCATTTATTTGAAAATTCTTTGTGACCGCTGGAAAAGCCTGTGGCGATAGGACTTTTCAAGTGTTTCATGCTCCGTTTCGGATGTCATTTTTGATTAAACGCAGCAACTTATCCTCCATCGTTTCCTTGCTTGTTTGGCTAAAATGGATGCACACCTTGTAGGTTGTCTTGCCAATTTTTCTCACCATGGTTGCGGGTGTGTGCTCCGCTGTCTGTACTGCTTTCGTTTTGGCTGCTGCCTGTTCCATGTGCGACACCTCCTGTAAAAAAGCCCGACAAAGGAAAGGCTGACAACGAAGTCCTGACAACGGACATCAGAAAACCTTAAAACTCTGTCGGGCAGATGCTCTATTTTCTTTTTCTTCTTTTTTTATAAAAGTCGGTTGTCATGGTTGTCAGGGGAGAGAAAATGCCCATCAAATCAGGGGTTTTCAGACTTTCGCCCGACAACCAGACCGACAACCGGCTCGACAACAAAACGGCAACCGGCACTGATTTTTTACTTTAGCCACTCTGGGGGAAGTTCCAGCTGCTCCACTTCCTCCGGCGTCAATTCCTGAAAATCTCCACCTCCGTTGTCGGGCTGGATGCGTTCCCAGCCTTTCTGACGCCCATAGGGGCTGCGGAAGTACCGGGGATTGGAAAATGCCCTCCAGCCGGTCACGCTGTTGTTCATAATGTCGTTGATCTCCCGGATTTCCCATTGCTTCGGCTCGTCAAAGCTGTGTCCCAGGGCTTCCCGGAACAGCTGCTTGGAGCAGACCATGTTA
>NZ_JBQKJL010000072.1:0-774 GCF_052117285.1 Lawsonibacter sp. LCP25S3_E2
ATAGGGAGCGTTTTCTTTCAGCTTCTCAATCAGATGGGTCTCCAGATAGCGCACATGGTTTTCAACCGTTGGCTTGCCCTTGGGCTTGCGTGGAGGTGGAGGAAGGACAACGGTATCGTAGAAGTCCTCCAAATCTGAGAAAACGGAGTTCAAGACAAGCTCATCTTTAGAGTGCTTTGAAATCGCACTCTTCAGATTATCGGGAACGAGGTACTTCGGCACAGCCCCGTAAAAGGACAGCGCATGTACCACGCCCGAAATAAAGCTGGTAAGTTTCTCGTTCAAAAAGATTTCGGCATACACGCAGCTGCTGAAGCCGAGTGTCGTAGCGAAGACATGCACCTTTTTCACTTCGCCTGTCGCTGGGTCAAGGAGAAGCTCCGGCTGGTCGCCTACCCAGTCAATATACATACGCTCGCCGGGGATGCGTTCCACTGGCATCGTGACGGATGTCTGTCCGAAGTTCTCAGTGAGGAACGCGCGGTACAACGCATAGAACTGAGAGAGCTGGTATCCGTCAGGATGTTCCTCCTTGTACTCCAGCCAGATAAACGCCAGATTTGGCTGCTTCATGGCAGACATACGCGCGTGGATCTTGGCAAAGTCCGGCATGGGCTTCTCACTGCGCTTCAGGTTTTCAGGTGGATAGAACGCCACCTCGACGGCTTTCGGCGGCATAGCCCTTAGTTCTTCGAGCGTAAGGCCGAGCTCCTTAAATCGTTTCATGATGAGCGTGACGGTACTGGAGCCAATACCGTACCGCTTCTGGGTAGT
>NZ_JBQKJL010000074.1:0-752 GCF_052117285.1 Lawsonibacter sp. LCP25S3_E2
CCGGGTGTGAGGCAGAACCCTGTGCCGTGGCTACATGGACTTTGAGAAATACGGTCAGGACTGCATGGAAAACGACTGTGTGACGCAAACGGAGTTCGCCCTGCTGCGGCGCTTGGACCCGCCCTTCCCGGAGCAGCGGCAGGGGCAGCGGATGATGTAAGCAAAAGCGGCTCGATCCATTTGGAACGAGCCGCTCGATAGGCAGACAAATTGGAATTTATGAGCCTTTAGCGTTGGCAAACGCCGATTTAAACGCATCTATTGCTCGTTCCGCTGTATGCTGTTTGATTAGGCCCTCTTTTGCGTTTACCGCAAGATGGATACTGGTTCCATCAGCCTTGAGCAGAAGAAATGCAGGATTCATATTTGCGGCACCCGATAAAATCACTCCAGAAATTATACCATCTTCTATGTTTTCCTCAAGGATAGTTCCACATTCTGAAAGTGCTGTTCTCATCAACGCATAAGTATCGCCGGACGTATTCTCGATCTGACACTCAATAGCTGTCATAGCAAGATTTAATGCAACTTTTTTTGTGATTGTTCTACCAAATTGGGGTGCATACGTGGAAATTATATTGGCCAACAAATCATTGATTTGTCCGTTCATCATATCACTTGCTCCTCTCCACAAATTTTAGTTTGTTAGCCCATTTTCTCTACCTGACCCACTTTTGACCCAGAACACGAAAAAAAGCGGGCAGGACTGGACGGCTACATGGATTTTCAGCAATACGGTCAGGACTGCATGG
>NZ_JBQKJL010000075.1:0-749 GCF_052117285.1 Lawsonibacter sp. LCP25S3_E2
CCATCTCAGAGCGATAAATCTTTGGCAGTCAGAGCCATGCGACCCAACTGCATTATGCGGTATTAGCAGCTGTTTCCAACTGTTATTCCCCACTCCGAGGCAGGTTCCTCACGCGTTACTCACCCGTCCGCCACTAAGTAACTCAATCCATTGGACGAATCCTCTGTCATGAGCACTCCGTTCGACTTGCATGTGTTAAGCACGCCGCCAGCGTTCATCCTGAGCCAGGATCAAACTCTCAATAAAATGGTATCTAAAGAACTTTCGTTCCTTAAATCAATTTTATTGAAGCTCAATTCAAGCTTCAAAGAAATGTTAACGGTTGTCTCTACAAGCTCTTTTGAGCTTTACAACCAATTCATTCTGGTGCTTCGTGTTTGTCATGTTGTTTAATTTACAAGGTGCACACCGCTTTCAGCGGCGGGCTTTTATCTTACCACAGCTCTTTTCCTTTGTCAAGCACTTTTTTCAAGTTTTTTCAAACTTTTTCGTGCTCTCATTCGCAGGTTCTTCGCCGTGTTTCGCCGCCCTCGCGGACAGCCTAATTAGGTTACCACATTTGGTTTTCTTTGTCAAGCACTTTTTTCAAGTTTTTTCAAACTTTTTTGTGCTCTTCATGGAGAAACCTTCGTGGTGACCGCTGCCCTCGCGGACAGCTTATAGAGGATATCACTGTCGGAATCATTTGTCAAGCACTTTTTTCAAGTTTTCCAAACTGATTTTCAAGTGCCGGACCGGTTTGATTCCCT
>NZ_JBQKJL010000076.1:0-582 GCF_052117285.1 Lawsonibacter sp. LCP25S3_E2
GAATTGTATGTCCACTTTTGGAATTCGGACGAGTGGAGCATCCAAACGGAACAGGAATTGTTCGCCCCCAAACTCCATGAGCAGAATGGGATGAAGATGGGAGGGATGACCCTTGGGTAAGAGGATATTCGAGGTATATCTTGAGAAAGAAGGCATCCCCAACAACGAGGCGTATGCCAAGCTGGAGCTACCCGCCTCACCGTGGGAGGTGTGGGACGCGCTGGACAAGGTACGCCTTCAGACAGATGACATCCTGTACATGGAGATCGAAGACTACGATGCCTTTGCGTATCTCGCTCCCCATTTGGATGGGTTGGACATCAGCCTCAACGAGCTCAACGACCTTGCCGCGCTGCTGTCGCCGCTGGACGAGGTGCAGGAAGCTGCCTTTGAGGGGCTGTTTTCCATGGAGGTGCAGCGAAAAGTAAACGCCAACGGCGGCGTCATCACGCTGCAGGATCTGCGGGATCTGGCGGTCAGCGCAAAAACAGACTGCTATCATGTGGTGGAGGCCGCGGATGACGCCCAGCTTGGCCGCTTCTACGCGGAAAACGACTTTGTGCCGGAACTGGAGGGCATATC
>NZ_JBQKJL010000077.1:0-526 GCF_052117285.1 Lawsonibacter sp. LCP25S3_E2
CAAAGGTCATTTCCAGGTCGGCGGTCTGTTGTTGCAGGAATGTCCGCTCCCACTCCAGAGCCTCCCGCTTGGTGGGAAAGCCCCGTTTCATTTTCTTTACTTTCTTGCCCGTCCAGTCCTCGTAGTAAAAGGACGCATACCATGTGCCCTTTGCCTTGTCTTTGTATGCCGGCATTGTGGTTCCCTCCTTATTGTCTGTCCCGCAGCCCATAGAATTTTTCCTCGAAGTAGCGCCTGCTTACCCGTCCGGGAATGGTGAGAAAGCCTTTTTTCTTCAGCTCCTCGTTCATCTCCCGCACCAGCTTGTAGGCGTAGGGCTTGGAAATGCCCAGCTCCCTGGCGACCTCCTCTGCTCTCACAAACAGCTCCTTTTCCATGGTCAGCACCTCCTTATTTTAGTTTCGCAAATATGTTGATGTCACCATCTTCATTATACATTAACATAAGTGTTAATGTCAAGAATTTATTTCGCATTTTTGTTAAAGATTATCTTGCATCTTTCGCTTTTTTGCGCTATACTATTGGC
>NZ_JBQKJL010000078.1:0-522 GCF_052117285.1 Lawsonibacter sp. LCP25S3_E2
AACGGATGGACGGCGCTTCACGCCGTTTGGAATGGAACGGCTACGCCGTTTGCGTTGGAATGGGCGCACCGTTCCTCCGGAACGGGCGCTCCGTTTGACTGGAATTCGCAATTCAATTCCGGATTTGGTCAAAAACACAGGTCGTATTATTTCCAGAGAGACCAGAAAATCTCCGTTTGGAAGTCTATTTGGTAAAAAATAATAGAAAGGAATCTTTATTATGGGATTTTTAGACGTTGCCAAGAAAGGATATGAGGCATTGCAAGAAAAGCGTGAGAGGATTGAGCACTATAAACAACTATATGATCGTCTGGATGACAAAGCACTCTACCAAAAATGGAAATCTTCGCATGGAGATGCCAGTTTCGCATGCCTTCTTTTATTAAAAGAGCGTGGATATCTTGACCAATCAAAGATAAGGTACAATAAGTTGCGCAAATTGAAAATCGCATAAAAGAAGACATAGCTTGCAGGCTCTGGTAGAATGAAGTTACCACACAAACATTCGAAAGGAGCAAGCAA
>NZ_JBQKJL010000079.1:0-480 GCF_052117285.1 Lawsonibacter sp. LCP25S3_E2
TGTCTGTCCGAACAATTTCCCCTTTGGATGGAATACGCATCTCTGTGATTTTCAGCTTTTCTCTCCCGGCCAGGGCCACCGTATCCCGCAGGCGCAGCGTTCCGCTGTATAACCGTAGATAGACACGCCGCTGGCCGCAATCGGTGTACTCAACCTTGAAAACGCTGCCGCATAGGGCGGCGCCCCCCTGTTCCCCAATCGGTTGGAACAGCCCTGTCACCGCATCCATCAACGGTTGAATGCCAAGGCCATTTTTGGCGCTGCCATGATAGACTGGGAACAGGGAGGCGTCTTGAACCCGCTGCTGTTCCTCCCGCGCAAGTTTTTCCCGGCTGATTGGTTCTCCTGCGATATACTTTTCCAATAATTCATCGTTATTTTCGATGACCGCATCCCATGCTTCTATGTCGGTATTTTCCTCCAGGACTATTTCCGGGGACAGCGACACCGTCTGCTTGATGATAATATCGGCGGAGAGCT
>NZ_JBQKJL010000080.1:0-447 GCF_052117285.1 Lawsonibacter sp. LCP25S3_E2
GTTGTCCTTCCTCCACCTCCACGCAAGCCCAAGGGCAAGCCAACGGTTGAAAACCATGTGCGCTATCTGGAGACCCATCTGATTGAGAAGCTGAAAGAAAACGCTCCCTATTCGAGTATTGAAGCTCTGAACATGGAGGCCGAGCGCATCATTGCTGATATCAACCAGCGCAACTTCCGAAACCAGCGCGACATCCGCAAATCCAGACAGCATGCATTTGAGATCTATGACAAGCCGCGCATGAAGGCGCTCCCCACAGGGCACTTCACCGTCTGTGATTACAAGTATTTCCTCCGCGTGCCGGACAATTATCATCTTGAATACGATGGTCACTACTACTCTGTCGCGTATACCATGCACGGTAAGCCGGCGCTGCTCAAGGCCACCATGAGCGAAATCCGCATCTGCGACGAGAACAACAGGCTCCTTTGCACGCACGTCAGGTCT
>NZ_JBQKJL010000081.1:0-420 GCF_052117285.1 Lawsonibacter sp. LCP25S3_E2
TCCCTCTGCACAAGGACGCCGCTGAACTGCTGTTCCAAGTGATTTCCGATTGCTACGAGCGCAAGAGCCTGATTATTACTTCAAACCTGGAGTTCTCTCAGTGGAACACTGTCTTTGGGGACAACCGCCTGACTGCGGCGCTCGTTGACCGGCTTATCCACCACAGCCATATTGTGATTTTCTCTGGGGAAAGCTACCGGCTTACCCAGTCCCTAAACCGCCAGAGGGCATACACTTAGGGTACTCAAAATTAGTGCAAAAGGGCTTTGGGCACCGATGTGAGCACTTGGCCCCTATTGGCACCGATGCGAGCATTAGGCCCCCAGGGCACTCACTCTTGCAAAAGGCCCTCATCTTTCCGGGTACTCAAAAGGTGAGCATTTGGTACTTGGGAAAAACATTGCTCACGACATGAAATCT
>NZ_JBQKJL010000082.1:0-370 GCF_052117285.1 Lawsonibacter sp. LCP25S3_E2
TACATGAACATGAAGCACTTGGAGGCGGCTCTGTACGACGCCTCTATTGCCGGCTGACTTCATTCAGCCGGAGCCTGCAAATAATTTTGCGCATAAATCTTGACGGCACCCTTGACGGCACCCAATCAAATGATTCTTAAGTCTAATGTAACAATACAGTATAAAATATCCCGGCCCTGTGAGTAACACGGGCCGGGTTTTTCTTTAAATTATAGGCAGCCTATGCAAAGCAGACGTTACGCTGCCGCGTTGGCGTTTAGGTCGTGTCAAGAATTTTTCGCACTTTAGTTCGCAGACTCTGTTATGAATGAAGTCAGCCAGCAATGGAGGCATCCTCAACGGTCGCCTCCAGATGCTTCATGTTCATGTA
>NZ_JBQKJL010000083.1:0-345 GCF_052117285.1 Lawsonibacter sp. LCP25S3_E2
CGGGGTCTCATGCATTGGTATGATGGTGCTGACAGCGTTGACCGCAAGGTGCGCTCCGCCGTCTTCACCGTGGAGGAGCGTGATCGGCAGCTCTGGGGCGTGGCGGAATGCTGTGTCGCCGGAGAACTCAGCCAAGAGGAACTTTCTGCCCTAAAAGAGTACATCACCGGACAGGCTTCTGATGGCTGGTGCGAGGGGTTTGAGCAGCGGGAGATCTCCGTGGATGACGGTGGCGAATTGTATGTCCACTTTTGGAATTCGGACGAGTGGAGCATCCAAACGGAACAGGAATTGTTCGCCCCCAAACTCCATGAGCAGAATGGGATGAAGATGGGAGGGATGACC
>NZ_JBQKJL010000084.1:0-340 GCF_052117285.1 Lawsonibacter sp. LCP25S3_E2
TCCCTCACGGTACTGCTCCTCTATCGGTCATCAAGTAGTATTTAGGGTTGGAGGGTGGTCCCCCCAGTTTCCCACAGGGTTTCACGTGTCCTGCGGTACTCTGGATCCTGACTGGAACAAATCAGTTTTCGGCTACGGGGCTCTCACCCGCTATGGCCGGCCTTCCCATGCCGTTCGCCTAACCTATTGCTCCGTTGTGTCAGTCCACAACCCCGGAGAATAAATCCTCCGGTTTGCCCTCTTCCGCGTTCGCTCGCCACTACTAGCGGAATCTCTGTTGATTTCTCTTCCTCGCCCTACTTAGATGTTTCAGTTCAGGCGGTTCCCCACCTACGCCTAT
>NZ_JBQKJL010000085.1:0-317 GCF_052117285.1 Lawsonibacter sp. LCP25S3_E2
AGCCCCAGCCCATAAAAAAGCCCGCGGCGCAAGGCCGCGGGCTTCACAGTAATTTGCCTTAGTACATACCGCCCATATCAGGGGCAGCAGGAGCAGCAGGGGCGGGGGGCTTCGTCGTCGCGGACGTCGTATCGCTCACCCCGCCCAAAAGCGGGCAGGCCTCGCTCACTTTGTCGCTCCTCCTCTCCCCGGCAAAGCCGTTTCACTGGGCTTTGCCGGGGCCCCCTGGGTCGGCTTCGCCCACAAGCCCCAGCCCATAAAAAAGCCCGCGGCGCAAGGCCGCGGGCTTCACAGTAATTTGCCTTAGTACATACCGC